>JBAPYB010000147.1:0-42707 GCA_049284515.1 Thermoanaerobaculia bacterium
GGTCCCTCGCCTCCGATTGCTCCCCACCCCGCCTCTCGGCGACGCAGTTACCTTCGGCTTCCAGGCCGGAGAGCGTATGCCTGGAGAGGATTTGCACCTCTATACGTGTGCGCTCGCGGGCGCACAAGCCCAGGGCACCGCCCTGGGTTGGAGGGATTACATAGGATTCGATGCGGCCTGAAGGGCCGCGTTAGGGCCTGCGGCGGAATAACTACGGCATCTCATGGCATCGTATTGCGCAACCATGGTATCCTCCGAAAGGAATGATAGACGGAGAGACGATACAGCGCCGGTTCGAGCTTCTCGATCCGTACCTTGATGAAAGGACTCGTCGTCTGATGGTGGCTGCGGAAGCCCAAGCGATCGGGTTCGGGGGAATCTCTATCGTGGCGCGTGCCACTGGGATGTCTCGTGACACCATTAGCCGTGGCCTTGAAGAGCTCCGGACCCCAGTCGGGTCGCATCCCGGTGGAATCAGGCGGCCGGGGGGAGGACGCAAAAGAACCGTTGATTCCGATCCTACGTTGAAGGAGGATCTGGAGAAGCTCATCAACCCAGCCGTGCGCGGAGATCCGGAATCTCCCCTTCGATGGACCTCGAAGAGTGTTCGGCATCTGGCGAAGGAACTGCAGCGAAAAGGGCATCAGACGAGCCCTCGGATGGTAGCGAAGATTCTCTACGCTCTGGACTATAGCCTTCAGGCCAACCATAAGACCTTGGAGGGATCAAGCCATCCGGATCGCGACGCCCAGTTCGAGCACATCAACCGCCAAGCGCAGGAGTATTTCGCGACATCTGACCCCGTGATCTCCGTCGACACAAAAAAGAAGGAGCTGGTGGGGGAGTTCAAGAATGGCGGGCGCGAGTGGCATCCGAAAGGGTCTCCGGAAAGAGTCAAGGTGCATGATTTTCTGGAGCCTGAATTGGGCCGGGCTGTTCCCTATGGGGTGTACGACTTGGCGACAAACAGCGGCTGGGTCAGCGTGGGAGTCGACCACGATACGTCGAGCTTCGCAGTGGAGACGATCCGTCGCTGGTGGAGCTCGATGGGGAGCGAACGATATCCGAACGCCAAGCGTTTGCTCATCACTGCGGATGGTGGTGGGAGTAATGGAGCCCGCGTCCGGCTATGGAAAGTGGAGCTTCAGAAGCTAGCTGATGAGTTGGGAATGCCAGTCTCTGTGAGTCACTTTCCTCCCGGCACGAGTAAATGGAACAAGATCGAACACCGGCTCTTCTCCTTCATCAGCCAGAACTGGCGTGGCAAGCCCTTGATCAGCCACGAGGTCATTGTGAATCTCATTGCGTCGACCACCACTAAGATGGGTCTGACTGTCTGCGCGAAGCTCGACACCGCAACTTACCCTGCGGGACAGAAAGTCAGTGAGCAGGAATTAGCCGAGATCGATCTTCGCCGTGACAGCTTTCATGGTGAATGGAACTACGCAATCTTCCCGCGAGAGAAAAAAGGACCTGCCTAAGTTATTTCGCCGCAGACCCTTAGAGGGTGGAAAAGGTCGGTGTTGTAGCGGAGTCGAATATCGCGCCCCGTTGGGGCGCCGGTCTGGTAATGGATCCGTTACCCAGCCCGTTGGGCTGGGCTTAAGGATCCCGGACCTTTGGCCCGGATCGGCCGGCTCAGGCCGCGGTCAGGAATTCGGGAGGAGCAAAGAACCCGCGCCGGCGCAGGGGTTCCGGTCCTTCCCGTTCGCAGAGAGCCCGCAGGCGAGGCATGGCCGCAGCCGAGCGGACCAGGAAAATCCGCTCGGGAGCCGCGGACACGGAGGCTGTCCAGGCTGGAGCCGGTTGCCCGGAGCGCGCGGCCATAAGCTCGGTCACGCCGGCAGCGAGCGCAGAGGCCGTCGAATCGAGATCCGCGGGTTGCGGAGCTCGGGACCAGTCGTATCCGGACCGTGCGGCGTCAGCAATCCACTGTCGCGCCGCCAGAGCGTCGAACGCGAGCAGGGCTTTCACCAGATCACGCAGGTCCATGTTCCAACTCCCAGAGATCTTCAAAAGCGTAGCGAGCTTTGAGCTCCCGACCAGGCATGAGGAAGGGTTCGACCAAGGACCAGACTTCGTCTCTACTTCCTTCCACCTTCGAGAGTAGCAGGCGGGCGTCTCCGATGTCGACATCGTCTCGCCAGGCCTGTGGGTTGCGGAACGCCGCTGCAGAAATCTCTTCGACGGAGGCGGTAGAGATGGGATGAGAAGGCCAACCTCCTGTGACGCAGTGCCAGAATACTGGCCTGCAAACAGGTAACCGCGCGGCTAGACGCGCAGGAGGTTGACCGTGATTGAGCTTAGCAAAGTTGAGGCGCAAGAGGTGATGGGCTTGGATCTCGGGGATCGTTCGAGCCAGATCTGTCGGATGGACAGAAAGACCGGAGCGGTTTTGGAGGAGCGGCGGCTGTCGACCACGACGGCGAGCGTGCAGCGCTACTTCAGTGCCCTTCCCCCTCAGTTGGTGGCGCTGGAGAGTGGCACCCACAGCCTGTGGATGACGCGGTTGGTGAAGTCTCTGGGCCACGAGGTCATCGTGGCCAATCCCAGTCAGGTGCGGGCCATCTCGTCAAGCCTGAAAAAGACCGACGAGCGCGACGCACGGTTCCTGGCGCACTTGGTTCGGGTGGATCCCCAACTGCTGTCGCCGGTGCAGCCGCGTAGCGAGGAATCTCAGCAAGCCATCGCCGTGGTGCGAGCTCGGGAAGGTTTGGTCAAGGCCCGCACCATGCTGATCAACCAGGTGCGCGGGGTAGTCAAGTCCTTTGGCTACCGTCTGCCCTCCTGCTCCTCGATGGCGTTTGCCCTCAAAGCGCAGCAGGACAAGACACTGCCATCCTCGCTGAAGGAAACGATGGAGCCTTTGCTGCGGGTCATCACCGAGGTGAGTCAAGAGATCGCCCGCTTCGACAAGGAGATTGAGTCCCTGGCGCGGCGCTGGCCGGTGACGCTGCGTCTGCGCCAGATCAAGGGAGTCGGAGTGCTGACGGCGCTGGTGTTTGTGCTGACGCTGGGCGATCCGTTCCGCTTTGCCAACTCGCGCGCCGTAGGAGCCTATCTGGGCTTGGTCCCGGGCAGTCGCAGTTCGGGGCAGTCGACGCCCCAGATGCGGATCACCAAGCAGGGCGACCGCCTGGCGCGGCGCCTGTTGGTGCAGGCGTCCCAATACGTCTTGGGTCGCTTCGGGCCAGACAGCGACCTGCGACGCTTTGGGCTGCGGCTGGCCGAGCGTGGGGGCAAGACCGGCAAGAAACGAGCCGTGGTCGCCGTAGCTCGCAAGTTGGCAGTAGTGCTGCACCGCCTCTGGGTGAGCGAAACGGACTATGAACCTTTGCGCAAGGCGAAAGCCTAGAACCAGGAAGAAAGAAGGGAAGCTCAACAAGTAGAGAAGCGTTGATAGGATCGTTGACAGAATCGGAGTTGGGAGTCTCAAACCCCCGTTGTCGGCGACTGCGCTATGGCGTCATGTGCCCTTCGAGGCCGCCGTAGAGAGTGCAGCGCCGCAGCGGTGGCAACCCCTCATGCACCGAGCCCAAGAGGGCTCCTTGAGAGTGCGGATGGAAGACTCGGGGACTGACACCCGACTCCGACCGAGAAGAAAATAAGGTCAGGCCGCCTGGCGGCCTTGCAATTTGGGGCCTTCTCATGGAAGACGACCCACGTCCTGAACGATATCGCCGCGTACACCAGGGGGACCGCGGGTCGTCTCCGAAGGGGCAAGGCCGCCTCGAACCGGCAATGCCTTCGCGGGGGCACACCCATCAACCCCGGCGGCCTGCCGTCACGGATCTCTGCGAGCAGCCGAGGTGGCCTTCGGAGACGGCCCGCGGTCCCCGGGGACTCCGGAAGGTTCTCGTTCAGGACGTGGGCCGTCTCTACCGCCTTCGGCCAACGGGATGGATCAAGGCAGCGGTCACCATGCCGGCGCTCACCACGCCCGCAGCCGCACGTAAAGGTGGCAGTCCAGAAATCTCCCCTCCTTGAAGGCGGCGTGCCGGCAAGTGGCTTCGTGCTCGTAGCCAGCTTTTTCCAGCACCTTGCAGGAAACGGGGTTGGTGGCGAAGACCCAGGCTTCGAGACGTTCGTACGAGAGCTTTTCAAACGCATAGGCAGTGAGGCGGCGCAGGGCCTCGGTGGCGAAGCCCTGGCCCCAATATTCTTCCCCCAGCCAGTAGCCGACCTCGGCGGTGTACCGGGAGACGTCCGACATCGGCAGGAGACCGATGCCTCCGATCGCTTCGCCGCCGTGCTCGATGGCGAAGTTCTGGTGCGGCTGGGCGGCGGACTTGCAACGCGTGATCCAGGCCCGCGCGTCGTCCAGCGTGTAGGGGTAGGGAAAATGATCCCGCAGGTTGATCGACACCTTGCGATTGTTGGCGTGGCGGACGAGGGACGGCTCGTCTCCCTCCCGCCAGGGACGGAGGACGAGCCGCTCGGTTTCGAGTCTCATGAAATCAGAGTGTAACCTGCGGCAGCCTTCAAGCCCTCGCCGTCCTCCGCATCCGCCTCATCCGCAATACCGCGAAGAGGCCGAGCAGCGCCGCCAGCGCCAGCAGGCCCCAGGTGTCGAGGGTCGGGATCAGGGCGATGGCGACCGGCAGTTGGAAGACGGTCGGCACGTCGTTGTCGGTGCCGCTGCCGTCGCCGTTGGGATCCGGGTCCGAGCCGTCCTGCGAGAGGTCGCTGACCGGCGCGCCGGCCGGGCTGGTGGCGGTCGCCGTCACCTGGTTGGTGAAGGGCCCGGGGTTGGCGTTCGGGTCGTGGACCACCAGGGTCAGGGTGATGGTGCCGGAGCCACCGATATCCAAGGTGTTGCCGGCGGCCAGGAGGCCGTTGTTGCCGTTGCCATTGAAGCCGGGGTTCACCGTGAAGTCCGGACTCTGGACCGAGGTGATGCTGAAGGTCATGGGCGAGGGGAAGGTGGCGGCGAGGTTCTCGGTGGCCTGCACGTTGGAGAGCGGCACGTTGCCGAGGTTCTCGACCTTCATCGCGAAGACGACGGTGAACGCCAGGGCGTCGGCCGGGTCGCGGTCGACGGAAACCAGGCGCTTGGCGACGGCGATCTTCGGCTGCTCGACGCCGATGGGGGCGGGGTGGTCCTCCACTTCGCCGTCCGGCGCAAGGCCCGTGACGCTTAAGGACGCCTGCGTGCTGATGCGGCAGCGCGACGCCGTGGTGCCCTGCGGCGAGCCCACCGGCACCGGGAAGGTATGGGTGATGGTCGTGCCGGCCGGGATCATGAGGTCGGTGACCACCTGGTCGCCGGCGTCGGCCCAACTGCCGTTGTGGTTGAAGTCGATCCAGCAGCTCACGAGGCCGCCCGTGGCGCCGGTGCGGAGTTGGATGGAGCCCGGCGCGCCCGGAATGAGGGTGGCCGGGAAGACGACGCCGTCCTCGTCGTCCGGAACGCCGTGGGTGTCGTCGCCGTCGAGGCCCGGGCTCGGCTGGCCGTCCGCCTCGGTGTCCACGAAGGAGCCCAGGGTCGGATTGCCCACCGGCAGCACGGCGTGGCGGGCGCCGTTGGAGGCCAGGAGAGTGGGATAGGTCGGATCGGGGGCGTCGCCGAAATCGAGGCCCATCACCGTCGCCGCATAGTCCTCGACCTCGCCGTCCGCCGCCGCGCCGCCGGGACCGGAGACGCCGGTCGAGGAGAGACGGAAGCGGGCGTAGGACTGGACGGACTTGGCATCGCACGGCACGCTGACGGTCACCGTGTTGGCGCCGGAGACCAGGGCCAGCCCCGAGGCGATGCGATCGCGCGGATCGTTGAAGACACCGTCGCCGTCGAAGTCGATCCAGGCGTCGAGCTTCGGCGTGGCAATGCCGGCGGTGTTGGTGAGGTTGACGGTGATATTGGCCGTGCCGCAGGCCACGAAACCGCCGGCGGGGAGGAGGACGCCGTCCTCGTCCGCGCCGTCACCCGTGGCTCCCACCGAGGGCTGGCCGTCGACCTCGCTGTCCTCCGTGGGTCCCAGGGAGAAGCCGGCGGTCACCCGGTGGAAGGGACCGTTGGCGGCCAGCGTCGTGCCGTAGGTGTCCGGCGCATCGCCGAAGTCGACGGTGCCAAGGACGAGGGCGTAGTCCTCGACCTCGCCGTCCGGCGCGCTGCCGGTGGGTCCGAGCCCGCCGGCCGAGGAGAGGCGGAAGCGGGCGTAGGAGACGCCGGCTCCGGAGGTGCACGGCACGGGGAAGCTCAGGTTGTTGTTGCCGGCCACGAGGGTCTGGCTGGTGAAGATCTGGTCGGCCGCGTCGAAAGTGCCGTTGCGGTCGAAATCGATCCAGGCGTCGAGCTTGCCGCCCCCCGCCGCAATACCGCTGGTGACGAAGACGCTCACCTGGGCCGTGGTGCAGGCGGTGACCGGCGTCGTGAAGGTGACGCCGTCCTCGTCGTTGAAGCAGTTGCCGATGCGGCTCGTGCTGGCCGCGCCGTCGTCGCCGGAGGCCGTGGCGTTCGGCTGGCCGTCGGCCTCGGTGTCGACGCAGCGGCCGAGCATGAAGGGATTGGAGAAATCGACCTGGTGGCGCGCCGCGCCCGCCCCCTGGGTGCCGTAGGTGGCCGGCGCGTCGCCGTAGTCGAAGCCGACGACGCTCACGAGATAGTCCTCGACCTCGCCGTCCGGCGCCGGGCCCGTGGGGCCGAGGCCGGTCGCCGAAGAGCAGCGGAAGCGAGCGTAGGTGAGGCCCGGCACGGCGCCCGCCGGCACCACCGGGGACAGCACGGTGGGCGGGCCGGTCGGAACGGTCACGTCCGCCGCGATCTGCTCTCCTGCCGAGTTGCCGAAGATGCCGTCGCGGTTCCAGTCCACCCAGGCGTTGAGGACGCAGGAGGTGGGACCGCCGGCGGTGACGGTGAACGCCGCCGGAGAGCCCTGCACGAACGGACTGGTGAAGGTGACGCCGTCCTCGTCGTCGCCAATGCCGCCGACATTCGCGCAGGTGCCGAAGGTGACCGCCGAGGTGGTGAGGTCGTCGCCCGTGGCCTGGGCATTCTGGTTGAAGCCGCTGTCGGCGTCGACGCAGGCGCCGAGCCAGGGGGCATTGGGCACCCCCAGGAGGTGCTGGGCGCCGTTGTCGAGCACCGTCGTGTTGTAGTCGCCCGTGGAGGTGTTGACCGTCACGTCCGGCGCATCGCCGTAGTCGTAGTGGGGCTGCGGTGCCGCGGCCGCGGCGATGAAGCCGAAGTCGACGGTGAGATTGGTGTTGGCGTTGCCGTCCTCGCTCGTGGGCTCGCCGCCCACGGAGAGGGTGACGGGCAGGCTGGCGGTCAGCGCGCCCACCGCCGTGCCGTTGTCGTCGCCGTCGACGTCGTCGTCCGGGTCGGGCGCCGGATCGTTGCCGGTCGCCGTGGCGAGGCCGGCCAGCGCGCCGCCGCCGTTGAAGCTCGACGGATCGACGACGACGACGTAGTTGCCCGGCGCGAGGTTGGGGAAGAGGTAGCGGCCGGCGAAGCCTCCTTGAGTGGCCGTGAAGGTGGTGCCCACGTGCTCGTCGAGGGTCGGCCGGCCGTCGTTGTTGGCGTCGAGGTAGAGGTCGAGCCGCACGTTGTCGATCCCCACCTCGCCGTTCTGCGGCTCGAAGATGCCGTTGTTGTTGGCGTCGAGCCATACCTGGTTGCCCAGGGCGAGGTTGCCGGACGGAACGACGAGGCCGGCGTCGATCGTGGGGTTGTACTCGCCCGGCGCCAGGGTGACGAGCTGCGTCACGCCGGTCGTGGCATTGGCGTCCGAGTCCTGGGTATCGTCGCCGGCGTCCGGCGTGGTGAAGCCGGTCGCCACCGACGGTTTCATGAACTGCACGAAGTACTGGAGACCCGGAATCAGGCCGTCGAAGCGGTAGTAGCCGGGCCGGCCGTAGACGTCGTCCGCGGTGACCGTGGTGGCGATCAGGGCGTCGGTCGCGGGGTCGGCGACGCCGTTGCCGTTGTCGGCGAACAGCTTGACGGTGACGCCGTTGACGCCGTCCCACGTCGATTCGTTCTGCAGGCCGTCGTTGTTGCGGTCGATCCAGACGTAGTCGCCGAGGACCGCGAGCTGGGTGGCGACGAGCCCGAAGTCCACGTCCGGATCGTCCTGGTTGGCCACGAGCGTCACCACCGGCGAGCAGCCGGTCGCCGGGTTGGCGTCGGAGTCGAGGTTGTCCGCCCCCTGGTCCGCCGTGGTGAAGACGAAGGTCGGCGGCGGGGTGACGCAGACGAAGTAGCTGCCGGGTGCGAGGCCGGGGAAGCGATACCAGCCCGGCGCGTTGGTGGGGCTCTGCCCGGTGACCGCCGAGGCCAGCGGCACGTCGTCCGGCGTGCCAGGTACGCCGTCCGGGCCGGGCGAGAAGAGGCGCACGTAGACGTCGTTGAGGCCGGTGGGGCCGTCGTCCTGCACGCCGTTCCGGTTGGCGTCCACCCACACGAAGTCGCCGAGGCTCGCGGCGTCGCAGGTGCCGGGGGCGATGCCCACCTTCTGCGGCTCGGCCGCCAGCGAGCCGAGGCCGTCGGCGCGGTCCGCCTGGTAGGCGAAGGAGTTGAAGGCCATGGCTCCGGCCGGGACGTTGCCCGGCGCCGTGAGATGGAAGTTGAAGGACACGAAGTCGAACGGACCCACCACCCGGCTGCCGAACTCGACCTTGAACGAGCGCACCGAGGTGATGGGGCTCGGCGGCACCGTCGTCCAGCTCGGCGGGTCGCAGCCGGGCACCGAGACGCCCACCTCGGGCCGGCAGGGATTGCCCGACGTCGAGTAGTAGAGGGTGGTGCCGGCGGGCGGCAGGATGGGCGCCGCCAGCAGCGGCATCCACTGCGAGCCGCGCGGATTGGTGTCGCGCACACCCGTGTCGCCCACGAAGGGGAGGATGTCGACGAGCACGAAATTCTGCATCGGCACGGTGCCGACGTTCTGCACCCGCAACTGGTAGTCGATGTTGCCGCCGATGAGCGTGCCCGAGGAGCTCGAGGTGAAGGCGCCGTCACAGTTGCCCTTCACCTGTTTGCTGGAGACGAGCTGCGCGATGGGGGCCACGGTGACGGTCCCTGTGTCCGCGCAAAGCGTCTCGGCGGTGTTGCCGTCGCCGTCGAGGTCCAGCGAATCGACCTGCGAGCCGGCGGAGCAGCGCTGGCTGAGGCCGGGCGCGTCATGCCCCAGGGTGAACGTGTTGGACAGCGGACCGAAGGCGGCGCCGTTGCGAATCGTGGTGCTTGGGAGGATCCACACCTGCTGGCCGACTCCAAGACTGCCGCTGCCGGCGTTCCAGCTCCAGCGCAGCAGGGTGCGGCCGGTGCCCGCGAAATTGGGGATCTGCTGGAAATTCTGCGGTGCCGGCAAGCCGGTCCCCTGGTCGTCGAAGGTCCAGCTCGCAAATATGAGGTCGACGGGCAGCAGGTCAGTGGCCACGAGGTCCTCGAGCGGCACCGAGTCGCTCGACTGCGGTGCGCTCCTAACTCTCAATCGCCAGGCGAACGTCTGCCCCGGGTTGAGAGATCCTCCCGTGAGACCCACTTTCGACGGATCGAGCTGCACGAAGGGCCCGCTCAGGGTGAAGGTGTCGCAGACGTTTCGGGAGACCGGAGTGGGCCCCGTCGTGAACACGGCCGTGACATCAGCGCAGTTCTGGATGGTGTCGCCGAAGGCGACCGGGCCGCCGGCGTTGTCGGGATTGACGATCTTGCCGGTGATCCGCGGGCTCGACCCTGGAATCTGGTCCATTCCGGGCTGCGCCTGGCCGTACTCCCACTTCACTTTTGTCACGTATTCGCCGGCCCCGAGGCCCGGCGGCGGCGTGGTCAGCGTCGTATCGGTCGTGGCGTTGGGCGAGCTCCCCCAAAGGGTGAAGACGCCCGGCGCCGTGTTCTTTTCATAGCTCACCCGCACGCCCACGCCGGCCGCGAAGTCCGCCAGCCCGTTGTAGGCGCCGGTCGTCACGCTCGCGAGCTGGAGCTGGACGGGCAGCGTGTCGATGACCACCATGGTATCCAGCGGCACGTTGCCGTTGTTGGACGGCGAGACCGAGTAGCTGAAGGTCTGATTCAGAGTCGGCGGATTGGGGTTGCCGAAGGCGATGTTCTTCGAGAGACCGGCGCTCGCATTGGGCACGAAGGTGGTGACCGTGTCGGTCGACGTGCCGGGACCGAAGCTCTGCGACGGCTGGCCCAGCGGCGTGGCCGTGACCGTAAAGCTGTTGGTGATCATGGTGCCGCTGGGGAACGTGGCGCTGGGGAAGGTGACGTTGACCAGGACGTCGCAGTTGCCGCCCGGGGTGATGGGCACCGAGCAGGGGCTCGTCCAGGTGACGGTCGCGGGTGTCGTGCCCACGCAGCCGGGCTGGCAGTCGGCCGCCGGGGTGGAACCGTTGAAGACGGTGCCGGGCGGCAGCGTGTCGACCACCGGACCCACCGCCGTCAGGTTCAAGGCGCCCGTGCTGTTACTCGGCACCGAGATCCGCAGCCGGTAGGTCTCGGGCATGTCGAGATTGGCCGGCGAGGTGAGCAGAGTCTTCTGGAGATTGACCTGGACGGACGCCACCGCCGTGACGCTCACCGGCGGCGTGGTCGTGGTGCCCGGCGAGGCCCCGAGGTTGACGCCGTCCGCCGTGTTGGTGGCCACGGTGCCGTTGGGCGTCGAGCCGTTGGGGAAGCGGACGTCGATCAGCAGGTCGCCGCTGTTGCCCGCCGGCAGCGGGTCGATCATCACGAACTGCACCCGGGTGCGGCCGGATCCCATGAAGTTGTTGGTCACGTTGATCGCCGCCACGTCGCCCGTGGGGCTCGCGGGAACGGTGGAGATCTCCTGGACCTCGATCGGCAGCAGGTCGTCGACCTCGGCGTTGAGGCAGGGGCCCGAGGTGTTGCTGCAGTTGTAGGTCAGGCGGTAGCCGAAGGTCTGGCCCGTCTGCTTGGTATTGCCGGCGTCGACCTGCACCGCGGACTTCACCAGGGGTTGAGAGCTCGCCGGCACGGCGGCGAACGAGATCACCAGAAGGACCCGCAGAGCGTACCCGATCCGAGACATACCACTCCCTTCCAGGCTGAAGAGCGACCAAGCAAAGCGACAGAGATCCACGACCCCGAAGGGCCGGCTCTCCCGGTTCGCCGCGACGGTTAACGCGCGGCAATCTTGCGCGTCGCGTGCGGGGGATAGGTTAGGTGTGGATCATTACGGCCTAAATTACGGCTCTTCAGGACGGCCAACCTCGCCAACCCTGGGCGGCCCGATGCACGCGGGTAGGCAGAACCTGGAGGGATCCGAGGCTCCCGGCTCCCCGCCCTCTGCCCCTATACGGGAGGACAAGGACTTTCTGCCGGAAAGTCTCCATAAGCGTCAGAGTTGCCGGAATGCGGCCTTGGTCGTCTGGTGGTATAAAAGGGGCGGGAGAAACCGGCCGATGTACATCCAACGCGTGGTCCTCGAGAACCTGAAGGGCTTTCGGTCCCTGGACTTCTCCTTTCAGCGTCCGGATGGAAGGCTTGCCGGTTGGACTGTCCTCACCGGAGAAAACGGCTCGGGCAAGACCGCCCTCCTCAAGGCGATCGCCTTGGCTCTCGTCGGCCCCGACGTCGGCCGTGCGCTGCAGCCGTCCTTCAGAGGATGGATCCGTGAAGGGTGCGAGGCGGCAGAAATCGCGGTCCAGATTCAGGTGCAGGATCAGGACAAGTTCACGACCAGCCGACGCTACTCCGACTCCTTCTGGTCCGAGCTCGAGCTCCAAAAGAACGGAGGACCTGAAGTTTCGATCAAGCCTGGCAGCAAGCGGCGAGGCAACAAGAGAGGCCCGCTGAACGGTCCTTGGGCAGACAACACCGGAGGCTGGTTCGCCGCGGGCTACGGACCTTTTCGCCGGCTCTACGGAGCCTCACCGGAGGCCCAGCGCCTGATGTCCGGTCCCAGCCGTGTAGCCCGGTTCGCCACCATGTTCAAAGAAGACGCGACTCTCCTCGAGTGCGAAATCTGGCTCCGGGACTTGAGTCACAAAAGCCTCGAGCTGCGGCCCCGAGAAAAGCGCGTCCTCGAACAAGTCTTCGCCCTGCTGAACGACGACTTTCTCCGCAACGGGTTGCGGGTGGAGCGGGTGGACTCGGACGGGCTCTGGCTTCGCGATGCGGCAGGGACGATCGTCTCCCTTGCCGATATGAGCGAGGGCTATCGCGCAGCTCTCGCCCTGATGATCGACATCCTTCGCCATATGGATCAGATCCACGGCGACGAAGACCTTGTTGAAAGGCAGGGAGCAGACCTCATCGTACCCTTTCCCGGCGTCGTGCTCATCGATGAGATCGATGCCCACCTTCATCCTGCCTGGCAACGGGAAATTGGTTTCTGGCTGAAACGGCGATTCCCTGCGATCCAGTTCATCGTTTCGACCCACAGTGCCCTGGTCTGCCAAGCCGCTGATGAAAACGGAATCTTCCACCTTCCACCTCCTGGCAGCGGCGAAAGCCCGTTTCAGGTGAGCCTGGAGGACTATTGGAAGATCATCCGTTCAAAAGCTGACGAGATCTACCTGAGCCCCGCCTTTGGCCTCACGCAGACTCGTTCCCCCGAAGCCGTCAAGGCGCGGCAAGGCTATGCTCGCCTGAAAGCCAAGAAGAAGGCCCTCAGCCTCACGCCCGAGGAAAATCGTCAGATGAAACTCTTTGGACGCTACGTCGATCCAGAGGAAGCAGCCTGATCGATCTCTGCCCTGCATGCGACGTTTCCTCAGGCCTGCGCTTGCCCCCTTTCTCGAGGATTACCTCGACCGTATGCAGGCTCTCGTAGACTCCGGGGCCGACACCGCCACCACCTGGAAGTCGCAAAGGCAGAGCGTTCTAATGCTGCAAATCGTCCAGGTGCTGGCCAAAATGACCGGCCCACGGCAACGATGCATGTATTGCGAGGACTCCCGCGGTACGGATGTCGAACATTTCAAGCCCAAAGTACCCTTTCGCGATCACGTGTTTCGTTGGCTAAACCTTCTTTGGATCTGCACCGGCTGCAACCGCGCCAAAGGAAATCGGTTTCCTTGCGACGAGTCCGGCAGCCCGCTGCTGCTCGACCCCACCCTTGACGAGCCCTGGGACTTCCTCTACTTCGATCGGGATACCGGCGAGATCACGGCCCGATGGGAGGCTGGAACCGGCGCAGAGAACCCCCGAGGCCAGGCTCTCCTGGAGATTCTCGCTCCCCTGCGCCATCAGGCGGTCACGGAGGGCCGCAGGCGGACCTCCATGCGCCTCCGGAGGGTCGTGCGATCCTTTCTTGCCCATCATACGGACGCAGCCGAAAAACTCACCGCCGCATCGATCGAGGATCTTCTGGACGAAGTCGACGACGCAATGGACTATGGGATCGCCCTCTGGTTCTTCCTGCGAGACGGTTGCAACGACGAACCCTTTGGTCAGTTGCGAACGCGTTTCCCCACCCTCTGGGAAACGATTGTCAACCACCTGGTTGCCTGACTCCTCTCTACGGAAGGGATGTCACCGGACGAGCGCGGCCAGCCGCTTGGGAGCGGCGAGCCGGTAGCTGCCGGTGACGAGCTCCGCCACTTCGCTCCAATCGATTTTGCCCACGTCCAGGCGTAGCCCGACCCAGCCCCTGGGGCCGATGTACGCGGGCAGGTAGAACCTCGCGGGGTCGGAGGCGGCGAGATCGGCGTTCTCTCCGAGCGCCACCTTGCAGCACACCGCCACGATGCCGTCGCCATGGTGGTTGTCGAGGAAGTAGGCGAACGTCTTCTTGCGCACCAGGAAGCTCGCGTGCTGCCCTTGGTCCTGCCGCGTAGCCTCCGGCAGCCCCAGGCAGATCTCCGTCAGCCGGACGAGGCGTGGATCCTCGAGAAGGGGGGTCTTCATATCGATCTCTTCGCAACGACGGGGTGAACTCTAGCAGCTTACAGCCTGCAATCCGCCGCCGCCAGAGCAGCAATGCTTTTCATGAAATTCAAAGAGAACTATTGCACAGCGCGCCCGCCCGGCGCTGCCTAGACTGCCGAGAAGCCGCTTCGCGGCTGGATCGGAGCGGCGATCGTTGGATCTCGACCGATCGGCAGGGCTGTAGCCGCGGGCCTCCGGGGCCATGGAGACCTTGGGGCAGATTCCGCGGAGAAGGGAGAACGAAATGTCTCATCATCATCATCTTCTTCACAGAAAGCTGGGCCGTATCCTTGGCGGGGCGGCTCTCATCGTCGCATTGTCCATGGCGTTTCCCGCCGGAGCCCATGCCGCCGGCGCCCCAAGCGGCATCTGGCGGTGGATCGAGGGACTGTTGGCGGACCGGATCGGAGAGGTGATCCGCTGGGGGACGCCAGCGGCAGCTTCTCCGTCTCCGGCCGTCCAGGCCAAGGACGCCGTCTGTCCGCCGGCCTGCCCGCCTCCGCCTCCGCCTCCGCCCCCGCCGGCACCGAACCAGGGCGGCGGCCTCGACCCCGACGGCAAGTAGCACGGACCTCCCACTCGTGGGGCGCAGCTCGCTGCGCCCTTTCCCGATAGCCCCGATAGCCCGACGAGTTTGCGCAATTGTCGGTTTGGTGGCAGACTCAGCACGCTTTATATCGAAGAAAGGACGCCTGCTTTGAGCGCCCACCTCAATCCAGCGGAGCTGTCAGCGAGCTCGCGCAGCACCCTCTCCCCGGAACGGCGGCGGGAGATCCTCTCTCACCTGCTCGCCGGGTGTACGGCCTGCCGGGCGGCGATCGGCTGGAACCGGCGGGTGCGCAAGAGCCTGCAGGTGCCGGAACAACCCCTGGCCTGGCGCGTGGCATCCTATGACCAGCCCGTAGCAACCTCCTTCGAGCAGGCGATCCGGCTCAAGCGCGTCCTGGAAGAGCAGCGACAGGCGGCGCATGCGGCGTCGCTCCTGCTCGCCGGCGGCGAGGGGCTGGAGTCGATTCCGGACACTGCCGGGCTCGGCGTCTATGAGGTCCTCCTGCAACGCATCTCGACCCTGCGCCATGACGATCCGCGGGAAGCGGTGGGCCTGGCGCGCAAGGCGGTGGCGATCGCAGAACGCCTCGACCCGGCCACCTACGGCGACCGCCAGGTGGCCGACTTCCAGGCCCGGGCCTGGGGCGAGCTCGGCAATGCCCTGCGTGCGGCCGACGACCTCTGGGAAGCGCAGAGCGCTTTCGAGCAGGCCTTCGACGTGCTGGAGCGGGGGACGGGCGCCACGGCCCTGGCCGCGCGGCTTCACGACCTCCACGCCTCGCTGCTGGGCACGCGGCGACACTTCCAGCTCGCCTTCTTCACCCTCGACATCGTCCGCGACCTCTACCAGAAGGTCGGCGACTCCCACGCCATGGGCCGCGTGCTGATCAAGAAGGCCCTCTATCTCCACTACGACGGCCAGTCGGAAGAGGCCCTGGCGGTCAACGCGCAGGGGCTCGCCGCGATCGACGAGACGCGGGACCCCGCGGTCGCCGTCATGGCGCTCACCAACCAGCTCTGGTTCCTGGTGGCCTGCGGCCGCTTCCGCGAGGCCAAGCGCCTGCTGTTCCGCAACCGCCGGCGCTGCCAGTCCGCGGGGCGGGTGCAGACCCTGAAGCTGCTCTGGCTCGAAGGGCGCATCCGCTATGGCCTGGAAGAGCTGGCGAGCGCCGAGTCCGCCTTCCTGGAGGTGAAACAAGGCTTCGAGGAGACGGGCCTCGGGTTCGCGGCGGCCCTCGCTTCGCTCGACGCCGCCCTGGTGCAGATGCGCCTGGACCGGCCCGCCGAAGCGGAAGGCCTGGTCACCGCCGCCGCCGCCCTCTTCGCAGCCCTGGGCATCCACCGCGAGGCCCTGAGCGCCGTCAGGCTCCTCAAGGAAGCCTTCGAGAGGCAGACCGCCACCACTCTGCTCGTCGAGCGGACCGTCGTCTTCCTGCGCGAGAGCGAGAACAATCCCGACGCGAGCTACGCCACCCGGCTGGACTAGAGGCCGCCGGCAGGGTGGCCGCGGCCCGGCGGCCCTGATACGCTTCGCTCCATGCCCGACACGTCCGACACACCGCTGCGCACCTCGTGCCTCGAACGCTTCCTGCGCTACGTGACCTTCGACACGCAGTCGACCGAAACCTCCGAGACCTACCCCAGCACGGCCAAGCAGCTCGACCTCCTGCGCCACCTGGTGGGAGAGCTCGAGGCCCTGGGCTTACAGGACGCGGCCATGGACGAGCACGGCTACGTCATAGCCACCCTGCCGGCCACCACGCGGAAGACCGGCGTGCCCGTCATCGGCTTCATCGCCCACGTCGACACCTCGCCCGAGATCAGCGGCGAGGGCGTCAAGCCCATCGTCCACCGCAACTACCAGGGGCAGGACCTGGTGCTGCCGGACGATCCCACCGCCGTGCTGCGCGCCGCCGACATCCCCTACCTGCGGGAGCGCATCGGCGACGACGTCGTCACCGCGTCGGGCACCACGCTGCTGGGCGCCGACAACAAGGCGGGCGTGGCGGAGATCGTGGCCGCCGCCGAGTACCTGCTGGCCCATCCGGAGATCCCCCACGGCACCCTCCGCCTCGGCTTCACCCCCGACGAGGAGGTCGGCACCGGCACCAAGTATTTCGACGTGGCGAAGTTCGGCGCCCACTGCGCCTACACCATGGACGGCGGCGCCCGCGGCGAGCTGGAGTACGAGAGCTTCTCCGCCGACGCCATGACGATCACTTTTCAGGGCCGCAACACCCACCCGGGCTATGCCAAGGGAACGATGATCAATTCCATCAAGGTGGCGGCCGACTTCATCTCCCGCCTGCCGAAAGAAAGCCTCTCCCCCGAGACCACCGAGGGCTACGAGGGCTACGTCCACCCCTACGTCGTCAACGCCGGCGTCGAGAAGACGTCCGTCAAGCTCCTGATCCGCGACTTCCGGACGCCGGGCCTTGCGGAGAAGGAGGCGTTCCTGGCGGAGCTCGCCCGGCACACCGTGGCGGACTGGCCGGGCGCCTCGTTCGAATCCAAGGTCGAAGAGAGCTACCGCAACATGCGCGAGGTGCTGGACCACCATCCGGACGTCGTGGAAAACGCCCGCGAAGCCGTGCGCCGCGCCGGTCTCCAGCCGCTCGAGAAAGCCATCCGCGGCGGCACCGACGGCTCGCGGCTCAGCTTCATGGGCCTGCCCACCCCCAACCTTTTCGCCGGCGAGCAGAACTTCCACTCCCGCCACGAGTGGGTCTCGGCCCAGGACATGGACAAGGCCGTCGAGGTGATCGTCCATCTCAGCCGCATCTGGGAGGAAAAAGCGCCGGGTTGAGGCGCCATGCCGGTCTTGCCGTTATAATTGAAGGAACCCAAAGGCGGTGCCCATGGCCACGAGCTCTCTCCAGAACCTCCGTCGCGCTCTCGACCTCGTCTCCACTGCGCCGGCATCTGCCCCGCCGCCGCCGGCGGCGAAGAAAGCCGCTCCCCGCGGTCTTGGCATGGCTGCGGCTCCGGCGGCGGAAGCGGCTCCGCCGCCGCCCCAGCAGAATTGGGCGAGCCATCCGAACATCCAGGGTTTCGGCATCGCCGAGCGCATCACCGACGGGAAGAAGCTGAAGGACGTGGCGCTCAAGGTCTACGTCGAACGCAAGCTGCCGCTCAACAAGCTGGACGCCCCGGTGCCCAAGCAGGTGATGTTGCCGGGCATGAAAGAGCCCGTCGATACGGACGTCCAGGAGATCGGCAAGGTGGCGCTCGAGGCCAACACCTCGCGGCACCGGCCGGCGATGCCGGGCTGCAGCGTCGGTCACTTCCAGGTCGAGGCTGGCACCTTCGGCTGCCTGGTGCGCAAGAAGGGCAAGCCCGATCTCTACATCCTCAGCAACTCCCACGTGCTCGCCAACTCGGGAACCGGCAAAGCGGGCGACGCCATCCTCCAGGCCGCCATCTTCGACGGCGGCCTGCAGCCGGCCGACGTCCTATGTGAATTGACGGAATGGGTGCCGTTCAAGTTCGGCGACGGCAACACCTACGACAACCTGGTCGACGCGGCCATCGCCATGGTCAAGCCCGCGGACGTCACCTCGGCGGTCAACCTGCTCGGCGTGCCGAAAGGAGTCGGCAGCGTCCTGCGGCGCGGCATGAAGGTGAAGAAGGTCGGCCGCACGACGGACCTGACCTCGGGCGAGATCACCGACGTCGACTTCCGGACCTCGCTCTCCTACCCGTTGCCGGACGGCAGCGGTGACGGCAACGTAGGCATGCGCGACCAGGTGTTGTGCACCCGGTACACCGCGCCAGGCGACAGCGGCTCGGCCGTCTTCAACAACAACAACGAGATCGTGGGGCTGCACTTCGCCGGCACTCCCTCGACCAGCATCTTCAACCGCATCACCAACGTCCTCGACGCGCTCGGCCTCGAGCTCGTGACGCAGGCGATCTGAGGGCCGGATCGAATGGCGAAGAGTGAGCACGTCCGCAAGGCCCTCGATCTCTTCGGCGGCGAGCTGTCGCGCCGGAAGAACGTCGTCGGGCTGGGCCGGGTGCCGTCGGACGAGAAATCCGGAGATTGGGACCTCGCGGTCTACGTCGCCAAGAAGGTGCCGCCGGAACAGCTCGCCGCCGCCGACCTCGTGCCGAAGACCCTGGAGGTCCCGGGACGCAGCCAGAGCCATCCCGTCACCACCCAGGTCATCGAACAGGGACCGGTCAGCCTGGAAACGCCGGGGCTCGAAAAGCTCTGAGACTTCGCCTGCTCTCCCGATGTTGACTCCGCTCTCACATTCCTCGCGAGCGTTCTGAAACATCGGACCGAAGGCTCCGTAGAAGTTGGCCATAAGGACATGGCTGGATCGTCCGAAGTGCGTCAACCTTCACTGAGACACTCCAAGGAGAGGCACATGGCAAAGCACGCTCGTCGTCACACGCGACTCTGGCTCCAGTCCACGCTCCTGGCGGGGCTCGCCCTGGGCCTGGGATGTAACGGCCACATGGTGCAACACGCTCCCAACCACCAGAACGCGGTTTTCGACTTCGAGGTCCCCGGCTGCTCTCCCGCTTCCCGGCCTGCTGAGCCGCCGCCTGGAAACCGCTCGGTGGACATTCGATACCTGGGGTCCAGCGGCCTCTACGTGGGCTGGGGCGACGACTCCATCCTGCTCGGGCCGTATTTTTCCAACCCGGGCCTGCTCCGCCTCCTGCTCGGCCCCTGGAAAATGAATGACGCGGCCATCGAGCGCGGGCTCGACGGCCTGCCCGTCTCCAAGGTCGAGGCGATCTTCGCCGGCCACTCCCACTACGATCACATCGGAGATCTCCCCGCCGTCCTCGCCCGCGCGCCCCGCGCCCACGTCTACGTCAACCGTGCGGGAGCCAAAGCCCTCGCCCCCTACGCCGCCGCACGGACGACGGCCTTCGAGGATCATCCCAACGAATGGGTCTGGCTCACCGGACCCGGCGGCGAGAAGCGGCCCATCCGCTTCTATGCCGTCCCCTCCGTGCACGCGCCGCAGATCCGTCACTATCTCTGGGCCAAGGGGGAGGTCAAGAAAGATTTTGACCAGCCCTGGACCTCTCACCGCTTCAGCCACCTGAAATCCGGCCAGACCTTCGCTCTGGTGATCGATCTCCTGGCGACCGACAACCAGACCGTACGGTACCGCTTCTACTACCAGGACGCCGCAAGCCCGAAGGGAATCGGCGTGCCCCCCGCGCTCGATGACCACCCTTACGATCTCGCCGTCCTGTGCATGGCTTCCTACGACAAGACATCGCCCCATTGGGACAAGGAGACGCACACCCGGGTCAAACCGGACCAGCCGGCGGCGATCCTGGACGCCCTGAAACCGCGCCACGTGCTCGCGACGCATTACGAAGACTTCATGCGCCAACAGGACCGCACGGTGCGCTTCGTGTCCCTCCTCGCGGACGACGACGTCGACTTTTATTTGAGCACCGTCTGCAACCGGCTCGACTGTAAGGCACCGTCCGGCAGCGGCCCCATCAATCCGGTCTGCGGGCCCTCCGGTCCGCGCTGGACCATGCCGTTGCCCGGGGAGTGGATGCGGTTCGCGGTGAAGTGAGCGTCTCGCAGGGTGGCCGTGGTATCGTTTCCCCTCCCAGAAGAGAGCGGCCTGGCAGTCTGGCAGCTCTCCGACACTTGAGCCAGGAGATCGGGCCCGAAACCTCTACCAACTTCATAACACTATGTCCCAGATAAAGCTTCCCTCTCAGAAGGATCTGGTTCGCCCCGAAGACCTCGACGCGATCGCTGCAAAAGTGCGCACCCGCCCCGATTGGGAAACCCACCTTATCGCAGCTAAGAACTGGGCGGCTGCCTACTCCAGGAACAGACTTGAAACTACCAAAGAAAAATCTTTGCAGTCAACATTCCTGCAACGCGTATTTGTCGATATCTTAGGATATTTGGACCAGGGGCATGGTCCCGGTTATTGGACATTGGAGGCTGAGCCTTCAACTGATGTCGATGCCCGGTTCCCTGATGGTCGAATCGGCTTCTTTACCCCATATAGCCCTCCTGTTACCCGGGCTGTAATCGAATTGAAGGATGCCTTAACCGACCTCGACGCGAAGCAAATGGACCGCAGAGATCGACTCTCCCCAGTCGAACAGTCGTTCCTATACCTCGTTCGCTACGAAGAGGCTGCTTATGCAATCGTATCGAACTTTCGCTCATTACGCCTCTATGCCCGCCGGTTCGGCATGGCTCGGTACCGAGAGTTCGACCTCACACGAATTGGAGATCCCCAAGAACTCTCCATGATGCTAGCACTCTGCGGCCCCAGCGCTCTGGTAGGAGATGATCCCACTCAGCCAGCCCCCCTCGACAGCCAGCTTTCAGGAGACCTGCCCAAGCCTCAGGAAGAGATCACTGAGGCTTTCTACAAGATCTACGCCGCCTATCGAGACCGCTTAGTCCATTATGTTGCAGAAAACTATCCCAGGCTTCGCCAAGAAGCCGTCACTTATGGCCAAAAGCTCTTGGATCGAATCCTCTTTATACTCCACGCTCAAGCAAGGGGATTTCTTCCCTATGGAATTCTAGGCAAAACCCTTGACCATGCCGCCAAGAGTCGCTCTCGTTCCCGGCATAAGATCTGGGATGAGTTGTTGTTCCTCTTTGAAGATATCGACAAGGGGAGAACCGACCTAGATCCATCCATAAATCGCTACAACGGAGGTCTCTTTGCCTCAGATCCCGTACTCGACGGTGAGCTCAAAATACCGGATGATCTTCTAGTTCGCATAAGGCAATTCGAGAGGTTCGACTTCGAGAGCGAGATCGACGTCAACATACTCGGGCATGTTTTCGAAAATTCTATCGCCGACATCGAACTTCTTCGGCGAGAATTTTCACTCGATCCTCACGAAGCGGACCGGCTTGCCCCAGCAGCGGACGCTCAGCGGAGAGAGTTTGGCGTCTTTTACACGCCAAACTGGGTGACACACTTTATTATTGACCATACGCTCGGCAGCCTTATACAGCGAAAGGGCCCCGAGAGCCGGCTCGCTATCAGAATATTTGACCCATCGTGTGGCTCAGGCGCATTTCTAAGCGAAGCACTAAGCTACCTGGGAAACTATAGCAGAATGCTGGCAGCCCAAGCAATTACTGAAGCTAAACCCATTCTTTTCGAGCAGGTTGCCGGCGCTGGGCCTGCAGACCACCTGAACCAGCTCTTCGGGATCGACCTCTTGCCAGAAGCCGTCGAGATCTCCAAACTTTCGCTCTGGTTGAAATCCACTGCCCGAAATACCCCTCTCACCGAAATCACCAATATCGTTACCGGGAACACACTTCTGACTGCGAACGACCCCAAGGGCTATCTAAACACAGGGATAGGGGACGCCCTGGGCGAAGGTTTCGACGTAGTAGTTGGGAACCCACCATGGGGCGCCAAGATAACTTACAACCTAGATGAAGGATTTTGGTTAGCAAAAGGACAATTTGATAGTTATGAACTTTTTATTGAACGGAGCCTAAAAAACTTCTTGGCCGCGAATGGACTTTTTGGATTCATCGTTCCAGATCGAATACTGCGACCCGAGGGAGAAAGGTCTCGCAGATTTCTCTTCGATAACTACAAGGTGCTACTCATTGTGAAGCTGGGTGAGGGGGTATTTCCTGGAGTCTTTAGAGCATGCGTCATCTTGATTGTACAAAAGACAACCCCAAATCCAAACGACTGCTACACTGGCCTGGTGATCGTAAAGGAAGACAGAGAGGCCCTGGACAGGACGGGAACCGCGCAACTCACAAATCTCATAACTCAACGAGGGGGTTTGATTGCTGCCTCTCGCGTCAAGGAAAGTCATAATTATGACATTCCTCTCTTCCCCGACATAGATCTGGCTATCAGCGACCTCATGGCTTCTGGCACCTCAGACTGGACAGGCCCAGGGGGCATCTTCTCCTTATATGGAAGAGGCGAGGAGCTCGGCCGAGATAGCATCGTAGTGCAATGTCCGTCCTGCTTTTCGTGGTCGATTGGCCCTAGAACTCGTGCGGAACGACGCGGAGGAGGCTATGAGAACAAGGAATGTCGTGTGTGCGGCTTGGTCTTTACGGTCGATCAAGCTTTAGCGATAAGACAACCCGTACTACCCGCATATAATCCTGATAGCCCGAATCAAGTCCCTCTCTTTGCGGGAGAACAGGTTAATCGCTACTGGACTGACCCACCCTTCGCCTTGGATCTAGGGGTGCAAGGGATTACGCACAAGGATGCCGAGCTTTACGAGGGCCCCAAAATCCTCATCAGGCAGACTGGCGTAGGGATTTATGCTGCTATCGACGACTCAAGTTCGCGCTGCATGCAATCCGTATACATCTACAAGACCAGAAGAGACGATGATGTCGCTATGGAGTTCTATCTGGCGCAGCTGAACAGTCGCGCCATGCTGTTTTATTATTATATTTTGACAAACCAGGTGGAATGGCAAAGTTTTCCAAAACTGACGCATGAAACGCTGAGAAAACTGCCCCTATGGAAGCCTGATCTCACAAAACCGGGAAGTCGAAAGCACTACGACAAGATCGTGAACCTGGTAAAACAACGACTGGATCTTGCTGCGAAAGAAAAGCGCAATGGTCCATCAAACGAAGCTCTTGCCGTGGACCTTGAGATTGAGCGACTGGTCATGGATCTGTATAGCCTAAACCCCGATCAGCGCCTCAGAATATCCGAACGCCTCAAATCCTCGCAGAATATTCGTATCGTTAGAGAATTGTATCCGTCTCCAGACCACCTCTTGAACCCTTTTCAGCATTGAGACTCTTCCACCTTCCGGGCAAGCCGGTCCGAGCGGTGGCGTTGAAGGTCACGACGGATCTCACTGTAGCGCAGAGCTGGGGGCTCAGCCTCTTGGCTCCTCCCGCGGATCGCAGTATCTTTCCTCCCCTAACTCTCTGGAGAGACCGCAGTGGACCAGACCGAAATCGAATTGGAAGGACAGCGCTACGTCTGGGACGGCCGGCGCTGGCATGCGACGAAGACGTTCCAGGTTCCCCCCGCGGCCCTGGCCAGCCGGCTCAACGCGCTCCTGGCAACGTTCCTCGCCAATGAGGATGCCAAGATCACGGATTTCAACGGGCTGCTGCAGATGGCCCAGATCTCCCGCGGCGCCTCTCAATACAAGCGAGCCGAGGCGGCGGCACGGCGGGCGATCGCTCTGCAGCCGGCCAGCGAGCCGGCGTTCGCCGTCCTGTGCTCGGTGCTCCGGCATCTTGGCGCGTCCGACAAGGCCGTCCAAGAGACCGAGCATCTCCGATCCCCGAAGTATTCGCCGCTTCTGGTTTCGCGGGCCGCCGCCCTCTGCGACTTGGAGCGGTGGGAAGAAGCAAAGACGTCGCTGGACCGGGCCCTCGCCATCAAGGGCTCGCCGGAAGCGTCCGAGGTCGTTCACCGGATCAAGGCCAACCGGCCCGATTTGTACGAAAGCCCATAGCAGACGGCCTGCTGTTCGGGGGCAATGTCTATCCCAGGGAAAAGCGCGCTACCCCTGCGGGTAGCCGCCGGCCCGTGCGCTCGCGTCTCCCCTGACTCTCCATCGGTACGGCGCCCAGATTGCGTCGATGTTTTTAGTATAAGCGTCAGGAGGATCTGACCATGAGCACACCCCCACGCTCGACTCCCTTCCTCGTCTCCTGTCTCGGAATCGCCGTCCTGCTGGGCTCGATCGCCCTTCAACCTGCGGCGGCCAGCCCGCCGCGCTGGCAGGGGTTCGGCCCCGGCGGTGGCAAGGTGGCGAGCCTGGCGGTCGATCCCACGTCCCCGAAGACGCTCTACGCCCTCGTCGCCCGCTTCGACCTCTACGCCGACAACGCCATCTTCAGGAGCACGGACGGCGCCATCTCCTGGACCCGGATGTGGAAGGGCCTGCCGGTCTACCCTGAAGCCTTCTATCCGCAAGCCCTGGCGCTCGATCCCTCGCATCCGTGGGTCGTCTACACGGCCCTCTGTCTACACTCCGCAGGCCACGTCTTTCGCAGCTCGGACGGCGAGAGCTGGGCACGGCAGACGCCTCCGCAAGGCCTCGGCAACGCCGGCACCGGGGTCACCTCCCGGAGCTGCCTCTTGACCGTGGCTCCCGGCAAGCTGGGCGCGCTCTACTTCGCCATGGGCACCCGGCTCCTGCGCAGCCTCGACCGCGGCCTGCATTGGACGGTGGCCCTGGACACGCCCACTGAAATCCTTTCCATCTTCGTCGATCCTGCACGGCCGTGGCTGATCTACGTCGGCACGGCCGAGGGCGGCGGGCTGTGGCGCAGCACCGGCCGCGGCTCGTCGTTCTATCCGGTGGCGGGCGGCCCCACGCAGGTCCAGGCGATGGCCGCGAATCGAACCGAGGCCTTCCACACCCTGTACATGGCCAACGGCAGCGCGATCTATGCCAACAGCGATCGGGATTTCGGCAGAAGCTGGGCCTGGCAGGGGGACACCGGCTGGCAGATTTCCGCCCTCGCCGTCGATGCCCGCTCGCCACGGGTGCTCTACGCCGCCCACGAGCAAGGGGTCTCGGTGAGCCGGGACGGCGGTGCGACCTGGACGCTGGCGAGCCAGGGCCTGCCCAACGTCCGGCGCGCCGACTCCAATCCACCGTACGGTGTCGTCAAGGTCTTCGCCCTGACCGCCCATCCGACCAAGCCGGGATGGCTCTATGCCGGCACCGAGCTCGCGGGCGTCTATCAATCGAACACCGGCGGCCAGACCTGGCAGGCCGGCGACCAGCAGGGCCTAGGCGGCGTTCCGATCGATCAGCTCGTATTCGATCCGCTGCATCCGGGCACGATCTGCACAGTTGAAAACGGCCAAGGAGGGCTCTGGTGCAGCGCCAACGGCGGGAAAAACTGGAACCGGAAGTCGACGACCCTGAGCCGCGGCTTCCAGATCTCCGGCCTGCAGTTCGATCCCTCGACGCCGAATGCGCTCGTCGCGATCGACCGGTTCGACGGCGACGTCGTCCTCTTCCGCAGCCTGGATATCGGGGTGACCTGGACGCCCATCAGCCGCTTCGATCCCCAGAGCTACACCGTCTTCGACTCGGCGGTCGTGGACCAGGGCGCGCTGCTCCTCGCAGCCGAGCAGGGCCTGCTCCGCAGCACGGATGAAGGGCGCTCGTGGACGAGCGTCCTGCCGGTGGGCGGCTTGAAGCTCGTCGTCGATCCGGAGGACCCGACCACGGTCTACCTGCTGGCGCTGGCCCAGAGCGGCGGCGGCGGGTATCGCAGCCGGGACGCCGGCCGCACGTGGACCTACATCCTGCCGCAGGCCACTGCGATCGCCACGACTTCGAGCCCGGCCTACTCCGGATCTCTGTACGCCCTCGCACCCTCGACGCCCGGCAAGACGGAGATCCTCTACAGCCGGGACCATGGTGACACGTGGCTCCTCGGCGGGTACTTCACGGACGACACCGTCACCAACCTCGCCGCCGGCCGCTACCAGGGAGGCCGGCTCTTCCTCGGCACTTCGCATCGTGGCGTCTACTGGAGCAACTCGGACGGCAACTTCTGGACTCCCGCCGCGGAGCTGCCGCGGTTGGGCTACTACGCCGACTACTGGGTTTTCGCCGATCCCAATTCGGGTAGGGTCTTCGCCATGCCGCTGGAAGGCGGCGGGCTCTTCGTGGGCCAGTTCCTGCCTCGCTGAACCGGGAACGGTCTCGCCAGACTCCCTCTCCGCCTCCCGGGCGGGGAGGGCTGGCGCTGTCGTATCCTGGAGCCCTGATGAAAAAAGAAACTCTGCTCTACGCTCTCGTGCTCGTGGCGGCCGTCGTGGGCTTCGGCTGGTTCTTCGTCTCCCAATTGACGTCCGGGGGCTCCGGCGGCCGGCAGGACGATCTCGCGGGAGTCCTGCTCTCAGCGCCGCCGGGGTATGCCATTACCGAGCGTGGCGAGCTCTCCCCCAAGGAGGCCGCGGCCGAGTTGGCGTCCCTGGCCCTGCAACCGGGAGCGGGCAAGGTAGGCCTCAAGTTCCAGCGCCAGGGCGCCGCCGTCTACTGGCTGGCCGATGTGCCCGCGAATCAGCTCGAAGAGCGCGCGGCCGGAGCGTCCGGCACGAGGATGCAGACCGTCTGGCCGGGCGGCCTGCGGGACCGCTTGGCCTGGGCCCGCGGGCACGGGGATTTCGAGGCCCCGGGGCTGGCGGGCGGCGAGAAGAGGAATCTGTATCACTGACCCTCCTCCCCTCGCGGTATATTCCCCGCTCATGAGAACCCGCCTCCTCTCTCTGGCCCTCAGCCTCTGCTTGCTCGCCCTCGTTCCCTCGATCCGCGCCCAGGGCCCGGCGGCTGCGGCCTCTCCGAAGCCCGCGGCCACGCCGGCGCCGACGATGTCGTTCGAGGAGTACGAGCCGAAGTCGACCCTGGTGGTGCCGGAGCACCCCGTCACCCGGGCGAAGTATCCGTTCGTCGACATCCACAATCACCAGGACCCGGTGGAGATGAGCCCAGAGCAGGTGGCGCAACTGGTCAAGGACATGGACGGCCTCAACATGGCCGTGATGAACAACCTGAGCGGCGGCAGCGGCGAGAGGTTTCAGAAGGGTTGGGCGAACCTCGGCGGCCGGTATCCCAAGCGTTTCACCCAGTTCGCCAACGTCGACTTCTCGAAGATCGCCGAGCCGGATTTCGGCCGCAAGGCCGCGGCCCAGCTCGCGGACGACGTCAAACATGGCGCCGCCGGCCTCAAGGTCTTCAAGGACCTCGGGATGTTCGTCAAGGACAAGGACGGCAGCCGGGTCCATACCGACGATCCACGGATCGATCCGGTCTGGGAGAAGTGCGCCGAGCTCCGCATCCCGGTGCTCATCCACACCGGCGAGCCGGTCGCCTTCTGGCAGCCCATGGACCGCTTCAACGAGCGCTGGCTGGAGCTGAAGCAGTTCCCCGGCCGGCGCCGCGACTCGCCGCAGTTCGCCCCGTTCGAGCAGACCATGGCCGAGCAGCACAACCTGTTCCGCCGCCACCCGAAGACGGTCTTCATCGACGCCCACCTCGGCTGGCTGGGCAACGACCTCGGGCGCCTGGGCAAGCTGCTGGGCGAGATGCCGAACGTCAACACCGAGATCGGCGCCGTCCTCCACGAGCTCGGCCGCCAGCCGCGCGCCGCCCGCGCCTTCCTCATCCGTTACCAGGACCGCGTGCTCTTCGGCAAGGACATCTGGGAGCCCTCGGAGTACCACACCTATTTTCGGACGCTCGAGACCGCGGACGAGTACTTCCCCTACTACCGCAAGCGCCACGCCTTCTGGCGCCTCTACGGCCTCGACCTGCCGGACGAGGCGCTGCGGAAGATCTATTACAAGAACGCCCTGCGGATTGTGCCGGGAATCGATCGGTCGTTGTTTCCGGCGTAAGGAAACCTGGACAACTTGAGCGGCTTGCCTGGCTGAAGCGCCGGCCCTCATCACCCCGGCCCTCTTCTCCCAGCCTCCCCCCCTTCCGCCGGGAGAAGAGGGAGAGGTTTGTTTGAAGAAACGAGAAGAGTTGCCTGTTTGAGCCCCCTCTCTCCCGGCCGGCGGGGGGGAGGCTGGGAGAGAGGGGGTTGGGGGAGTGAGGGCTCGCCGGCACGGCGGACCCCTCGATCTACGGCAGCCCCCGGATCGGCGACTCCGGCTTTCCCCATGGCACCTGTGTTGCAGCCCTCTCCCCCCTCATGGACCGATCCCAGTCCCCGGACCGCCCGCAGCGGGTCTCGCTGCTGTCTCTCGCCCTGATCACGGCGGCACTGTATTTCGGCCGTGAGGTGTTGATCCCCCTCGCCCTGGCTCTGCTGATCAGCTTCATCCTCACGCCGCTCGTTCACGGTCTCCAGCAGATGCGGCTGGGACGGGTGCCGGCGGTGCTGATCGTGGTCGCTCTCGTATTCGGCGGTGTCGGTCTGGTGGCTTGGACGATGGGCCGGCAGGTGGTGGACCTGGCGGAGACTTTGCCCAACTACGAGCAGAACATCCGCGCCAAAGCGGCTTCGCTGCGTGCCGGCGGCTCCTCGGTGCTCACCGCGGCGAAGAAGAACATGGAGCATCTCCAGGAGGAGCTGGGCGTGGCCGGCCCCAGCCTTCCCTCGACTCCGGCCCAACGGATCTCAGGCAAGGTGCAGAGCTCCGCGGGCCCTCCGGTGCCGGCGCCGGTACCCGTCACCGTGGTGGAGCCGCCGCTGAGGCCGATCGCGGTGCTGCGGGCGGCGCTGTCGCCGCTTTTGGGTCCGCTGGGCACCGCCGGCCTGGTCGTGATCTTCGTCATCTTCATGCTGATTCGGCGCGAGGACCTGCGCGACCGCCTCCTGCGCCTCTCGGGTGAGGGCCGGCTGAACGTCACCACCCAAGCGCTCGACGAAGCGGCGCACCGGGTCAGCCGCTATCTGCTGATGCAGAGCCTGGTCAACGGCGGCACGGGGATCGCCGTCGGGGTGGGGCTGCTCCTGATCGGCGTGCCGAACGCCCTGCTCTGGGGACTGCTCACGGCCATTCTGCGCTTCATTCCTTATGCGGGTCCCTGGGCCGCAGCCTTGCTGCCGGTCCTGATCTCGCTCGCGGTCTTCCCCGGTTGGATGCAGCCTTTGCTGACGTTGGGACTCTTCCTCCTCATCGAGCTGATCAGCAATAACTTCGTCGAGCCCCTCCTCTACGGCGCCGAGACAGGAATCTCGACGATCGGCATCCTGGTGGCAGCGGTGTTCTGGACGTGGCTCTGGGGACCGGTCGGGCTGCTGCTCGCGACGCCGCTGACGGTCTGCCTGGTGGTGATCGGCCGCTACGTGCCGCAGTTCCGATTCTTGAGCGTGCTGCTGGGCGACGAGCCGCCGCTGCCGCTCGAGGCCCAGGTCTATCACCGGCTGCTGGCGATGGACCCCGCCGAAGCGGGAGCGGCTCTGGAGTCGAGCCTCAAGGACAAGACCGTCGCCGAGCACTATGAAAGGGTGCTCATCCCGGCGCTCATCCTGGCGGAGCGCGATCGCCATCGCGGCGAGCTGACGGCCGAGCGGGAGGATTTCGTCGATACGACGCTTTGCGACTGGATCGAGGAGCTCGCCGGCCGCACGGCCGACGCCGGCGAAAACCGCAGCCTGGGACCCGAGAACGCCGGGAGCGCCACGGCGGGCCGGCTGGTCTGCGTGCCCGCCAACGACCGGGCGGACGAGCTCGCCGGCCAGATGTTCGCACAGCTCGTAGCGCGCGACGGCGCGACGACCGTGCTGGCATATGACCTGCCGCGCTCGGAGGTGTTGCGACGGCTGGCGGAGCTGGGGGCCGAGCAAGTCTTCATCTCGGCCCTGGCACCCTTCGCCTACACCCAGGCCCGGGAGGTCTGCCGCGATCTGCGGACCCATTTCCCGGGACTGCGGATCGTCGTCGCGCTTTGGGACCTGCGCGCGGAGGCCGAGCGTTTCCGCCGGCGGCTGGTGGCGGCGGGGGCCGACGAGGTCGTCGCGACGCTGGCGGATGCGGTGAAGGCCGTCCGGCAGTCGCCGACGCGAGCCGCCGATCCGGCGGCACTGGCTGCCGAGCTCGGGGAGGCACTCTGCGGCGCCGACACGACGCGGGCCGAAAAGCTGCTGGCCGACGCCGAGCAACAGCTCCCCGTCGAGACCCTGGCCGCCGAGGTCCTGCTGCCGGCGCTGGCGGGTCTGGAAACGGACCGCAGGGCTGGACGGCTGACGCCGGAGCAGGAGCTGCTCGCCGGCGATCTGCTACGCGCCCGGCTCGTCGTGCTGGGTGAGGCCTCGCCGCAGAGTCACGGCTACCGAGCTCTCATCGCCTCGGACCCGGAGGAGGAAAGCGAGGCCGGTCTCCTGATCTTCACCCTCCTGTTGCGGCGGGCAGGCTGGAGCGTCGTCCATCTGGGTCAGCGCGAGGCGGACGACGGTCTCGACGAGGTGATCGCCGCGGTGCAGCCGCACGCGCTCGTCCTCTCGGCGACCCACCCGTCGACCGCCGCGCCGTTACTCAGCCTCGCGGAGACGCTGCACGAGCGGCACCCGGAGCTGCTCCTCGTCTTCCACGGTCCGGGCTTCAAACCTGCAGCCACGGCCGCCGTCAGCGTCGAGGCCATCCTCGTCCCCGCCGATCCGCGCGAGGCGGTGGCGGCCGTCGAATCCCGGCTGCCGGCCCGGCCCGCGGCGGACGAGCGGGCGGCGTGAGATCCTAGAGCTGGAGACAGAAACGTCATGACGATTTCCGATGCCGACTTCCGCGAGCTCCAAGAGGCCCACGAGCTCCTGGAGAATCCAGGGCTGGCGGCCAAGGTCCTTTCCGCGGTGGGCCAGCCCATCGAGCTCGCGCTCGTCCACCTTCCTTCCGGCCTCCAGAGCCGGGTGCACGCGATCACCCAGAAATCGATCGAAAAGGCCCTCGACGTGGCCATCGGCAGCCTGCGGAAGGACAAGCCGCCGGGCCGGGGAAAGTCGAGGGACCGGCTGCACACGGCGTTCACCGCGGCCTCGGGAGCCGCCGGGGGCGCCTTCGGACTGGCGGGATTGGCGGTGGAGCTGCCCATTTCCACCACCGCCATGTTGCGCTCGATCGCGGACATCGCCCGCAGCCAGGGGGAGGATCTGAGCATGCCGGAGAGCCGGTTGTCCTGCCTCCAGGTCTTCGCCCTGGGCGGCCCCTCGCCGGCGGACGACGCCGGCGAGACCGGCTACTACGCTCTGCGCTTCGGCCTCTCCGCCACCATCAAGGAGCTGGCGCAGATTCTCACCGAGCGCGGGGCGGTGCGCGAGGGCTCGCCGATCCTCGTCCGCTTCGCCGCGGCGATCGCCTCGCGCTTCGGCGTGACCGTCTCGGAAAAACTGGCGGCCCAGGCCGTCCCCGTCCTCGGAGCGTTGGGAGGGGCGGCGATCAACGTCCTCTTCATCCGTCACTACCAGGGCATCGCCCGCGGCCACTTCACGGTGCGGCGCCTGGAGCGGCTCTACGGCGCGGCGGAGGTGCGGGCGGCGTACGACGCGATGGGGCCTCGGGAGGTCAGGAAGCCCCGCCTCGCCGGATCGCCTCGACGTCCAGAATTCGAGCTCTCTCCGGCGGGTTCTCCACCGCCCAGACGAGCGTTGCCATCATCTGGCGGAGCGTGACGAGGCCGATGCGCCGGGCCGTGCCGCGCACGCTGGGGAAGCGTTCGGCCATGGCGTAGAAGGGGATGAGGAGGTACGGCCAGCGGTGGCCGGGGCCGAGCACGTACCACGGGCGGACGAACGTGGCCGGAATCCCGGTCGCGGTGATCAGCGCCTCGCATTGGGCGCGGATGGCCACGTAGGCCCGCATGGCCGGCGCCGGCTGGGCGACGCTGAGGTAGACGAAGTGGCGGATACCCGCCTCCTGCGCCGCCGCGGCCGAAGCTCGCGCCGAGCCGAGATCCACCTGCTTGAACTGCTCCTCCTTCCACGGAGCCGGGTGCGACACTCCCACGAGGTGGACGAGCGTATCGGCCGGAGCGACCTGCGAAGCGTAGGACGAGGCCTCCAGCGCGTTCCCCTGCACCGCGGCACAACCCGGAGGCAGGCGCTTCTCCGAGCCGGGGCGAACGAGAGCCCGCACCTCGTGGCCGCGGGCGAGCAACGCGGGAATCAGCCGCTGGCCAAGGTAGCCGGTCCCGCCGGTGACGAACACCCGGCGGCGAGAGTTGGAAGTCTCCATGGACGTGTCCTCCTGTCGTCCAAGCTCTACGCAGGATGGTGGGAAGGTGGATGATCGAAGGACAAGGACACCAAGGACATAAAGGACAGCAAGGACGAAAACCTCCGATTCTCGATGATGGTCCTTGCTGTCCTTGAGGTTCTTTGTGTCCTTCCCGGCGCCGCGCAAAGACCGCCTACGCCCGGTTCTTCTTCAGCGATCCGAACCACATGTAGAGGCACAGCCCCAGGAAGAAGACGAGCGAGACGATCTGCGAGACAGGCGCGATGGTGAAGAACGGCGTCTTGACGAGGTCTTCCTTGTACCAGGGAAAGAGGCGCAGGCCGGCGCCGAAGACGCCGCCCAGAGCGCCGCCGGCCATCAAGCCCGAGGCGATGATGACGCCGCGCTCGAGGATCGTCCTTCCTTCCTCGCCCCCCGCCCGCTCCGAGCGCTTGGTCAGCCAGTGCGAGAGGAAGCCGCCCACCAGTGCCGGCGTGTTCAGCTCCAGGGGGAGGTACATGCCGAGCGCGAAGATCAGAGCCGGCGCGCCCAGCATCTCCATGATCAGCGCAATCACCGCTCCGGCGCCGAAGAGGATGTAGGCCACCGGCTGGCGGCTCATGAAACCCTGCACCAGCGCCTTCATGATCGACGCCTGCGGAGAGGCCAGCACCACCCGCAGGTCTCCCGGCACCGCCTCGCCGAACTGGAAGGTCTTGGCCAGCAGCACGATGGTCAACGCCGCCGCCACCGCCGAAGCGAGGACGCCGAGGAACTTCACCCGCTCCTGCACGGCCGGCGTCGAGCCCAGCCAGTAGCCGATCTTCAAGTCGGTGATCGTCTGCCCGGAGACGGACAGCGCCGTACACACCATGCCGGCGATCGCCATGACGAAGAACATCCCCGTCGTCCCAGAAAGGCCGAAGCGCAGCAGGACCACGGAGGAGACGATGATGGTCAACATCGTCATGCCCGACACCGGATTGCGCGCAATGGTGGCGATGGCGTTGGCCGCCACCGAAGCGAAGAAGAAGGAGAACACCAGCGTCAACAGCAGACCCACGAGGACCGCCGCCAGCGCGGCTTCCAGGCTGGTGAAGAAGACCCCGGCCCCGACCGCGGTGATCACGACGCCGATCAGGAGGGCCATGATCGGCAGGTCGCGATCCGTGCGCTCCTGCCCGGCGGCCTCGCCGTGCTTGAACGCCTTGGCGGCGATCGAGAAGGAGCCCACGACGATGCGCAGCGACTTGATGATGCCGAAGATGCCCGCCGTGGCGATGGCCCCGACGGCGACGAAACGCACGTAATTGCGGAAGATCAGCGCGGCGTCCATCCCCGCGAGCGGCACCGTCCCCGGGTAGACGGCCATTCCGTCCGGCAGGTGCTGGCCGATCATCCAGAGCAGCGGCACCAGCACGAAGTTCGAGAAGAAGCCGCCGGCGCACAGGATCATCGACGAGCGCAGCCCCATGACGTAGCCGAGGCCGAGGATGAAGGAGATGGCGTCGAAGCGGACCACCACGCGGGCGCGCTCGGCGAGGGCCTTCATCGCCGGCACGAACTGAAAGTCGATCGTCTCCTGCCAGACCTGGAAGGTGGTGACGAAGAAATCGTAGACGCCGGCGATGGCGGTGGCCTGGAGCAGGAGCTTGGCCTGCGAGCCGCCCTTTTCGCCGGTCACCAGCACCTCGGTGATGGCGGTCGCCTCGGGGTAGGGAAACTCGCCGTGCGTCTCGCGCACGAAGTAGCGCCGCAGGGGAATGATGAACAGGACGCCCAGGCAGCCGCCGGCGAGCAGGATGAAGGTGGTCTGCAACGGGTGCGGGTCGAGACGGAGGATGTAGAGGGCCGGCAGGGTGAAGATCGCCCCGGCCACGATGCCGCCCGAGGTGCCGCCGATGTTGGTGAGGATGACGTTCTCGAGCAGCGTCGACCGCCGCCGGAACATCCGCGCAAGTCCGATGGCGAGGATGGAGATGGGGATCGACGCCTCCATCACCTGCCCTACCTTGAGCCCCGAGTAGGCCGAGGCGATGGTGAAGACGATACAGAGGAAAAGGCCCCAGCCCACGGAGCGGAACGTCGCCTCCTCCACCTGGGTCACCGCGGGGACGGTGGGGGTGTAGGTCTCGCCCGGGGCGAGGGGTCGATAGGCGTTCTCCGGGAGGGACTTGGTCTCTGGGGCGTCCATCCATCCTCCTGCTCGGGCCGGCCGGTTTGAAAAAGCCGGCACAGTGTACCGCAACTCCCCGGCCCGCCGGCTCCGGGAGGCGCCACACTGTTCCTGCGCCGGCAGAGGCGGCGGAAGAGGGCTGGAAATACGGTAGACTGCCGTTCTGAATGAGAGCGAAACTCGCGCTCCTCGGCTTCTTTTTCTTTGCCTCGCAGGCCCTGGCGGACGCCAAGATCTCCGAAATCAAGGTCACGCTCGACGGCGAGAGGGTGCTCGCCACGTTCACCCTGCAAGACGCTTTCGACCACCGGCTCTCCGCGCGCCTGGACAGCGGTCTTCCCACCTCCATCCTCTACCGGATCGAGCTCGACCGCGACCGCAAGCGCTGGTGGGACCAGAAGCTCCAGGACGTGACGCTGGAGGTGGTGGCCCTGTACGACGCCGTGGCCCGCTCCTACACCGTCCACTCCAAGCTGAACGACAAGCTGATCGAGAGCAAGACCGTGCGCGACCGCCAAGCCCTCCAGGAGGCGATGACGGTGATCGACCATCTCCCCGTCTTCGAGGTGGAGAGCCTTCCCAAGCAGGGGCGCGCGTTGCTGAAGATCCAGGCCGAAACCGGCTCGCGCACCCTCCTCTCCTTCATCCCGGTCGCCATCAAGACGAACTGGAAGGAGTCCCCGAAGTTTCGCGCGCCGCAGCCCCAGACGCCGTGAGCACCACCCCATGCCTCTCCGCGACAAGCTCCTGCGCCACCGCAAAAACTACCGCCTGATCTTCGGCGGTTTCGGCGCTCTGCTGCTGCTCTTCACGGCCTTGTTCTACATGGCGGAGCGCGGGCGCGACCTGCCGGCGGCCCTGGTCACCAACCGGGTGCTGATGTTCGTGCTCTGGGACGTCAACGTCATCCTCATCCTGGGCGTCCTTTTCGTCCTGCTGCGCAATCTCATCAAGCTGCTGGTCGAGCGCCGGCAGCGGGTGCTCGGCTCGGCGTTCAAGTTCAAGCTCGTGGCGACCTATGTCGGGATGTCGCTGATCCCCGTGCTGCTCCTCTTCGCCATCGCCACCGAGCTGCTCCAGGGCTCGATGGACCGCTGGTTCAACACGCCGGTGGCGCCCGTGCTGGAGCGGGGCAACGCCGTGGCCCAGGCCCTGTACGACCAGATCGAGAAGACGAACGTGCGCGACGCCACCCAGGTGCTCCAGGAGATCCGCGGCCTCGACCTGCGCGACGCCCGCCAGCGCCCGCGCCTCAACCGGCGGATGACGGAGCTGCTGGAGAGCCAGCATCTCGACCTCCTCGCCGTCTACGAAGGGCGCGAGCTGGTCAACGCCATGGTGGACACGGCGACGGGAATCCGCGATCTGCCGGAGCCGGACCGCTCGTTCCTGGAGGAGGCGGCAAAGAAGGGGCAGGCCACCGCCACGGCCGGTGCGGCCGGCACGAAAGGGAGCCTGCTGCTCGCCGCCGTGGCCTCGTCGGCCGGGACGACGCTGCCGCCCGTCCCCACCACGGAGGAGGAGAGGGCGAGAGCACGGCCGCCGGTGATCGTCATCGTGGGCACCCTGCTCGATCCCGTCCTCTCGGCGCAGCGGGAGCAGTTGGTGCAGGACTTCCAGGCCTACCGCCAGCTCGAAGTGCAGAAGGACGAGCTGAAGGCGAGCCACATGCTGCTCTTCGTCATGGTGACGCTCGTCATCCTCCTCGCCTCGTCGTGGACCGGGCTCTACCTCGCCCGGCGGGTGACGGTGCCCATCCTCGCCCTGGCCGAGGGGACGCGCCTGATCAGCGGCGGCGACCTGACGCACCGGGTGGACGTGGAGGCGGACGACGAGCTCGGCATGCTGGTCGACTCCTTCAACCGCATGACGCACGAGCTGGAGCACAGCAACCGCGAGCTGACCACCAGCAACGAGCGGCTGGCCGCGGAGCGGGCGCTGATCGCGGCCATCCTGCAGAACGTGGCAGCCGGCGTCGTCTCGATCGACTCGGAGGGCAGGATCTTCACCTGCAACGGCGCGGCCCTCGTCATGCTGCGCCAGCGCGAGGACGAAGTCGTGGGCCGGGCCGTCGACGAGGCCTGGGGGGACCGCGAAAGGGCGAAGCTCGCGGCCGTCGTGCGGGAAGCAGGGCCGGGGGCGCCCGAGGAAAGGGCCAGCCAGGAGATCCACCTCACCCTGGGCGGCGAGTGGAAGACCTTCGAAGTGAAGGTGACGGCCCTGCGTGACGCCGAGGGAGCGATGCAGGGGCAGGTGCTGGTGATCGAGGACCTGACGGAGCTGATCAAGGCGCAGCAGCTCGCCGCCTGGAACGAGGCCGCGCGGCGCATCGCCCACGAGATCAAAAACCCGCTCACCCCCATCCGCCTCGCCGCCGAAAGGCTGCAGCGCAAGCACCGGCTCGGCGATCCCGCTCTCGGAGCAGCCATCGAGGAGGGCGTGGACATCATCGTCCGCGAGGTGGTGACGCTCCAGGGCATGGTGGACGAGTTCTCCCGCTACGCCCGCATGCCCCGTCCCCGCCCGGCGCCCGTGGACCTCGACCGCCTGGTGACCGAGACCCTCCACCTCTACCGCAACCTCAAGCCCGGCGTCGACGTCGGCTCCGTGGTGGACCCGGCCCTCGCCACCGTCTGGATCGACGGCGAGCAGGTCAAACGCGCCCTCATCAACCTGCTGGACAACGCCGTCGAAGCCACGGAAGCCCCCGGCCGCGTCACCGTCTTCGCCCACCCGGTCGACGGCCACCTGGAGATCCAGGTCGCGGACACCGGCCGCGGCATCTCGCCCGACGCCAAAGAGAAGCTCTTCCTCCCCTACTACTCCACCAAAGGCCGGGGAACCGGCCTCGGCCTCGCCATCGTCCACCGCATCGTCACCGACCACCAGGGCTCCATCCGCGTCGAGGACAACGCGCCGCAGGGGACGGTGTTCACGGTGGAGTTGCCGATGGGGTGATCCTTTTCCCCACGGCCCCTCTGGGAGCGCTGGCGTCCCGCCGGCCTACTTACTCCGCTTTTGGCCTCGGTACGCAAGCCTTGCCTTTCTGTATCTTTCGGGATACACTGCTGCTGTGCTCGAGATCCGGCAGACCGCCGTGTATGTCCGATGGTTTGCCGGCCTGCGCGACCGCCAGGCTCGGTTGCGCATCGTCTCACGCATTCGCCGGCTGTCTTTGGGAAATCTTGGCGATGTGAAGCCCGTTGGTGAGGGGGTCTCTGAGTTGCGGATCGACTACGGCCCTGGCTATCGCGTGTATCTGGCTCAACGCGGACAGGACCTGGTAATTCTGCTCGCCGGAGGCGACAAGCGCACACAGTCTGCCGACATCGTCAAAGCCCTCGCCCTAGCACGCGATTTGTAGAAGGGAGAAACTCATGGCAAAGACACAAACCTTTCCCTGGGATCCGGCAGAGCATCTGGAAACTGAAGAGGACATGGCGATTTATCTGGAGGCCGCGCTGGAAGACAACGACCCCGCACTCGTGGCTGCAGCCTTGGGGGACATCGCTCGCGCCAAAGGCATGACTCAAGTCGCACGCGAGGCAGGCCTCGGGCGAGAGAGCCTCTACAAGGCGCTCTCACCCGAAGGTAATCCCGAGCTCGCTACGGTGCTCAAGGTACTGAAAGTACTAGGACTCAGACTACACGCCGCCACCGTGCCCGCTTAGGAGTTTGTACGTATTCAACTGCGCCGCTGCGGTCTTTGCGAAGGCCGCCACAAGCGGGTCACGAGGTTCATCTCAGCGCAACATGCCGGCCACGCTCGACTGCTCGTACAGCCAGTGCCCGTTGACCAGTCGCATCTCGACGAGGTAGAGCATGCGGCCGTTCTCGTAGGGCACGCCTTCGACCTCCAGCAGGGCGTGGTCGTCGGAGAGCATCTCGCCGCCGGTGATCTTGGCCTGCTTCGGCAGCTTGATGTCCAGCATCTCCTTGGCCGAGGCGAGGTTCTCCGCCGGCGAGCGCCAGTCCTCCTGGTAGCTCTTGGCCTGCTGCGGCGTGAGGAGCGCCAGGATCTTCCCCAGGTCATCGCCGCCGATCGCGGCACGCAGCTCCAGCAGTGCCTTGCCGGGAGCCTCGCCGTCCTTGGCCAGCGGCTTGCCCGGCGTGCGGGCCAGCACGTGGGCCTCGAAGCTCAGGTCCATCGACCAGGTCGGCCCATCCATCGCCTTGACCGGTTTCTCCGTCTTCACGCTACAGGCGATATGCGTCGGCGTGTTCTCGCGGCACTTCGCGATCAGCGAGCCGGTCTGGCCCATGATCGTGCCCGAGGAGTCGAGGTACTGGACGCCGCCCACGTGAGCGTTCAAGCCGACCTCGCCGTTGGCGCGCACGCTGAAGGCGATGTAATCGGCGTCGAGCGCGGCAGGATCGTTGATCGCCACCGAGTAGGGCTCGAGGGACGCGCCGATCTTCGCGCGGTCCACGGGCTTGGCGGTCAGCATCACGTAGGTCTCGATGGTGCGCGGGTTGAACTGATCGCGCATCCGAAAGGCCGCGACCTCGCTCACCGGCACCGGCTTGCCGTCCAGCACGAACTGGCCCGAGATCGGGCCGGCGTAGGCGGCGAGCCCCGGGAGGGCGAGCGCCAGGCTCCACTGCCCAGCGAAACGAAGAGCTCTCATAGCAATCTCCTCTCCTAATACTTGAGAGAAGCATATGCCATCGGGCTCGCGATGTTGCCTGCGGAGGATGAACCCGAGCCGGGTCGGTCCTCGGTTCCGAGACTCGTTTCTTAAACCCGCGCGGTTGTCGCCGAGGGCGGCGATGCAGCAGAAGCTCTGCTATCCTCCTCCCGTGCGATCCGTGAATGAGGTCGCGCGGAAGGGGATGTCATGGCAACCCTCGCTGAGGTTTCAGACGATCTGCTGTTGCAAATGGCACAGGTGATCGTGCGGGAAGTCGAGCCGGAGCGTATCATCCTCTTCGGTTCTCATGCCCGCGGCGAGGCCCGTCCAGACTCGGATGTCGATCTGTTGGTCATCGAGCGGGAGGGCTTCGGCAAACAGCGCAGCCGGCGCCGCGAGGCGGCCTTGTTGTGGCGTGCCCTCGCCCATTTCCCTGTGCCCAAGGACATCCTGGTCTACAGCCAGAAGGAAGCCGCCGCCTGGAAAGACTCTCCCGGCCACTTCCTGGCCCAGGCGCTGAGGGAGGGTAGAGTTCTCTATGAACGAGGATGAGTTGCCGTCAAAGCTGCTCGCCCTGGCCCGCAGAGATCTCCGTGCCGCGGAAATCCTTCGCGATGAGCCGGATGTAGGCGATGGGATTGTCGGCTTCCATATCCAGCAGGCGGCCGAGAAAACCCTCAAGGCCTGGCTGACCATTCTCGGGATCGACTTTCCGCGGACCCATGATCTGAGCCTGCTGATCCACAAATTGAGTGACGCCGACGTAGAGGTGACGAGCCTGTGGGAGCTTCTAGACCTCAATCCGTTTGCTGTCCAGCTTCGCTACGAGATCTTGGAGGACGAACCCTTGAACCATGGCGCCACTCTGGAGCAGGTGACAGCGTTGCTCAGTCACGTGGAGGGGCTCCTTGCCGAGGAGAAGGGAGATCCTGGAGATCCCGTTGATTCGTAGGAGGAAACATCATGGCAGAGACCCCGACCTTTCCCTGGGATCCGGCGGAGCATCTGGAAACTGAAGAGGACATGGCGATTTACCTAGCGGACGGCACGCTGACCAGGACGGTGCTAAGCGCCGGGAGGCGCCACTTGAGCTGGCCGTTTTCCCCGAGGGTGGCGGGGGCGTCTCCCACGAGGGGATGGACTTTTGCAGCCCCTGGGGTCACCAGGCCGGCGAGGTCCACCGTTACGTCTTTCGGCTCGTTCGCGAGGTTCACTCCCACGAGGATCGTCTCGCCCGGGGCGGTCTTGGCCATCACGAGCTGGTCCCGGTCCGCCAGGAGGGGGAGGCGGCCTCCGCGCGAGAGGGCGGGATGGGCGCGGCGGGTCTCCAGGGCTTTGGTGACCTGCGCCACCAGGCCGTCGTTCAGGTTCTTCCAGGGCATGGGGATGCGGCCGGCGTCCATGAAGCCGGTCTTGGGTGCGCCGTTCGCGAGGCCCGTTTCGGTGCCGTAGAAGAGGTCGATGGGGCCGGAGAGGCTGGCGAGGAAGGTCACGGCTGCCACCAGGCGCTGCGGTTTGTCCGTCCAGGACATGAAGCGCGACAGGTCGTGGTTGTCGAGGAAGCGCGTGGGGTGCGTGCCCGGCCCGTAGACGGCCTCCGTTTCCTGCAGCCAGCTTTCGAGATCGGCCGCCGGGTTTCCCTTGGCGAAGACGTCGGTGAGGACGCTCGCCATGGGGAAGTCGAAGAGCGAGTCGAGCTGCGGCTTGCCGCCGACCGGAGCGAAGTAGGTGTCGATCTCCCGGGCGTTGGCCTCGGGCCCCTGCTGGTCGATCCACGCCTCGCCCACCAGGAAGGCGCCGGGCCGTGTCCTCTTGACCTCGCCGTAGAGCTCGGCCCAGAAGTCGTGGGGCACGCCGCGGACGTAGTCGAGGCGCAGGCCGTCCACGTCCTGTTTCGTCAGCCAGAAGAGGGCGGCGTTCTTCAGGAACTGGCGGGTGGGCGCGTGGTCGAAGTCCCAGTAGCGGTAGCCGGCGCCCCAACTGTCCCACAGCTTCTCGGCTTCCTGCCGGCCGGTGGTGGCGCGCGGGCGGAGCTTGTCGGGATCGCCGTCGCCACGGTCGTAGCCGGCGCTGGCGTGGTTCAGGGGGATGTCCAGGATCACCTTGATCCCCCGGCCGTGGAGGTCCGCCACGAGCTTGTGGAAAAGGTCGAAGGACGCCGCCGGATCGCTGGGCACGGCCACGGCGTTCGCAAGCCGGTAGTAGTTGGTCACGTCGTAGCCGTGGGAGGACTTGGCGGCGAAGACCGGCGACAGCCAGACGGCGTTGACTCCCAGCTTCTGGATGTATTCCGCGTGCTCGAGGATGCCCTGGAGGTCGCCGCCGGCGTAGTTGGGGTGCTTCCAGCCGATGATCTCGCCATCGTTCGAGGTCGTGCCGTTGGCGAACATGCCCACCATGATGTGGTAGACGATCCAGTCATCGAACGGCCCGGCCTCGGGGCTCTCCGCGCCCACCACCACGGCCGCGTCGTGATCCTTCCCGCGACCCGCCTCGATGCGCAACGCGCTCGCGGGCACACCCTTGAGCTTCACCCGCGCGGTGTCCCCTTCCGCACCGGCCGCCTCGGCAGTCACCGCTTGGCCGTCCGCCCAGAAGGTGACCGCGCCCGGCGTCTTCGCCCCTTTGCCGGCGATCACCGCCATCCACTCCCCCGGCGCGCCGGCAGGGCGGAGGGAGACGAAGCGCAGGCTCTGGGCGGTGGCGGGCGAGGCTAGGAGGGTGAGGAGAAGGAAGAGGATACGGGGACGACTGGAGAGGGCCATGGGCAGGGTTGCGACGATTCAATGGCTGGGTCGGTCTTCGCGATGATGCCAGATGCGGAGGATGAAAATCGTCTTCTCGGTCACCAGATAGCGGACGACATAGCGATCAGCGAAAAAATCACGGATGGCTTTGGGATCAGGCGCCTGCTTCACCTGGGTGCCCAGCAAGGGGAACTGTTTGAGGTACTCGATTCGGTCAAGCAGTTCCTTGGAGATGCGCTGGGCTGCCGCGGGATTCTTTTCAGCGATGAACTCCCGGAGGCGGACCAGGTCTGCAAGGGCCTCCGGGGAGTAGATGAGCCTCATCTCCCGGGGGGCTTTCTCTCGTTAGGCTGGCCCCAGCTTGCCAACCACGCATGCACCTCACCTTCGGGAATGCCTTGTCCAGCTTCAATGGACCGCAGGGCCTCCACGGTTTCCTGCCATCGCGTCTCTTCGATCTGCCGACGCTCTATGAACTCGCGGACAGCTTGGTTGATCAACCAATTCCTGCTCCTGTGCAACCGTTCCGCCAATCCCTCTAGGGGAGCTTCAAGGTCTTCCTGCAAACGGACGCTGACGATGTTCATCCTGCCTCCGGAGGCGATGCCAGTCGCCAGCTACAAAGTATTACATTGTAGGATCTGGTGCAAGAGGGTGGAGAGGGGACTGCAGCGGAACCCTACTCCGAAAAATCCAACAACAACTCCGTCCACATCTTCCCCGCGATGCCGTCTCGCGTCGCCGGGACGTACCGTGTCCTCTTCGCCGCTTCCAGCGCGGCCTCCTCGAAACCGAGGCCGGACTTGTCGCCTTCGCGGATCTGGGCCTCGATCACGTGGCCGGTCTCGTCCACCAGCACGGCGAGGCGGATGTTGACCTTCTTGCCGCTCCCTTTGGCGGCGGGAGGATAGGAGTACGAGGGAAGCTGATGAACCTCCGGCTCCTCTACGTTGGGCTGGCCGCGGCGGATCATGGCACCCAATTGCATCGGCTCCAGGGGCGCCGGCGGAGCCTTGGGCTCGGCGGCGGTGGGCTTGGGTTTCGGTGGGCGCCTTACATCGTCGATCCTGGGAGGCGGAGCCGCGGGAGTCTGGGCCACCGACGGCGCTGCCGGAGTGGGCTTGAGAACGGCGGGCGCGGCGCTTGGCTCGGGGA
>JBAPYB010000148.1:0-9285 GCA_049284515.1 Thermoanaerobaculia bacterium
GCCTGTGCTCTCGCCGCCGCCGGCAACCAGAGAGATCGGGGGAGGCTCGCTGCCGGGCCGGCCGGGCTACGTTCTCGGCCTGCTGGGCAGCCCGCTCGCCCGCCAGCGGGACGAAGACGGGGAGCGCGACCTCGACTGCCGGCTGCGGCGCTCCTTCCAGGTTCTGGCCTATCTCGCCTCCTCGCCCGGTCTCCAGGCCGGCCGCGAAGAGCTGATCGAGGCCGTCTGGCCCATCGAAGGGGAGCGCACCATCGAGCGCAATTTCCACCCCACCCTCAGCCACCTGCGGCGGGCCCTGGAAGGCGGGCGCAAGGGGAAGGACCTCCCCAGCCCCCTGCTGTTCCGCGGCGGTATCTACCGGCTCAGCCCGGAGGTCACCTGGCAGGTGGACGTCCTCGACTTCAGCCGGCTGGTGGAGGAGGGGAAGGAGCAGGAGAGCCGCAGAGAGCTCGAAGCCGCCATCGATTCCCGGCAGCGGGCCTGGAAGCTCTACCGCGGCCCTTTCCTCCAGGGCTATTACGAGGGCTGGGTCGCCGCCCGGCGGGAGTCCCTCCAGCGTCTCTACCTGGAGCTGCTGCGGGACTTGGGCGACCTGTACGTCCGGCTGCAGAAGCCGGGCGAGGCCCTGGACGCCTATCGCACCGTCCTGGTGGAGGACCCTCTCGTCGAGCGCGTCCATCTCGCGGTGATGCGTCTCTACGCCCAACAGGGCCGGCGCGACCTGGTGCGCCGGCAGTATGACAAGCTCTGCGGCATCCTGCTCGAGGAGCTGGGCGTGCCGCCGGCCATGGAGACGACGCAGGGCTATCATCAGTTGATGGAATAGGTCCCGTCTGGTAGGTTCGCGCGGATCTTGGGGCTTGCCGCTCCGCGTTTCCCGATCCTTAGAGGGTGTTTCGAAGTCCATGAGAAGCGTTCGACGCCGCTGCGTCAATTCGACAGGAGCGGGACCGGTGGCCGCCCCGCCGTGGCCCTCATCACCCCGGCCCTCTTCTCCCAGCCTCCCCCCCGTCCGCCGGGAGAAGAGGGAGAACAGCCAAGAGCAACTCCGCCTTCGTAGGACTTCCGGCTCCCCTCTCTCCCGGCCGGCGGGGGGGAGGCTGGGAGAGAGGGGCTGGGGGAGTGAGGGTCTCGAGGCGGCGGACAGAGCTCCGTCTGCCAGATGGGTCGGCGTCACCATCCGGACTCGCGGTGGACTTCACTTTCGAGACACCTTTTAGACCCTTCGTTCAGCCTCCCGAGACCTCCGGCATGAGACTTCGAGCCCTGCGAGACGCCTGCGCCGGGGGCTTCCTCTACGGCGCGTTGCTCTACGGCGCCACGCTGTCGCTGCTGCATCTCGTCCACAATCACGCCGGCTCGACCCGCGACGCGCTCCTCATCCTGCTCGGCTTCGGCCTGCTCTATGGTCTCTGGAGCGCTGTGTTCTTCCTGTTGGCGACGATGGCGGTCTGGCCGTTCTCGCGGCCGGAGAGCCTGGTGCGGCGCGGGCTCGCGGCCGGGCTCTTCCTCTACAACCTCTTCTTCTGGGAAGTGGCCCTGCTCTACGGCTTGACCTACGACGAGGCGCCGTTCCACCCCGCGGGCGCCTGGGGCATGGCGGGTGTGCTGGCGCTGCTGGCCGCGGCGATCGCCCTCGGAGTCTCCGCGGCCTCGTGGGCACTGTTCCGCCTGCTGGCGGCTGTCAACCGGCGGGGATGGCTGGGACGCACCGTCGGCGCCCTGGCCGTGCTGGCCGTGATGGTGCATGCCGCAGCTCCGCTTTTCATGGCAGCGGCGAGGCGGCAGAAAGTGCCGGCGCCGCAGCTCGCCGTGGCGGACACCGGCCTCAAGGTCGTGCTCGTGGGGCTCGACGGCGCCGATTGGCGGATACTCCAGCCGATGATGGAGAAGGGGGAGCTGCCCGCCTTCGCCGGCATGGTGAAGAACGGCTCGACCGCCGATCTCGCCACCATCCACCACTCCAACTCGGCCGTGATCTGGGCCTCGATCTACACCGGCGATGCTCCGGACCGGCACGGCGTGCTCGACTTCTATCGCATCCGCTTCCCGGGCCTGGGCTCGGCCGGAATCTTCCCGCTCCACCGCACCTTCTTCAAGGAGCTGGCCGACCTGGTCTCGCCCCTGGGCTGGACGGAGCAGGTGCCCGTCGATCGCTTTTCCCTCAAGGCCTCCCCCCCTCTGTGGGAGATCGCCGACCGGGCAGGGCTGTCGATCGGCTTGACGGACGCCTATTTCTACTCGTTTCCGGCCCTGAAGCCGTCGCGGCCGGAGAGCTGGTTTTTCGCTTACGGCTTCGACGAGTACTCCAGCCACCCTTCGCAGTATCTGGAGCTCTTCGCCCAGCCGCGCAACGTGGCGCTCTTCCGGCGCTTGCGGCCCCTCCTCGCGGGCGGCGACTTCAAGTGGCAGTCCGGCGTGCTGATGACGATGCTGGCCGAGCGGCCCCAGCCCCGCTTCGTCAATCTCTATTCTCACCAGCCGGACAGCAATCAGCACTGGTACTGGAAGTGGTACCAGCCCGACCGCTTCTTCGGCGCCGCCGCCCGGCTGGCGGAGAACCGCGACCGCATCCCCGGCGTCTACCGCGATTTCGATGCCTTCCTCGCCCGCCTGCTCGCCAAAGTGGGTCCGGAGACGGTGGTAATGGTGGTTTCGGACCACGGCCACAGCCCGACGATCGTGGACCGGCTGTACTCCCAGCACTTTCACGGGCCGCCGGGCATCCTGCTGATGCAGGGCGGCCCGGTGAAGCGCGGCAAGGCGCTCGACGGGGCGGGCATTTACGACGTCTACCCGACGGTGCTCTACCTGCTCGGCCTCCCCGTGCCCAAGGACGCCGAGGGCAAGGTCCTGCTCGAGGCGCTCGATCCGGCGTTCGTGCGGGCCCATCCCGTGCGCACGGTGCCGTCCTACCGGGGCCTCGGTCTGTCGCCGGGCCTCCCTCATGGCAGCCGCGACGGGTCGATGAACGAGCGGGAGATCGACAAGCTGCGAGCTCTGGGCTACATCATGTAGATAGAATCGCCCCCGGGCAATCACTGCGAGGACCGGAAGGAGCCGAATGACCGCGAAGCACGACATGCCGGTGGTGATCCTCTGCGGGGGCAAAGGCACCCGGCTGCGCGAGGAGACGGAGTACCGGCCGAAGCCCATGGTGGAGATCGGCCCGCAGCCGATCCTCTGGCACATCATGAAGTCCTACGGCGCCCACGGGCTCGACCGTTTCCTCCTCTGCCTGGGGTACAAAGGCTGGGAGATCAAGCAGTACTTCCTGCGCTACAAGGAGATGCACTGCGACTTCACCGTCGCCATGGACGGCAGCCGGCCGCCGGAGATCCACAACCAGGACGGCTTCGAGAGCTGGCGGGTCACCTGCGCCGAGACCGGCGCCGAGACGGCCACGGGCGCCCGGCTGTGGAAGGTCCGCAAGTACCTGGACGTCGAGACCTTCTGTTTCACCTACGGCGATGCCGTGAGCGACGTGGACGTCGACGCCCTGCTGGATTTCCATTGGGCGCAGGGGCGGATCGCCACCGTCACCGGCGTCCACCCCACCTCCCGCTACGGCGAGATCCGCATCGACGGTCCGAAAGCCGTGGAATTCGACGAGAAGCCCACGGCCGAGGGGGTGGTGAGCGGCGGCTTCTTCGTCTTCCAGCGCGAGGTCTTCAACTACCTGGACGACGATCCAAACCTCTTCCTGGAGCAGAAACCGCTGCGCAACCTGGCCCGCGACGGCCAGCTCTCCGTCTATCTCCACGAAGGCTTCTGGCACCCGATGGACACCTACCGCGACTACCTCCACCTGAACGATCTGTGGAAGCGCGGGGAGACGCCGTGGAAGAAGTGGTGAGCCGGGCACCGCGGCTGGGGCTTGCCTGCCGCTTCTGCGGCGCGCCGCTCTCCCAGGTCTTCGTGGACCTCGGCGCGCAGCCGCTCGCCAACTCCTACCTGGAGCCCGGGGACCTGCGGAAGCCCGAGCCGTTCCTCCCCCTTTGCGTCTACGTCTGCGGCGAGTGCTTCCTGGTGCAGCTTCCGGAGGAGGAGCGGCCGGAGGCCATCTTCTCCGACTACGCCTACTTCTCCTCCTACTCCGAGAGCTGGCTGCGCCACGCCGAAGCCTACGCCGCGGCCATGGTCGAGCGCTTCGGCCTCGGGGCTGACCACCTGGTGGTTGAAGTGGCCAGCAACGACGGCTATCTGCTGCGCTGGTTCGACGAGCGGGGGATTCCCGTGCAGGGCATCGAGCCGGCGGCCAACGTGGCGGCGGCGGCCGACGCGGCGGGCATCCCCACCTATGTGAAGTTCTTCAGCGAGGCCACAGCTCGCGAGCTGGTGGGCGTTGGGATTCGCGCCGATCTGCTGGTGGGCAACAACGTCCTGGCCCATGTGCCGGACCTCAACGACTTCGTCGCAGGCTTGAAAATCCTCCTCGCTCCCACGGGTGTGCTGACGATGGAGTTCCCCCATCTCGTGCGGCTGATCCATGAGAACCAGTTCGACACCATCTACCACGAGCACTACTCCTACTTTTCCCTCTCCACCGTGCGCCGGGTCTTCGCCGCCCACGGCTTGACGGTCTTCGACGTCGAGGAGCTGCCCACCCACGGCGGATCGTTGCGCGTCTTCGTGCGTCACGAGGACGATGAATCGAAACGGATCGGGGAGCGGGTGATTGCCCTCCTGGCCGGGGAGGCATACAACGGATTTACGCGTCTGGAAACGTACCGCTCCTTCGACGAGCGGGTCCGCCGGGTCAAGCGGGGCCTCCTGCGCTTCCTCATCCAGGCCAAGGAAGAGGGGAAGTCGATCGCCGGCTATGGTGCGCCGGCCAAGGGGAACACGCTGCTCAACTATTGCGGCGTGCGCACCGACTTTCTCGATTTCACGGTCGACCGCAGCCCCCACAAGCAGGGGCGTTTCCTGCCGGGCACCCGCGTGCCCATCCACGGGCCGGACCGCCTGCGCGAGGCGCGGCCGGACTACGTCCTCATCCTGCCGTGGAACCTCAAGGAGGAGATCATGGAGCAGATGGCGGACGTCCGCTCCTGGGGGGGCCGCTTCGTGGTGGCCATCCCGGAGGTGAAGGTCCTCGCATGATCTTCCGCGAGACCCCCCTTCCCGGCGCCTGGATCCTGGAGCCGGAGCGCTTCACGGATGAGCGGGGATTCTTCGCCCGCACCTACTGCCGCAGCGACTTCGCGGCGCGGGGGCTCGATCCGGACATCGCCCAGTGCAGCGTCTCCTACAACCACCGGCGGGGAACCGTGCGCGGCCTCCATTTCCAGATCGCTCCCCACGAAGAGGTCAAGCTCGTGCGCGTCACCCGCGGCGCCCTCTGGGACGTGATCGTCGACCTGCGCCCCGGCTCGCCCACGTTGCGAAAGCATTTCGCGGTCGTCCTCTCCGCGGACCTCGGCAACCAGCTTTACATTCCGAAAGGAATGGCGCACGGCTTCCAAACGTTGCAGGACGCCACCGAGGTTTCCTATCAGATTTCCACGCCCTACGCTCCCCAGGCCGCCCGCGGTTTCCGCTGGGACGATCCGGCGTTCGCCATCCCCTGGCCGGAGCCGGTGATGGTGATGTCGGAGAAAGATCGGCGCTGGCCGTTCTTTCCCCCCACCCAAGACCCTCACCCCCTGGCCCCCTCTCCCGCCCCCTCCCAACCCCCCACACCGGGAGAGGGGGAACGCAGTGCCAAATCGTCTCCTGGCTGGTCTCCTTCTTCTCCCGGTGAGGGGGGTTGGGAGGGGGCGGGAGAAGAGGGCCGGGGTGATGAGGGTCTTCCGGAGGAGCGACGGTGACCTCCGAAGCCCTGGAGCAGGCCGGCGACGCCATGCATGCCTTCATCGCCGAGGCGTTCCCCCTGTGCCGCAGCATCACGGGCGACGGCGTGCGCCGCATCCTGGCGAGGATCGCCGAGCGCATCCCCCTCGACGTCCACGAGGTCCCCACCGGCACCCAGGTCTTCGACTGGACCGTGCCGCGCGAGTGGAACGTCCGGGACGCCTGGATCAAGGACCCTTCAGGCCGCAAAGTGGTGGACTTTCAGGAGTCGAACCTCCACCTCCTCAACTACAGCGTGCCCGTCCATGCGCGGATGCCCCTCTCAGAGCTGTGGCCCCACTTGTTCACCCTGCCGTTCAAGCCGGAGCTGATCCCCTATCGCACCTCCTACTACAAGGAGGAGTGGGGTTTCTGCCTGGCCCACCGCCAGCTCGAAGCGTTGCCGGAGGGGGAGTACGAGGTCTTCGTCGACTCGACCCTGGCGGACGGCTCGCTCACCTACGGCGAGTGCTTCCTGCCCGGTGAGGACGATCGTGAGGTGCTCCTCTCGACCCACGTCTGCCATCCGTCGCTCGCCAACGACAACCTCTCAGGAATCGCCGTCATGACCTGGCTCGCCCGCGAGCTTGCGGCCCGTCCGCAGAGGCGCTACGGGTACCGCTTCCTCTTCATTCCCGGCACCATCGGCTCCATCACCTGGCTCGCCCGCAACGAGGAGCGCGCCTCCCGGATTGCCCACGGCCTGGTGGCAGCCAATCTGGGGGACCCGGGGTGCTTCTACTACAAGCGGAGCCGGCGGGGAAACGCGGAGATCGACCGCGCGGTGACGACAGTCCTCGGGGCCTCTGGAGAGCCGTTTGGCGTCGAGGATTTCGTCCCCTTCGGCTACGACGAGCGGCAGTACTGCTCCCCCGGCTTCGACCTGCCCGTGGGCTCGCTCACCCGCACGCCCTGGGGGCGCTACCCCGAGTACCACACCTCGGCGGACGATCTCGATTTCGTTCAGCCCACCGCGCTCGCTGGGTCGCTGCGCACCTATCTCGACGTGGTGGACGTGCTCGAAGGCAATCGCCGCTACCTCAATCTCAATCCCCAATGCGAGCCCCAACTCGGCCGCCGAGGCCTGTACCGTTCGATCGGTGGCAATACTGGCGATGACGCCGGCCGCACCCGCGAGCTTGCCCTCCTCTGGGTGCTGAACCAGTCCGATGGGTACCATTCCCTGCTCGACATCGCCGAGCGCTCGGGCCTGGGCTTTGCGGCCCTCCGCGAGGCCGCGGACGCGCTGCTGGCGGCGGACCTGCTGCGCGAGGCCGAGCCCTGACCGCCCCGGGATGCGCATCGCGGGATCCAAGGGGCGCCTCACGGGATCCGAAGCGCGCGCTGCCCGACCCGCGGGTCGCATCATTCGCCCCTGGGGTCCCATCGCAGGACCCTCGGGTCGCATCACGGGACCCTCGGATAGTGGGGTATCCCTGCGTTGCTCCCTACCCGCCGGGCCGGCCCGGGGCGGGGGGCTGACCCCGTGCGGCTCGCCTTATGCAGCGCTTGCGATAGGCTTGGCGGGCCGGCCGGGAGGGCGATAGGCTCACCGGCATGCTTCAATTATCTGGCGGAACGACCTACGGGAAGGCGATACGGGCTCAGGTTCGGACTGAGGCCCGAGCGGCTCATACCTCGATTCATGTCCTCTTTGGGCTGTGTCCCGTGCTGATCTCCGCTGGCATCGGCCTGTTCTTGGCCATCAAGTGGGGACCGCCGACGTTTGACGCCGCCGTAGACGTAGGGATACCGGTTCTCTCCGGCCTAGCTGGGTTCCTCGTTACGCTCATCATCTATTGGCTATGGCTTTATCCAAAGGCGCGCCGAAGCCTTTGGGCAGATTCACAGGCCAGCATTGCGACAGCGCTGGCACGGGCTGAGGAAGCCAAGGAAGAACGCCGGGCGAGAGAATCCCAGCTACAAGGCCAGATCGAAGATTTGACTCAGACTCTTGCCAAAAAGAAAATAGGTCTCTCGGTTGAAGTGTCGATAGATTATCTTCCCCATGCATACCCTTTCGGATGGTCGGCGGAACTAGTCGATGCTGAAAGGGTGCAACGTGAATTCGCGATTGTTACGGTTAGAAACGTAGGGGAAAGAACCGCGCGCGATGTCTTTGCTAAATGCAGAATAGCGAATTCAGATGAGACTATCGCTTGCCACTGGTCAAAGGAATCAAACGCAATGGTTGCGTTCGGCGGTAATCGCGCTGGAGATTTGAACGTTCAACAACAAAGGGGCCTTTTGATAGCGCAAGTATTCGGCGTAAAAAAGATATGGGCTAGACTTGCAAAGAATGAAGAGATTCTTTTCCGTTATCCGATTTACGCGAATGATAGTCTAGCGGTTGAAAAGAGGGAGGCGGCCTGGGCCACTTCGCGGGAGGCGGAATCTTTAGACCTCGGAGAGAAGGTGGAATTGATCGTCAGTTTTCATTCAGAGGATGTAAATCATATGGAGCACGTTTTCTTAGACTTCGATTCAAACGGCTACCGGACTATTAGGCTGGAGAATGGGGCCACCCGAATAGATGGCCCGTCTTCTCCTCTCAGCTCGCCTGTGCCGCCGCCAGCAATTCCGCCAGAGACCACGGCTTCCGAGTGACGCCTGCCGCCATGGCGGGAGTCATGCGGATTGACTTGTGCATCCTGACAAAATTGTAGTACGCGAAGTAGAGCGCCAACGCGGCCCGTAGGGGTGACGGTGCCCTGCTTGGCCCGGATGTAGGTCCACACTTCGTCCGCTTGAACGTCCTTGACCGGTACGCCTTTGATGGTTTCGGCCATCATGCGCTCGCAACCTTCACCGACCTGGACTAGCAGGCGCAGGATGGTCTTTTTCTCCGTTCCGGTCATCCGCTCGACGGCGCGGACGCTGTTCCCTTCGCAGAGCATGTGCAGGCAGGTCAAGGCTCGGTCTACTGGCAGGTTCATGGCGCCGAGCTGACGCTCCGGCCGCTCACTGCACGTCTTGCGGCACGTCAGGCACACCAGGACGTCGCCGGTTGAGGGGGTCCCATGTTTTGCTCGAACAACTTCCGGAGCCGTTTTCATTCTTGGAGTATAGCACGGGGATATCCCTTGTCAAGCCCTTTGGCTTGACTTCGTCAATCTTTGTGCTATTCTCCTGGCATGGAAGACCTAGCGACACGCCCAAAGAAGTCCGACCACGGACGGAACCAGACGGAGCCCGTCCTCCTACGCTTTGAACCCGCCCACCTAGAGATCATCGACCGTGCCGCCGAGCATCTGGGGCTCAGCCGGGCCGCATGGGTGCGGTCTACGATGCTACAAGCGGCGCGGGAGGTGCTGAAACAGGCGGGCGCATCCGTGATCGCTTAAGCCGCTGGTTTGAGCCCTGTTCGTTCAGGGAGTAGGCTTCGTTTCACGTTTGGATCGGGCGCTTCAGCAAGGAAAAAGTTCCGTAGGGGCCGCTCGCGAATTCGCGCCA
>JBAPYB010000149.1:0-6057 GCA_049284515.1 Thermoanaerobaculia bacterium
GGCGAGCGCTGGAACGAGAAGAAAATGGCGGCGCATGTAGAGGACAACGATACAGGGGCTCGGGAGGAGCGGCAAGAGAGGCGGCGAGGCTAAACACTTCCCCCCCTCCGCGCGTATACCAGGATGGAGACGGAAAAAACACCAGACAATCTCCTCTCCAAACCTCCCTCCTCCAAAGCCCCGCCGACGACGCGGGGTCTTTTTTTGTCTGAAGAGTGCGCCCCGGCCGGCGGAGAGCCGGCCGGGGCGGCCTGGATCCGGGGGTCTACTCGTCGTCCTCGGGGTGCGAGGCGATCGTGCCGGCCGGAGACAGGCCGTGCCTGGCGATCTGGTGGTCGAGGTGATGCTTCATGACGCTGTGGTTGCGGCCGTAGAAGAAGTAGATCAGGAGGCCGAGGAGGAGCCACCCCAGGAGCCGCCACCAGTTCGCCGTCGGCAGCGAGAACATCAGCATCATGCAGCAGAGGATGCCGAGGACCGGGACCACGGGCACCCAGGGGCAGCGGAAGGGGCGCTCGGCGTTCGGATACTTCCGCCGCATGATGAGCACTGCCGCGCAGACCACCACGAAGGCGAAGAGCGTGCCGATGTTCGTCAGGTGGAGAAGGGCGTCGATCGGGAGGAATCCGGCGAGCGTGATGACGAAGCAGCCGATGAGGATCGTCGAGCGCCAGGGGGTGCGGAACTTCGGGTGGACGTCGCCGAAGAACCCCTTGGGGACCAGGCCGTCGCGCGCCATGGCGAGGAAGACGCGGGGGCCGGAGAGCATCATCACCAGCAGCACCGAGGTGATGCCGGCGACACCCGCCGCCGCGATGATCCCTTCGGCCCAGCCCAGCCCCTGCTGCTTGAAGGCGAGCGAGACCGGGGCGTTGACGTCGAGCTGGTCGTACTTGACCATGCCGGTGAGCACGGCCACCACGGCGATGTAGAGCACGGTGCAGACCAGCAGCGAGGTGATGATGCCGATGGGCACGTCGCGCTGCGGATTCTTGGCCTCCTCGGTGTGGGTCGAGACCGAATCGAAGCCGATGTAGGCGAAGAAGATGATGGCCGCTCCGGCGAGCATGCCCAAGGGGTTGCCGCTGGGGTCCTGCTGCCCGGCGATGTGATTGCCGAAGATGTTCAGGCCCGACCAGCCGTAGGGCGCGAACGGGTGCCAGTTGGTGGTGTTGACGTAGAACAGGCCGACGCCGATGACGAACAGCACGGCGGCCAGCTTGATCGCCACCATGATGCCGTTGAACGTGGCGCTTTCCGAGATGCCCTTGACCAGCACTGCCGTGATGATGATCACGATGACGACCGCCGGCAGGTTGAACCATGAGCCCGTCGGAACGAAGCCGCCGGTCGCGCCGTCATAGCGCCAGGGGGACTCGCGCAGCGTCAGGGGAAGCTGGAAGCCCAATTTCGCCATGACGTTCTGGAAGTATCCGGACCATCCCGTGGCCACGGTGGCGCTGCCCACCGCATATTCGAGCACCAGGTCCCAGCCGATGATCCAGGCGAAGAGCTCACCCAGGGTGGCGTAGGCATAGGTGTAAGCCGAGCCCGCGACCGGCACCATGGCGGCGAACTCGGCATAGCAGAGGGCGGCGAAGATGCAGGTGATGCCGGCGGCGACGTAGGAGAGCATCAGCGCCGGCCCCGCCACGTTGTGGGCTGCGGCGCCGGTCGCCACGAAGATGCCGGCGCCGATGATGGCGCCCACCCCCAGGGCGGAGAGTTGGACCGGGCCGAGCACCCGCTTCAGCCGGTTCTCCCCTCTCATCTCCTCGAGCAGCATCTCGAGGGGCTTTCTGGCAAAAAGATGGTTGGCCATGAACTGTCTGCACCTCCAAAGCGAGAGTTATGTCCTCGTCTCCCCCGGTGTGGGAGAGCCCGATTTGCGCCAGGCGAAGTAGACGGGAATGCCGGTGAGCACGATCAGCAGACCGGGCCAGGTGGTCGACGTCTTGTAGAACAAGAGAACCAGGAGAATCGCCGCCGCGGCCAGGATGTACAGCGCCGGCACCACGGGATAGCCGAAAGCGCGGTACGGCCGCTCGGTATTCGGCTGCTTGCGGCGCAGCACGAACACTCCGGCGATGGTCAGGATGTAAAAGATCAGCACCGAGAACACGACATAGTCCAGCAGGTCGCTGTACAGGTTGCCATACTGCGGAACGCCGTTCAGATCGGGGAGGCGGGTGCGCGGCAACACCAGGAGCGAGGCCCAGATCCCTTGCAGGATCAGGCCCCACGCCGGCACGTGCCGTGCGTTGAGGCGTCCCGTCGAGCGGAAGAAGAGGCCGTCGCGCGCCATCGCGTAGTAGACCCGCGCGCCGGCCAGGATCAAACCGTTATTGCAGCCGAAGGTGGAGATGATGATGGCGACCGCCATGATCGTCGCTCCGGCCGGCCCGAAGATCACCGACAGTGCCGCCGTGGCCACCCGGTCGTCCGGCGCCGTCTTGATCGCTTCGAGCGGCAGGGTGCACAGGTAGGCGACGTTGGCCAGGATGTAGAGCCCGATCACCAGCAGGGTGCCATAGGCGAGCGAGAGCGGCACGTTGCGCCGCGGCTCCTTGACCTCGCCGGCGGTGAAGGTGATGTTGTTCCAGGCGTCGGAGGAGAAGAGCGAGCCCACCTGCGACACGCACAGGGCCACGAACAGGCCGAACATCCCCAGCGTCGCCGCCGTCGCCGGCAGGCCGCCGATCTCCGGCCGCAGCATCGCGGCGCCGTGCGGCGTCCACATGTCGCTGAAATTGGCCTTCACCGCCCCGGCGTTGCGGCCGACGACGATGCCGAGCACGATCAGGGCGAGCAGCGACAGCGTCTTCGCCGAGGTGAAGGTGTTCTGGATCAGCTTGCCGAGCCGGATGCCGCGGGTGTTCAGGAAGGTCAGGAAGACGATCAGCAGGACGCCGACCAGTTGCTGCGTCGACAGGCTGACGGCGTACTTCGCCGACAGGTTGATCGGCGGCACGATCCAGGAGGTCGGGGAGACCTGCGGGACCATGACGCCAAGGAAGCGGGCGAACCCCACCGCCACGGCCGCGATCGTGCCGCTCTGGATGACCAGGAACAGGGTCCAGCCGTAGAGAAAGCCCCAGAGCGGAGAATAGGCTTCGCGCAGATAGACGTACTGGCCGCCGGCCTTGGGCATCATCGCCGCCAGCTCGCCATAGGAGAGGGCGGCGGCGACCGTGAGCAGGCCGGTCACCACCCACACCATGAGCAGCCATCCGGCCGAGCCCGTTTGGCGGGCGATGTCGGCAGAAACGATGAAGATGCCCGAGCCGATCATCGATCCGGCGACGATCATGGTCGAGTCGAGGAGGCCCAGCTCGCGGACGAATCCCGTCGTTCCCGTGCCGCCTTTGCCGTTCTGAACGCTCGTCTTCATGGCGTCGAGACGTACCTCCTGCGAAAGCTCTGCGGCTTTCGCCGGTTTACGGGTCGTTTGTCGGCGGTGAGGATAGCAGAGAGGATGGGGCTGGGCTACCGGTCGCTCTCGGCCCGCTGCCCGGACGCCCGCGGCATCGTCTCGGAAGCCAGGGGGCGGGGAGCGCTGATCCAGTTGCCCTGGGCGAAGTCCACCCCCAGCAGGCGCAGGCGCTCGACCACGGCGGCGCTGGTCACGCCCTCGGCGATGGTGCGCACGCCCATCACGTGGCCCACCTGGTTGATCGACTCCACCATCGCCCGGTCCAGCGGATCGGTGACGACGTCCTTGATGAACTTGCCGTCGATCTTGAGGAAGCTGACCGGCAGCTCCTTGAGGTAGCCGTAGGACGACATGCCGGTGCCGAAGTCGTCGAGGGCGAAGCGGACGCCGCGGGCGGCGAGCCGCTCCATCAGGCGCTGGGCCTTGGCGAGGCTCTCGATGGCGGTCGTCTCCGTCAGCTCGAAGCACAGCTTGCCGGCCGGCGCCCCGGAGGAGTCCAGCTCTTCTTCCACGAAGGCGAGGAACTCGTCGTCCCCCAGCGACACGGCCGACAGGTTGATCGAGCAGAGCCGGAGCAGGTCGAGGAACGGCGGCGGCTGGCTCATCAGGGTCTTGATGCAGCAGCGGATCACCCAGCGGTCGATCGACCGCATCAGGCCGTAGCGCTCGGCGGCGTGGATGAAGTCGCTCGGCAGGTGGATGCGGCCGTCGTCCTCCAGCATGCGCAGCAGGACCTCGAAATAGAGCCCAGGCGCGGCCTCGGGCGACAGCGGCTGGATCTGCTGCGAGAACAGGCGAAAGCGGTCCTGCTCCAGGGTCTGCTGGATGCGCACCACCCAGTTCATCTCGCCGTGCCGGCGGATGAACGTGGCGTCGTCCTCCTGGTAGACCTGGATGCGGTTGCGCCCTTTCTCCTTGGCGGCGTAGCAGGCGTGGTCGGCGCCGGAGAGGAGGTGGGCCACGGTGCGGAAGTCGCGGGTGATGGGCACCAGGCCGATCGAGGCGCCGATGGCGAAGGTCTTGTCCCGCCAGGTGAAGCGGAACTGGTTGAGGGTGCGCAGGAGCTCTGCCGCCTGGCGCTCGGCGTCCGCCAGCGAGCAGCGGGTGAGCAGCACCCCGAACTCGTCGCCCCCCAGGCGGGCCACCAGGTCGGTGTCGCGCATCGAGTCCTGGAGCAGGGCGGTGACGCGGCAGAGCAGCTCGTCGCCGGCGAGGTGGCCGCAGGTGTCGTTGACCAGCTTGAACTGGTCGAGGTCCATGTAGCAGAGGGCATGGGTGTTGGAGAGGCTGCGGGCCTCTTCCAGGGCGCGCTGCAGGTGGCCGTCGAAGGCCTGGCGGTTGAGCAGCCCGGTCAGCTCGTCGTGGGTGGCCTGGTGGGCGAGCTGGAGGGCCATCAGCCGCTTGTCCGAGACGTCCTGGAAGACGAGCACGGCGCCGATGATGCGGCCGTCGGAGGCGCGGATGGGGGCGCAGGTGCTCTCGATGCCGTAGTGCCGGCCGTCGCGCCGCTCGAGGCTGATGCGCTCCGCCAGGTGGAAGCTGCGGCCTTCCTCCAGGCAGTGGCGCAGCACGTCGTCGATTCGCTGCTCGCTCTCGGAGAGGTGGAAGATCTCGGGCAGGGGCTTGCCGAGGGCCTCGGCGCGCTCCCAGCCGGTGAGCTTCTCGGCCACCGGGTTCAGGTACTTGATCCGGCCTTCGCCGTCGGTCGCCAGCACGCCGTCGCCGATCGAGGCGAGGGTGACCTGGGCCAGCTCCTTCTCGGCGTGGAGCTCCGCCATCTGCCCCTCGTAGGCCCGCGTCGTCTGCGCCAGGAGGTTGCGCAGGATGGCGTTGTCGAGACCGAGTGGATCGAGCTCGAGCGGACCGCTCACGCGCCCACCTCGCGCAGCAGCACCAGGATGGCCGTCTGGTTGTAGAAAGCGAGATGGCCGCGGGGCGTGGGGCCGATCTCCCCGAAGGTGAAGAAGCCCGAGAGAGCGGAGCTGCCCAGGGCGCGGTGGATGCCGGCCGTCTCGCAGCCGGCCTGCTCGCCCAGCACCGTCTCCCGGCCGACGCAGGAGAAGAGGACGGCGGCGTCCGGCGGCGGCCCCGCGGACAGCTCGGCGGCCGTGCTCACCAGGGTGCCTTCGGTGCCCATGCCCAGGCGCACGTGATCGCCGAGCTCCACGTCGCCCCAGTAGGTGACGGCGCCCGGCGGCTGGTCGAAGAAGCGCAGGGTGCGGTAGAGGTCCTGGCGCTCCGGCCGCGGCCCTTCGATGATGAGCGGAAAACGGTTCGCCGCCAACGGCATGGGGGCGAGCTTGCCGTCGCCGAGAGTGAAGAACCGCCGGTACCAGTCGGTGGCCGGCTCGCCGTCGATCTCCCAGACGACGCTGCCCTCGGCCCGCGTCACCGTGTAGACCGGCGAGGCCGGGCTCCAGCCGCGCACCACCTCCACCTGCAGGGCGATGCCGTGCAGGGTCACCACCAGGCAGGCGGACGGCAGCACCCGTTCGCCCACGAACACCCGCGCCCCGGCCCGGGCCACCGGCTCGCCCTGCGAGGCGAGACCGCCGGCCACCGGCACCTGCAGCCCCAGCAGGTTGCGCCGCAGATCGGCCAGGAAACGCTCGGCGGGGAAGCGC
>JBAPYB010000150.1:0-34050 GCA_049284515.1 Thermoanaerobaculia bacterium
GGGCCGTGGCCGCCGGCGAGGTCGTGGCCTCGCGGGCCGACTGCGCCGGCGACCTCTGCCACCTGAGCCTGCAGCGGCTCAGCGGCCAGGACGGCCGGGTGCTGTGGAGTGAGGCGCTGGAGGTCCCCTCCTCCCGGCCCCGGCTCTTCGCCGACGCCGTCGCCGCCGGCCTGCGGCAAGGCTACGGCGAGCGGCGGCTGCGCGTCCCGCGCCTGGAGCTGGAAATCCGGGAAGAGGACTACCGGGCCTTTCTCGACCTGAAACAGCGGATCACCCAGGAGGGGGCCAGCGACGACGCCCTCGCGCGGCTGGAGGCGCTACGCAGGAGCGCTCCGTCCTTCGTCGAGGCCTACTCCCAGGAAGCCAAGGTCGCCCGCCGCCTCTACCAGAACACGGGCGAGCCCCGTTATCTCGAGCGCGGGCTCGCCGTGGCGCGCGAGGCGCAGCGGGTGGCGCCGGCGGATCCCCGGCCGCTCGAAGTGCTCTTCGAGCTGGAGCTCACCGCGGGACACCTCGACGAAGCGGAAGCCGCCCTCGCCAAGCTGCAGGAGATCGATCCGGCGGGGAGCCTCCTCCAGCGGGGCCTGCTCGCCGAGCGTCGCGGCCATCCCCAGGAGGCGCTCGACCTGATGCACGCCGCCATCCGCCTGCAGCCTTCCTGGCAGACCCTGCTCACCGTCGCCAACGCCGAGTACCGCCAGAGCCGCTACGACGAGGCCCGGCGCCACCTGGAGGAGCTCCTGGCGCGCTCCCCGGGCAACGTCGAGGGGCTCAAGACCCTGGCCCAGATCGAGCTGCTGCGCCACTCCGAGCGAGCGGTGGCGCTGCTGCGCGAAGCCGCGAAGAGCGACCCCGGCCCCAACTCCCTGACCAACCTCGGCGTCGCCCTCCTGCTGCTGCGCCGCTACGGCGAGGCCGAGAGCAGCCTGCGGCAGGCCCTGGCCCTGCGGCCGGACGCTCCCGATCCCATCCTCAACCTGGCGGACTGCCTCACCCTCCTCGGCCGCACCGCGGAGGCCCGCCGGCTTTATGCCCGGCTCGCGGCCCGCAATGCCGCGCCGGGCGACTGGCATGCTCTCTCCGTCCAGGCCCAGGCGCTCGCCCACCTTGGGGAGGCCGAAAAGGCCCTGGAGGCCATCCAGCAGGCCCTGCGGCTCAGCCCCGACAACAGCCAGCTCGCCTACGAAGCCGCGGTCGTCTACGTCCTTGTCGGCGACCGTGCCTCGGCCCTCTTCCAGGCCCGGAAGGCCGCGGCGCAGAAGGTCGACGCCAACTGGTTCGCCCTCCCCTTCTTCGATCCGCTGCGCAACGAGCCGGCCTTCCAGGCCCTCACCGCAACTCCTCCTAGGTGATCGGATCCTGGGTGACGGCGATGGTCGGGTCGTGGACGATGACCTGGCCCAGGAAGCGGTTGGCGCTATCCACCGGAATGACCGCGATGTCATATTTGAAACTGTTCACAGTCCGCACGGCGTTCACGAACTCGACCTGCCACTGGGTATCCGAATTCCGCTGCGACTCGCCGACCGTGACATTCAGCGGAATGGGCGGAATTTGATCCTGCGGCACGACGACCCCGTCGGTCAGGGGGAAGGTCACCGACGCGATGCCCGAGCCTGCAATCAGGTTCCACTGCATGGTCCAAGGCCCCGCCGGCATGTGGATGGGAGCCGCAACGATGTTGGGCTCGGGTTGGCCGGGGACCTTGGAGATGATCACGGTAGCCGAGATCACCTGATTGACCGAATCGTAGGTAACCGACGGAGAGACGTCGCTGGCCAACGGCGCGATCGTGGCTGCCTCGATAGTGGCTGTAGCTGGCATGGTCTTACCCTCCTGAGGAAATGGGTTTCGATTTGAAAGGACGGCAACAGGCGGAGCAAGCATCATACCGCCTCGTCACGAGGCGCGCCCTCCTGGGAAGAGAGGCGCCAGGCCGGCGCGGCCTGCCTCTCGAGCATGGCAGCTCCCGAGGGAAAGGGGCCGCCGCCGATTGGAGGCAGATGCCTTTGGCCAATGGCAGGTCCCCCTTATGGGCATGGCAGATTTCAGATCTGGCATGGCAGGCGGTTCACCGGACATGGCAGGCGTTTCACCGGGCGTGGCAGGCGTCACGCCGGCCATGGCAGATTTCAAAACGGCCATGGCCGGTGGCTCACCGGGCGTGGCAGGCGTTTCACCGGACGTGGCAGGCGTCTCGCCGGACATGGCAGATTTCAAAACGGCCATGGCCGGTGACTCACCGGGCGTGGCAGGCGTTTCACCGGACGTGGCAGGCGTCTCGCCGGACATGGCAGATTTCAAAACGGCCATGGCAGGCGTTTCACCGGGCGTGGCAGGCATCACACCGGGCATGGCAGGTGATTCACCGGGCGTGGCAGGCGTCACGCCGGCCATGGCAGGCGTTTCACCGGCCATGGCAAGCGTTTCACCGGCCATGGCAGGCGTTTCACCGGACGTGGCAGGCGTCACGCCGGGCGTGGCAGGCGTCACGCCGGGCGTGGCAGGCGACTCACCGGCCATGGCAGGCGACTCACCGGGCATGCCCGGTGAACCATCAGACGCGCCCGGCAAGACGCCTGACGTGCCCGGCAACACGGCGGACGTGTCAGGCAAGCCGCCGGGCGTGCCCGGTGTTTGGCGCGACCGCCAAAGTGAGACGCAACAGCCTTGAACGACACTATACAGAGGAAGCGGTTCGCGGTGAAGTCTCGGGAGACTCACCCGGCTACAATGCCATTATGCGAAGATCACCCTCGCCACGCATTCTCCTGCTGCTTTCATGGGCTCTTTCGATCCTCCTGCCGGCGGCCCGGGCCGCCGCGGCCAGCGAGAGCGAACGGCTTCGCCGTCTCTTCGACCTCGCCTGGGAATTCAAGGTGCGCGAGACCCCCGAGTTTGCCACCTACGTCGGCTTTCCCGGCCACAACAACCGCTGGTCCGACGATTCCCCGGCCGGTATCGAGCACCGTCACGCCCTAATGCGCGAGCAGCTCAAGATCGCGCAAGCCATCGACCGCAGCCGGCTGACGGCGACGGAGCAGGTTTATCTGGACCTCTTCATCCGCCGGATGTCAGACAAGATCGAGGGTTTCCGCTTCCCTTCCGAGCTGATGGCGATCACCCAGAGCGACGGCCTTCAACTGTACGTCCCGGCTGCACTCAACACCGCCCCCGCCGCCACCGCCCGCGACTACGAGGATCTCCTCGCCCGGCTGAACGGCGTGCCGGTCCTGGTGGACCAGAGCATCGCTCTTCTGGAGAAAGGGCTCGCAACCGGCGTCACCTCGCCGAAGAGCATGATGTCGGGCGCGCCCGGCCAGATCCGCGCTCTCCTGACGGACGATCCCTGGCGCAGCCCCCTACTCTCGCCCTTCCGGCAGATTTCCTCCAACGTCTCGCCGGACGACGAGGCACGGTTTCGCATCGCGGCTCTGCACGCCTACAAGGAAAAGGCGGCTCCGTCTTTCGGCAGGCTCCTGCGCTTTCTCACCGGAACCTATATCCCCGGCGCCCGGGAGAGCATCAGCCTCGGGGCGCTGCCCGACGGCACCGCGTGGTACGCCTACGAGGTGCGCAAGGCGACTACCACGGACCTCACGCCGCGGCAGATCCACGAGTTGGGCCTCGCCGAAGTAAAACGCATCCGGGCGGAGATGGACACCGTCATCGCCGGTACCGGGTTCCAAGGGAGCTTCGCCGATTTCGTGCGGTTCCTTCACACCGATCCCCGCTTTTTCTATGACAAGCCCGAGGATCTGGTGGAAGGTTACCGTGCGATCACTCAAAGGACCGACCTCCAAGTCGCCAGACTCTTCGGCACCGTGCCGCGGCTGTCCTACCGTGTGATTCCCATTCCGGCCGGCGAAGCCAAGGAAAGGGCCACCGCCTATTACGAGCCCGGCTCCACGGCCAGGAACCGGCCCGGTAGCTGCTTCGTCAACACCAGCGATCTCAAAGCGCGGCCCAAGTGGGAGATGGAAGCTCTGAGCCTGCACGAATGCGTGCCCGGCCATCATCTCCAGGTTTCCATCGCACAAACGATGAAAGGCGTTCCCAAGTGGTACAACTACCACGACTACACGCCTTTCGTCGAAGGCTGGGGAGTTTACGCGGAGAGCCTCGGCGACGAGATGGGTTTCTATCGCGACCCCTATGTCAAGTTCGGCCAGCTCACCTATGAGATGTGGCGGGCCATCCGCCTCGTGGTCGATACGGGGATTCACTCCCAGGGCTGGACGAGGCAGCAGGCGATCGATTACTTCCGGGAGAACACGGCCCAGGATGACCGGGCGATCAACGTCGAGATCGACCGCTACGTCAACTCCCCCGGCCTGGCCTTGGCCTACAAGATCGGGGAGCTGAAATTCAAGGAGCTGCGCGCCTACGCGCAAAAAGAGCTGGGGCCGGCGTTCGACATTCGCGCGTTCCACGACGAGATCCTGCGCTCCGGTGCCGTGCCCCTCGGCCTGCTGGAGCAGAACGTGAAGGCTTGGGTGGCGCGACCCGCCCCGACCACCCTGCGCAGCAACGAGTAGCGCCGCCCTCCGTGAAACGTTGCAGCCTCAAACGACACCTCTATGCAAAAGCAGTTGAGAGGTGATCCCATGAGCAACCTAGGTGCGCAGCCGACCCCCTATGCTTTCCGAAATGAGTTAAAATCTACCCTAAACCACAGGCAGGTGCTGTTGGAGGGTAGGAACGTGTCGTTCTACGAAGAGCTGTTCCAGATCTCGAAGCTCCTACTCGCCGAGGAGGATGACGAGCGGACCCCGGAGATTCTCCTGCACCGCATCCTGGAAAGGTGTGGCGCCGAGAGGGGCTTCGTCGTCGTGTATGAAAACAGATCGCTCAAGCGCAAGTTCGAAGTTGGCTATGGCGCTAATGGGAACGGCGATCGGGACGACCAGGACGATCAGGAACACTGCTTCAGCACCACCCTGGTACGCGAAGTCATCAGGACCGGCGAGCTCCTGTACCTGCCCAACCTGATGGAAGATCCCCGTTTCGCCACATCCAAGAGCGGCCTCTTCATCGGCCGCTGCTGCGCGATGGTGGCGCCGCTGCGCTACGGCGGCGATGTCTACGGCGTCGTCTTCCTGGAGAACCGGAAGCAGGTGGACAGTTTCAGCGTGGAGAGCCAGGCCTTCCTCGCCAAGCTCGCCGAAGTCGCCGGCCTGTCCCTGCGACGGGCCAGCGAGCGCGAAGCGCTACGGCGGCACTACCGCAGCCTGGAGCACGACTTCTTCGCCCAGCACAATTTCAAGGGGATCATCACCCGCGACCCGGAGATGCTCAGGCAGCTCCGGGTCGTCGCCCAGGTGGCGCCGACGGACGCTCGCGTGCTCGTCCTCGGCGAGACCGGCACGGGCAAGGAGCTGATCGCCCGCGCCCTGCACCTCAACAGTCCGCGCCTCCGCCAGCCGTTCCTACCCCTCAACTGCTCCGCCCTGCCGGGCACGCTTCTCGAGTCCGAGCTCTTCGGCCACGTCGCCGGAGCATTTACCGATGGCAAGCGCGACCGCCGCGGCCTCCTTGCCTCGGCGCACGGCGGCACCTTGTTCCTCGACGAGGTCGGCGAGATCCCTCCGGAGGTGCAGGCCAAGCTGTTGCGTTTTCTCGAGTCCGGCGAGGTCCAGCGCCTCGGCTCGGACCGTATCGAAAAGGTCGACGTGCGGATCGTCTCCGCCACCCACCGCGACCTGCGGCAGATGGTGCGCGAGGGACGGTTTCGCGAGGATCTCTACTACCGGCTCAAGACCCTTGAGGTCAAACTGCCTCCTCTGCGCGAGAGGCAGGGAGACATCCCGCTTCTCGTTGATCACTACCTGCGTAAATTTTGGAAGGAACCGGAGGAGCGGCCTCGCTGGACTCCGCGGGCGGAGCGGGCTCTGCTGTCCTACGCGTGGCCGGGCAATATCCGCGAGCTGTCCAGCGCAGTGGAGAGCGCCTGCGTGCTGGCCCGCGGACTGGAGCTAGACCTCGATCTGCTGCCGCCGGAGGTGGCGAGCGTAGCCCCCAATCCCGCGGTCGAGCCAGCCTTCCCCGAGCTGACCGGTGCGGCCCTGAACGAGGCCTGCGAGGTCGCCACGAATGCCCTGGAACGGAGATTCCTCATTGAGCTGATGCATCATTGGAAGGACAACGTCTCGCGTGCAGCCCGCGGGGCCGGCCTCCACCGAAGCCATCTGCAAAGATTGCTAGCTCGCCATCGCAAGGGAGAGGGGACCTGATGCACCCGCTCGTCTGTCCCATCTGTGGCGCCTTCAACTCCGTTTTCGACAGCCAATGCGCCGCTTGCGGTGCTTCTCTCGCCACGTTGATCGAAGGAGTCAACCTACAAGGTCCGCCTCGGGGCGGAGGCGGTAATCGGAAGGCCCCGCCTGCGGACGCCGACGGCGCCGCCGGTGAGGGCGGTGAGGACGGTGAGGACGGCGAAGAGCTTCACTCCGGCCAGGAGATCTCTCATTTTCGCATCCTGGGACGCCTCGGCAGGGGTGGCATGGGTACGGTCTACCGGGCCCTGGACCTGGAGCTGAACCGCGAGGTCGCCCTCAAATTCCTCCGGCCGGAAAGGCAGCGCCGCCAACAGGACCTGGCCCGCTTCCAGCGCGAAGCCGAGGCCCTGGCCAAACTCGATCACCCCAACATCGGCACCATTTACCAGCATGACCAGTGGCAAGGCCAGCGCTTTATTGTCATGGCTCTTTATGACGGCGAGACGCTGGCCGAGTACCTTGCCAAGCAACCCGAGCACAGGCTATCCATATCCGAAGCGATCAGGATTGCCAGCCAACTCACCTCGGCTCTGCGAGCTGCTCACGGCGCCAGCCTGGTGCATCGGGATCTCAAGCCTGAGAACGTCATCATCCTCCCCGATGGCTGGGTCAAGCTCATCGACTTCGGCCTCGCTCGCTGGGCCGGCTCCCCCCGCCAGACCGCACAAGGAATGGTCATGGGAACCATTCTTTACATGGCGCCTGAACAAATCCGTAGCGAAGAAGCCGTTCCGCAGACTGACCTCTGGGGCCTGGGTGTCGTGCTCTACGAGATGCTTGCCGGCCGCCATCCTTTCCGCGGCACGGGCTTGGAGATCGGGAGCTCCATTCTGTACGAGGACCCCTTCCCTCTTTGCAAGGCATGTCCGCAGGTGCCCATGATCGTGGAGAAGATCGTGGAGCGCTGCCTTATCAAGGAGATCAAGGACCGCTGGGCCTCCGCCGCCGACGTCCTCGCCGAGCTGCAGGTTGCGGGAGCTTCGGGTTCCGGAGTGGCCAACGTCGAAACGCCACGTGCCAGGCGCTCGCCGTGGTACTGGCCGAGCGCCGCAGCCGCGATCCTCCTTCTTGGTCTCGTCGGCTATATGATTGATGTGATCCTGCAACCAACTCGACCGCTGCCTCCGCCAGCCACCAACTCGCCAACATATATCGCCATCCTCAAGCCGGTGGTCAACGGATCTCTCAGCGCTGCCGGACAGGCCCGAGTCCGGATCAACCTCAAGGCCTCGCTGCTGCGCACCGTGCAGGTGCTCGGCCTGGCTGCTTCTCAATCGGACCAGTTCCAAGCCTCCCAAAACGAGCATGAGACCGGCGATATCGCACGGATGGTAGCAGCCGACGAAATCGTCTCCTCCCGAGCCGATTGTTCCGGCAACCTCTGCCAGGTAACCTTGAGCCGCTTGGATGGGAGAGACGGACGTGTCGAATGGACGGAGACCCTGAAGCAGGAGCTCCCTTCCTCCAAGCCGCGGGCCTTTGCCGAGGCCGTCGCTTCCTCGCTCCGGAAGAGCTATGGCGACGGTCATAAGCTGCGAGCTCCAAGACTCGAGTTGGATGTCACGGAGGAGGATTACGGTACCTATCTCGATCTGCGACGACTTACCGATCGCTATCAGACAAGCAACAGGCTTCTCGATCAGTTGGAAGCCCTTCGCCAGAGAGAACCCACTTTCCTCGAGCTCTATTCGCTTGAGGCCCAGGTGGACCACCAGCTCTTTGAATCAGGCGCCGGCGACAGCCATTATCTGGACAGGGGCATCGCAGTCGCCCAGCAAGCCTTGGAACGCGCTCCTCATGATCTCAGGCCTCTCCTCTACCTCTTTGAGCTCTACCAGGACGCTCATCAATACACGAAGGCCGAAACAGCTCTTCAACAGCTTCGGTTGATCGATCCTGCTGAGAGCCGTTTGCGGCTTGGCCTTCTCGCAGCTCTCAAGGAAGATCACCAAACCGAGTTACGGCTGATCTCCGAGGCCGCCCAAATCCATCCGTCCTCGCGCCTCTTCACTACTCTGGCCATCCATGAGTACACGCAAGGAAGAGCCGATGAGGCCCGAAGCCACTTCAAAGAGGTCCTGCGGCGTGAACCCAACAATATCAATGGCCTCAAGGGCCTGGCCCAGATCCTGATGCAGAGAAATCCCGACCGGGCCGCGGCGCTGTACCGTCGAGTTATAGAGACTGCTCCCGATGCCGACTCCTTTATCAACCTCGGATTCTATCTCATGCTGACTCGTCGGTTTGCCGAGGCCGAAAACAGCCTCCGGCCAGCTCTGGCCCTCAGGCCCGCCGATCCCTCCGCGGCTCTGAACCTCGCCGACTGTCTCCTTCTTCTCAGTCGCCCGGAGGCTCGCCAACTCTATTTGCAAGTCATCGCAACCACTGAGCGAGCCGGGCCCGACGATTGGCAAACTCTATCGGCCCGGGCCCAGGCCTTCGCCCATCTCGGGGAGAAACGTAAAGCCATCGAGACCATCATGCAGGCGCTTCGCGTGGCTTCCAAGAATGATCAACTCGCTTACGAGGCCGCCTTGGTCTATGCCATCGTCGGCGAACTAAAGATCGCCCTTGTACACGCTCAACGGGCCGCAGCGGGCGGCCTCAACCCCTTCTTCTTCAAATCCCCTTTCTTGGACCCGCTGCGGCACGATCCCGACTTCCAAAAGCTCGCACCTAAGTAGTAGGAGTAAGAGGAGTAGGAAGAGGAGTATCAGGAGGAGGAGAAGGAGGATCAATCGGGTCTCTGACCACGACGATGGTCGGATCGTGGAAGGTCGTCTTAATGGCGGGGATCGGGCCGTTGCCACCACCTCCCGCCGACCAACCGATGCCAACCCTATAGTTAAAGGCATCCACGGCACTCACATCGTTACATAGTTGGATGGCCCACCGTTGCGGCGAAACGGCTGCGGGCGAATTGATGGTGACCCTCGGTGGTAGCGGACGTTCCCCGCTTACTAGGGCGATCCCGGAGGGGGCGAACTGCGCCTGAAGCCCTGGTGTGATCACGACGAGGTCCAAATTCACGGTCCACATGCCAGTCGGGACGGCGATTGGAGGCACGGAAATCGTGAGATCGTCGGAGCCCGGAGGTTGAGCTACCATTACCTCCACGCCGATGACGCGGTTCACTGAATCATGGGAAATCATGCTGGCCCGATTCGGAATGTTGTAGGCCAGTTGAGTCGTTGTTTGCTCGGTTAGAGCTGACATGGTCTGAATCTCCCTGAAAGAGCCGTTCTCGTTTGAGCGGCGACAGATAGCTGAGCAAGGCTCGTGCCGGCCCTCAAAAGTGATCTCTTCCCTGGGAGAACCATGATTGGGCGCAGCAACCCTGCCTCAAAGCTGTGGCAGCTCAGCCCGCGGACCGGTGCCGCGACGAGGGGGCGGTGCCCTAACCGTAGGGCACATCCGGCGTGATCTATCGACGCAAAGCCATGTGAATCTATTTCGTCTCGCTACCCTGCATTGTGGGCAGGATCACCGCTCGCCCGCCCAAGCCCTTTCCGGATGAGTTAAAATCTACCCTAAACCGCAGGCAGGTGCCGCCGGTGGAGGGTCGAGACGTGTTGCTCTACGAGGATCTGGTCCGGAGCTGCCTCCAGAAGTTACAGGCTCGCCGTTGCGCCGTCCCCGGCCAGGAAACGGGCAAGGCGGAGAGGACCTGATGTCACCGCTCATCTGTCCTGACTGCGGCGCCTCCAACTCCGAGCTCGACAGCCGCTGCGCCAACTGTGACGCCCCTTTGCCGGCACCTTCCGAGTCCACCATCGTCGATGGCGGGCGCCACCGGAAAGACCCGCCCAGGAGCGTGGCCGTTGGGGATGCCGAAGAAGACGAGGACGAGCTCCGACCCGGCCAGGAGATCTCTCATTTCCGCATCCTGGGGCGCCTCGGCAAGGGCGGAATGGGAAAGGTCTATCGTGCCCTGGACCTGTCGCTGGACCGCGTAGTTGCCCTCAAGTTCGTCCTCGAACGCCGTAAGCGCGATCTGGCACGCTTGGATCAAGAGGCCAAGGCCCTGGCCAAGATCGACCACCCCAACATCGGCACCATCTACGACTTTCACGAGTGGGAAAGCCACCGCTTCATCGTCATGGCGCTCTATGACGGCGAGACCCTGGCCGAGCGCCTCGCCCGGCAGCCGGACCACAGGCTCCCCGTTCCCGAGGCCGCCGCCATCACCAGCCAACTCGCCAGCGCGCTGCAGGCAGCCCACGCTGCCAACCTGGTACACCGCGATCTCAAGCCCGAGAACGTCATGATCCTGCCGGACGGCCGCGTGAAGCTCATTGACTTCGGCCTTGCCCGCTGGCCCGAGTCGGCCCGCCTCACTTTAGTGGGACACATCGCGGGCAGCCTCGACTACATGTCCCCCGAGCAGTTCGATGAGGAGAAGGTGATCGGACCTGCGGCCGACCTGTGGGCCCTGGGTGTCGTGCTCTACGAGATGATTGCCGGCCGTCACCCTTTCGACGGCAAGGGAATGGGGAGAGCGCATTTCATCATCACCGAGAAACCCTTCCCGTTGCGAAAGGCATGCCCAAGTGTGCCCGCGGCCCTGGAGAAGATCGTGGATGGCTGCCTCGCCAAGAATCCCGAAGAGCGCTGGCCCTCCGCCGGAGACATCCTCACCGAGCTCGAGAAGTCAGGTCTCTTGGGTTGGCAGCGCTGGATGATCGGCGTGATCGCAGTCCTCCTCATCGGAGTTGTCATCTACCTCCTGATCCCTAAGCCCCCTCGGCCTGTGTACGTGGCAGTCCTCAAACCGGTCGTCACCGGCTCCCTTCAGCCAGACGATCAGGCCCTGGTCATGACCAATCTGCAATCCTCCCTCGTTCGCACCGTGGCCGTGCTCGACGGCTTGGCCGCCCTGGATCCCGACCAAGTCAACAAGGAACCGGGGAATCCCGCGGCCGTCGCCCGAGCTCTGGGTGCCGGCGAGGTCGTCACCTCTCAGGCTTATTGCACTGGCGACCTCTGCAAGGTAAGCCTGAGCCGCCTAGCCGGGAAGGACGGAAGCATTCTATGGACGGAAGTTCTGCAGCAGCAACTTCCTCCCTCCAAACCCCAGCTTTTCGCCGAGGCCGTCGCTGCATCGCTCCGCAAGGGTTATGGGGATTACAAGTTGCGAGTCCCACGATTGGAGCTCGAAACCCGAGAAGAGGATTACCGTACCTATCTAAAGCTGATGCAACGAGCAGACATTCCTGGTGCTGCACTCAGGGAGATCCTGGACCAGCTCAAATCCCTGCGCCAGCGAGCACCTGCTTTCCTGGAGGTCTATTCGTTGGAGGCCAACGTGGCACGCCGCCTCTATGCATTGAGCGGTGACAAGCACTACCTGGAACGGGGCATAGCGGTTGCCCTGCAAGGCCAGGAACGCGCTCCAAGCGACCCGCGGCCTCTAGGCAATCTCTTCTATCTCTACCTGGACGCTGGCCGCTACAAGGAGGCGGAAAAGACTCTCGAGCAGCTCAAGGACATCGACCCCGCGGGCAGCCTGTTCAAGCGTGGAATGTTGGCCGAGCGCCAAGGGCATCCCCAGGAGGGTCTGGCTCTGATGGCTGAGGCCACGCGCCTCCATGCGACATGGCAAGCCCTTCTCACCCTGGCCAACCATGAGTACGATCAAGGACTTCTCGATGAAGCCCGAAGCCACTATGAAGAGCTCCTGCGGCGCATACCCGGCAAACCCGAGGGGCTAAAAGGCTTGGCTGTGATTGAAATGCAGCGCAATCCCGGGCAGGCCATTCCAATTTTGCAGGCTCTCGCCGCGAGAGCACCCGACGGCGACACCTTCAACAACCTGGGGGTAGCCCTGCTGCGCGAGCGACGCTATCTTGAGGCCGAGGAGAGCTCCCGGCGCGCCGTCAAGCTCCAGCCAGATTCCCCAGCCAACGCCCTCAACCTCGCTGACTGCTTGACTCTCCTCAACCGCTCTAAAGAGGCACACCCTCTTTACCTCGACATCATCGCCAAGGCAGACCGCACTGCGACTCCTGGAAATTGGGAAATTCTGAGCATCAAAGCTCAGGCATTGGCCCACCTCGGCGACTCCACTCACGCGGTGGAGGTCATTCAGCAGGCACTCCATATTGCGCCGAACAGCCCCCAACTCGCAGGCGCGGCCGCCGTCGTATACACCCTCGTCGGCGACTACGACTCCGCCCTCAGGCACGCCCGGCTAGCCACACCGGGCGCGCTTGAGAATCCATTCTTGGACCCACTACGAGTCAGTCCTGCTTTCCAGAATCTCGGGAATGGTCATTCGACCTAGGCGGATCCACTGGGTCTGGGGGCCGAACGGGGTCGCCTGATGTTGCATTGGGCGGATTCTTCTTGGCCGACTTCGTCGTAGTTTGCTCGGTCTGAGCTGACATTGTCTGAATCTCCCTGAAAGAGCCGTTCACATTTGAACGGCGCTAGCCAGTAGAGCAATCGACGTGCCGATCCTCAGAATGCCCTTCGTTCCTGGGAAAACTCTGATTGGCTGTTGAATCTCTGCCTCAAATATGTGGCAGCTCAGCCCGTAGACCCGTGCCGCAACGATAGGGCACTGCCCCACTCCTAGGACACTTCGGAAGGAATGATCTATCGACGTAAAGCGATGTGGATCTCTTTCGTCTCGCTCCCGCGCTTCACCGCCAGCACCGCCTCGTCCCCCCAGCGCTTGGCGGCCACGAGACGATTGAGCGTCTCCTTGTCCGGCACCGGCGTGCCGTCGAGAAAGACGATCACGTCTCCCACCTGGACGCCGGCCTTCTCGGCGGGGGTCTTCTCCGAAACGAAGATGACCTTCAGCGCCTTTTCCCCTTCGACCGGGTTGCTGGAGAGCCCGAGCGAAGGATAGATCGGATCGGCCTGCGCCGGCAAGCCCCACACGAAGTCGGCGTAGGAGGCTTGGACGGTCTTGACGTCGTGCCCCTCTTCGTCGCGAACGTTGACGGGGACGACGGTCGCGATCCTGCCCTCGAAATGACGTGCGGCCTGGCGCTGGATGCCAAGCCCGTAGACCACGTGGCCGGAGCCGACCAGGACGACCATGACCGTGTCCGGCCCGGTTTCTGGCTTGGCGTGCTCCTTGAGCGCCTTGATGGCGTTGAACGCCATGGTGGCGTCCCAGGTGGACTGCGCGGCGATCATCGAATCCACTTGCGCGTCGGTCATGCTGGAATGGAGCGAGTCGCCGCCGGATTCGAAGAACGACTTGAACAGCGTGCGGTGGTCGGGGCTCGACGTGTCGATGTCGGCGGGGATGTGGGCCGCCTCTTCGGGCGTCAGGTTCTTGAACCCTTTCTTGCGCACCGCGGTGACCACGTCCCGGGGCGCGTTGACGGCGAAGATGCGCAGCTTGTGCTCGCGGGCGAAGAGAAAGATCTCGCGGTAGTAAAGCCAGTTGTAGCCCCAGTTCTCATACCAGCGCGAGCCGTGGAGGAAAGCCTCCTCGGTGAGCTTGCCGTCCACCCAATCATCGAGGAACCGCTGCTCGGTATAGGGGTACATCTCCAGCCCCAGGAGCACGGGCCGGCCGGCGCGCACCAGCTCCTGGACGACGCGCAGCTCGCAGCGGTGATAGTCCATGTCCGTATGGCTCTCCCCCACCAGCAGCAGGCGCACCCCCGCGAGCCGCTTCGGCAGCTCGGCCGGCGCGATCACCTCGCCCGTCCGCGTATCCGTAATGCCATCGAGCACCACCTGCGCCTCCTTGTCCTTGCGCGCGGGATCGCCGACGGCGAGGTGGAGGGATTTTTCCTGGGCTTGGAGGGTGGGGGCGAGGAGGAGAGGGAGGAGAGGGAGGAGTGGGAGGATTTTCTTGGGACTCATGGGACCTCGGATTCTACTCCCTGCGCGACGTACGAGGACAGAAAGGACACCAGGGACTCCAAGGACATCAAGGACGACGCCGGGATTCGTGATTTCTCGTCCTTGACGTCCTTGGTGTCCTTTGGGTCCTTGCTTCGCGTTTCCTCAGCGCCTCTCGCTACGGAAACGCTATGATCAGCTTTCCATGAATCTCCTCGCCGCCCTCCGCCACGACGTGCCCAATGCCGGCGTCGGCTTCCTGCTGCTCAGCCTGGGGTTGGCGGCGGCGGCCATGGCGTTCGCGCGGCGGCGGATGCGCGATCCGACCCTGCTCTACTTCTCCATCTTCACCACCCTGTACGCCGTGCGGCTGCTCTGCGAGCTCGAGACGACGAAGCTCCTCTACGCGCCGCCGCAACCGGCATGGGACAAGTGGGTCCTGGTTCTGAGCTACGTCATGCCGGTGGCCGCGGGCCTCTTCTTCGAGCAACTGACGGCGCCCGGCCGGCGGCGGTGGGTCCGCCTCTTCTGGCAGGCGCAGGCGGCGCTCGCGGTGGTCGCCATTCCCTGGGAGCTCGCCGCCTCCAGGGTCGGGGTCCTCGTCGGCCCCTACCGCATCCTGGTGCTGGCCGGCGTGACGGTCATTCTCGTCACGATCTTCCGCGGCGACCGGGAAGAGACTCCGGACCTGCCCCTCCTGCGGGCCAGCTTCCTCGTCTTCATCGCCTTCGCCCTCTACGAGAACCTCCGCGGCCTGGGGCCGATCCCCCAGGGCGTCAGCGTGGAGCACTTCGGGTTCCTGCTCTTCGTCTGCGGTCTGGGGACGGTGGCGGCGCAGCGCGTCTTCGGCGATCAGGAACGGCTGACGGAGATCCGCCAGGAGCTCGCGACGGCGCGGGCGATCCAGGAGTCCATCCTGCCGGGGGAGGCGCCGCGGATCGCCGGGCTCGATCTCGCGTTCCGCTATCTGCCGGCGGCCGAGGTGGCGGGGGATTTCTACGAATTCCTGCCGGGCGAGGGGCGGCGGCTCGGCATCCTGGTGGCGGACGTCTCCGGCCACGGCGTGCCGGCGGCGCTCGTCGCCTCCATGCTGAAGGTGGCCGTGGCGGCGCAGGCGGCTCACGTCGCGAGCCCGGGCCGGGTGCTCTCGGAGATCAACGCCATCTTTCACGGCAAGCTCAAGAACCAGTTTATCACCGCCCTCTACGTCTACCTGGACCTCGAAGCCGGCACCCTCACCGCCGCCAGCGCCGGTCATCCGCCGCCGCTGGTGTGGCGGCACGGCTCGGGGCAGGTCGAGGAGCTGCCGCCGGGCGGCCTCGTCCTCGGTCGCCTGCGCCGGGGCGCCTACCCTGAGGTCACCGTTCCCTTGGCGCCCGGCGACCGCGTCCTGCTGTTCACGGATGGAATTCCAGAGGCCTTGAGCCCCGCCGCCCCCGGCGGTCAAATGTTCGGCGAGGAGCGCCTGCGGAGCGTCCTCGCCGCCCATGCCTCGCAATCCGCCGAGGCCACGGCCGACGCCGTCATCGCCGAGGTCGCCGCCTGGACCGGGCGGACCTCGGCGTTCGACGACGACCTGACGCTGGTGGTGGCGGGCAGGACCCTTCAGCGCTGAATGGAGAAGTTCACCGTCAGCGTGTAGAACACCTTCACCGGCCGGCCGTCGAGCAGGGCCGGCTTGAAGCGCCACTGCTGGATGGCCTGGACGGCGGCCAGGTCGAGCGCCATCGGCAGCCCGCGGACCAGCCGCACGTTGGTCACCTGGCCGAGCTCATCGATGATCGCCTCCACGATCACCATTCCCTGGATTCCCGCCTGGCGCGCCCTCTCCGAGTAGCGGGGCTGGACCTGGTGGACGATCTCCGGCCGGGTCATGCCGAAGGAGAGGTGGATGGGCTTGCTGTCGCCAAGGCCCGGCCCTTCTCCCGGACCCTCGCCGGGGCCGATGCCGGGACCGCCGATTCCAGGGCCGCCCGGGCCTGGGCCGTCACCTGAGCCGGGGCCCGTGATCGGTCCGCTGCTGGCCGGACCGGGGGTGAGGTCCTGCACCGTGTCGTTCGCGGCTGGCGCCGGGGGCTTGTCGGGCACGGTGTCTGCAGTCGGCTGTACCGTCTTGGCCTGCGTCTGAGGCGTGGCCTGCTTCTTGATCTCGGGGGTCTGAGTCTTGGGCTTCAGCCCGCCGTTCCCTCCTGGAGGGGGAAGCTCGAAGAACGTCACCGGTCCGATATTGACGTTGGGGTCCTGCACGGATCCCACGGTCCAGTAGCTCGCGAAGGCGAAGGCGGTCAGGCCCGCAACGTGCAAGCCCACGGCGATGGGCAGAGAGAGCCAGCGGCGACGGGGTGACGTTTTGGCTTCAAGGTCGATGAGAGAGTGCTCGAACATGATCCACCTCCAGGTCCCGGATTCGGATGTTCCGCGGCCGTTTCCGCGGTGGTTCCTGTCTTTGGCCCCCAGCCCACGGGGCGGGGGTCGTTCGGAGCGCTCCTATCTACCTGAGACTGGAGAACCGGGGAATTGGTTCCAGGCGGCAATGCCGGGGCCATCCCGCTTGTTCTCCCTGACAGGGACCCCTTCGCCGGGGGTCGATTTATGCGGAGCTCCTGATATCTTTGCCGGGCTATGGCGCCGGCCCATGCCGGACGTGGCACGCGAACAGATCTTTCATTGGAGGTTGGAATGCCGGATTCTCACCCGAGCCCGACGCACTTGCGGTCGGCGCTCTTCGTCGACTTCGACAACATCTATCTCGGCCTGCAGCGCGAAGACCCGGCGGCCGCCGAGCAGTTCGCCACCGACCCGGGCCGCTGGCTCCTCTGGCTCCAGGACAAGCTCCCCACCCACGACGGAGATGGACGCCCACGGAAGATCCTCTTCCGCCGCTGCTATCTCAATCCCTCCCAGTTCGGCCGCTTTCGCCCCTACTTCACGCGCTCGGCGTTCGAGGTGGTGGACTGTCCGCCCCTCACCAGCGGCGGCAAGACCAGCGCCGACATCCACATGGTGATGGACCTGCTGGACACGTTGAGCCATGCCACCCGCTTCGACGAGTTCATCCTGCTCTCGGGCGACGCCGACTTCACGCCGGTGCTGCTGCGCCTCTCCAAGCACGACCGGCGCAGCACCGTGCTGGCCATCGGGCCGGCCTCGGTGGCCTACAAGGCGGCCTGCGACGTGCTGATCGACCAGGACACTTTCCTGGAGGACGCCATCGGCGCGACGCCGGGTCAGGCCCTGCGCGCCGCCTCGGGCCCTTCCGCCACGTCGGCGATGGGCGAGCTGCTGCGCCGCATCGCCGACAAGATCTACGAGCGGGCGAGCGCCAGCGGCGAGCTCGTCGCCACCGAGCTGCCGCCCATCTTCCGCGAGTTCCCGGAGTTCACGGCGAGCACCAACTGGCTGGGCTTCAACAGCCTGCGCAACATGACCACCGGCGTCATCCAGACGCGCCACGACCTCGCCATGGTGGACGGCGATCCCTGGCGGGTGGGCCTCGTGGCCGAGGGCGAAACGCCCGAGACCGGCCCGGAGCCGGGTCGTCCCATCCCGGTGCCAAGGTTCCTGCCGCCGGCCGACCGCAGCCGCCTGATCGAGGAGATCCTCGGCTTCGTGCGCTCGGTGGTGGACTCTTCGGATTCGGCGGTGCCCATGGCGCGGGCGGCGCAGATGGTGATCAGCCGCTTCGGCGAGCAGGTGCTTTCCACCCGCTGGGCAGGCGCCGGCACCTTCCGCGACCTGCTGGAGGGACGGGAGAACCCGGGCTTCGCCATCTCGGCCTTGAAGCCGGGCTACATCTACGATCCGGCCCGCCACCAGCTCCCCATCGACGGCCGCCCCGAGGAGCTGGTGGGCGACCCGGAGCTGAACTCGCTCGCCTATCGCGTGCACCAGCTCACGGACACTCCCTATCTGACGCGCGGCGACTACTCCCGCGTCTTCCGCCTCACCGCCGAAGAAGTCACCGAGCACAGCTACTTCCTCACCCGCACCTCGAAGGCGGTACGCGACCGCTGCATCGAGGAGGGCTCGCCCATCGCTCGCGCCAGCGTCAACTTCATTCTGCGCGGCATCACGTTCGGCGGCCACCGTTTCGGCCAAAGCGTTCCGGAAGACCCGCTGGCCCTCGCCTCCTGCTTCTTCCGCAACGTCCTCAGCCTATGCGAGAGCGCGGGCATCTCCCTCGACGCGGCCGAAATGCAGACGCTCTCAGACTGGATTCTGGGCGATCTGAAGCGGGCCGAGGCCCTGGGCCCCCGGGACCCCGACGAGGATCACGAAGCAGGAGAGCCGGTGACGGTGGGAGCCGCGGCGCACGACGAGGACGAGGTCGCCGGTGGCTAGCTCGGCTAGCTCCCCATGAGCTGGGAGACCGGAGAGGAGGAGCTCCGCTCTCTCCAGGCCCTCCCCGCCGCGGATCGGGCCGTCCAGCTCATCCAGCTCGTCGCGGACTGGGAAGAAGCCTGGGGGCTCATGGACGATCGAGGTTGGGTGGTGGCCAAGGAAACGGACGCCTTTCCCCTCTGGCCCCATCCCGACCTGGCCCGCGCCTGCGCCCGGAACAACTGGGAAGACGCCGAGCCCGCGGCGATCCCGCTGGACGAATTGCTCGAAGACCTCCTCCCCCTGCTCCAAGAGGACGGGCTGCGTACGGCCCTGTTTCCGACCCCGGACGATCCGGGAATCCTCCTCGCCGCTGCGGAGCTGGGGCGGAGACTGGAAGCGGAGTTGGATCTGGGAAGTTAGAAATGGTGGCAAAGCTCTCAATTCGCATTCCCGGCCAGGGACTCCACGAGATCACCGGGGAGGTCCAGGCGGCAGTACGGGAGAGCGGCGCCCGCGAGGGTCTTTGCACCGTCTTCATCCAGCACACCTCAGCCAGCCTGACCATCCAGGAGAACGCCGATCCTTCAGCCCGCCGGGACCTCGAAGCCTGGCTCAACCGTCTGGTGCCCGAGCACGATCCGCTCTACACCCACACCGCCGAGGGGCCGGACGACATGCCGTCGCACATCAAGGCGGCGCTGACGGCGACCTCGCTCTCCATTCCCGTCCTCGACGGCGAGCTCGGGCTCGGCACCTGGCAGGGCCTCTACGTCTGGGAGCACCGCCGGCACTCCGGCACGCGCAAGGTGCTGGTGCACGTCGGGGGATAAAGGTGTCCTTAGATCTTACTTCACAGCCTTCCCATCCAACTCTTCAATCAACGCATCCGAAGCCGGCCGCTCCTTCTGGAGGCGCTGCGCCACCTGCTCGGCTTGGCGCAGGACGCGCAGGACGTTGCGGCCGGCGAGCTTGCCGAGCTCCTCGTCCGTCCAGCCGCGGCGCAGCAGCTCGGCGAGGAGGGCGGGGTAGGTGTCCACGCTTTCGAGGCCAATGGGAACGCTGGTGATGCCGTCGAAGTCCGAGCCGATTCCCACGTGATCGATGCCCGCCAGCTTGCGCACATGCTCGACGTGGTCCGCCACCTGCTCCAGGGTCGCGCGGGGTGCCGGATGCTGGGCGCGCCAGGCCTCCAGCCCCTTCTTCACCGCCTCGGGATCGCCCGGATTGAGCGTCTTGAGCCGGGTCTCGGCGGCGTCCTGATCGGCGTTCCAGGCGCGTACCGCTTCCGACGTGAAAGTCGGGACGAAGCTCACCATGACCACGCCGCCGTTGGCCGGCAGCAGCTTCAGCACGTCGTCCGGAACGTTGCGGGGATGAGGGTCCAGAGCGCGCGTCGAGGAGTGGGAGAAGATCACCGGCGCCTGCGCGACGGCCAGAGCCTTCTTCATCGTCGCGGCCGAGACGTGCGAGAGGTCCACCAGCATGCCCAGCCGGTTCATCTCGCGCACCACCTCTTCGCCGAAGCGGGTGAGGCCGCCGTGCTTGGGCTCGTCGGTGGCGGAGTCGGCCCAGTCGGTGTTCTTCGAGTGGGTGATCGTCATGTAGCGGGCACCCGCCGCGTAGAGCAGGCGCAGGGCGGCGAGGGAGTTGTGGATCGAATGGCCGCCCTCCATGCCGACGAGCGAGGCGATGCGCCCGGCCTGGTGGATGCGCTCGACGTCCGCCGCCGTGTACGCCATCTCGAACGTGTCCGGATAGCGCTCGGCGAGGCGATGGACGTCGTCGATCTGCTCCATCACCGCCTGGACGGCGTCCGCCCCCGGAATCTCGACGGGTACGTAGACCGACCAGAACTGGCCGCCGACGCCGCCCCGCCGCAGGCGGGGGATGTCGGTGTGCAGGGGCGGATCGAGCTTGGTGGTGCCGGCGCGGAGGTCGATCTTCTCCAGATGGTTCTGCACCCGCTTGCGGTACTCCCAGGGCAGGTCGTTGTGGCCGTCGATGAGCGGCACCTTTTCGAGCACCCTGTGCACCCGCTCGAGCAGCGCAGGGTCAGGCGCTGTGCGGACCGCAGCCTCCTGTGCTGCCGCCGCGGTGACGAACGTCAGAACGAACCCCAGGACCAGCCAGCAGAGCTTTAGCATTTTCCTCTCCTCACGTCGCGATTCCGGCGCATTCTACGGCGATTTGAAGGCGGCTTTGGGAAAGGAGATACTCCGGCGGACCTGGTCGATCACGTCCTCGAGGACGTCCAGGGTGACCGGCTTCGTCAGGTGCCGGGCGAAGCCGGCGTCCCGGCTTTTCTGGACGTCCTCCTCCATGCCGTAGCCGCCGGCAGGCCGGGGTCGCCCTCCTGGTTGGCTGCGTGGCGGCACCGGCGGCCGGTCGGTCGATTGCAAGTGAGCTCACCGCGGAGCTCAAAATAAAGGTTTATTACGAGGATGTGAGGCCGAGCGTCCCGTAGCTCCAGAGCCTCACGTCTCTCGACTTCATCACTCACTTTGTTTTGCAGTGAATCACGAGCACGAAGGTCTGCCGGCGAGGTCGAAGCTCACCCCGGTCCAGCTACCAGCTCTCAGGGGAATACTCCGCGCGGAAGAGCGACGAGAGGACACGAACGGATGCGTCGCTCTAGAGAGCTTGACATTTCCGGCCAGTTCCACTATACGTAGGAACATTGACCCCCTGAATCCGCCAGAGCGACTCGCGCGGTCGCCAGCCCAGGGAAGAAAGGAGTCTGTCATGCCGCTGTACTCCAAGCTGTCCGTCACCGCGCTCATGGTTTTCGCTTTAACGTTTGTTTCAGTACGCGTGGCCAGAGCCGAGGGCTCGCAGCCGGCGCCGGGCGGACCGCTGTCCGCCGCAGGCGGGCCCCAGTTGCCGAGCCCATTCCAGTTCGAGATCGAGGAGATCACTCTCAAATTAAGAGATAAGGTCGTCCTTCACGATCAGTTTCAACGGCAGGGCGGGCTCAAGCCTGCGGAGATGGAAGGCCGCAAGATGACTGCCGCGGAGGGGCCGCAGTACCGCGTCGACCTGGGCCGGATCACCGCCGCCAACGTGCGTGACGGGGTGCTCAAGATCGACCAGGACGCGACGTCGAACATCTGGCACGGACCTCAAGGCAACTACGGCCATACCCTGCACCGGAACGATTCCTACGTCGCCATGTTCACGCTGCCGATCAACGCGGCCGGCGCCACCACTTTCCTGGGCCGCGAGGCCTTCGGGCTCGAGTTCTCCGTGCGGCTGCGCGGACCCCGCCTCACCGGCTTCGAAAAGCTGAAGATCGGGCTCATGGATACGGAGGGGTACAAGTCCCTCGCGGCGGTGTCCGTCGGACAGTTGCCGCTTCCGGGCCACAAGACGTCCGACACCACCAACATCCTCGAGTTGGTGAACCAGCCCGCCATCGTGCTCGGACGCGTGGAGGAGCCCGCCGTCCGGGGCGAGATCCTCCTGGACTACGCCAACGTCGCGCAGCTCGACAAGAGCGATTCTCTCGAACTGGTGCTGCGGGTGGGGAATGAAGGCCAACTCTCCGGACTGGCCCGGATCAGCTCCGGAGGACAGGTGAAGGAGATCGCTCTCCAGCCGAAGACCCCGGAGCCGCGGGACGATGCCTTCGAAGCGCGGTCCCACGTGCCGGAGAACATAAAGCTGGCGGCGACCCTCTTCGTCGAAACGCTCCCCGGGCTGGAAGTCAACCACGTCTATCCCAAAGAGGTGGCGGTCCGCGATCTGAGCGATGCGGACAAGGTTCGCTTCCGGATCGAAGGGTTCGGCTTTGGACCGGATTCCCGGGTCGAGATCGTTCCCGAGGCGGCGCCGGGAGAGCCGATCCCCGCCGAGGCGATCCACCGGCAGAAGGTGGCGGCGCCGGAAGGCACGGTGCTGCTGGCGGACATCGGGCTGCCCGCGCGGGTTGGGAGCTACGGCTTGCGCGTCACCACGGGAGGCCAGACCACGGTGTTCAAGAACGCGGTGCGGGTGTTCTCCAGGTCGACGACCGGAGCCCCCACCACGACCCCGTGATTTGCGACCCCGTGATTTGCGTTTTGCTCATGGCGATATTGTGATATTTTACGTTTCTTCTAGGAGATCGATCATGGCCAGATTTTCGACCCACCGCAGGGTTTTCTCGTGGTTCCTCCTCGCGGTTCCCCTCCTCTTCGTCGCGATCGCGACGGGCGGGACGCCGGCGCCGGTGGCGCCGGTCGCCTTTCCCGACGTGATCAGCCTCAAGACCGACCGGGGACCCAGTCAGGTGTTGATCGCCGACCTCAACCTCGACGGCAAGCTGGACCTGGTCACCGCCAATGCCCTGGGGAGCAGCGTCTCGGTGATGCTGGGCCGCGGCGACGGCACCTTCGGGGACGCCGTGCAGTATGCGACCGCCAATTCGAAGCCTTACCGCCTGGCCTACGGCCGGTTCAACGAGGATGCGTATCCGGACCTCGTCACGTCGAACGCGACCGGCACCGGGCTGACCGTCCTGTTGAACAACGGCTCCGGCGGCTTCGCCGCGCCGGTCACGGTGCCCACCGACAGGGCCACGATCGCGGTGGCGGCCGGCGACCTGAACGGCGACGGCCTGGACGACGTCATCGCGGCGCAGCCGGACGGCGATGAGATCGCCATCTATTTCAACCAGGGTCACGGCCGCTTCAGCAAGGCCGGATCGCTGGCCGCCAAGAGCCGCAACCTGTTGATCGCCGATCTGAACAAGGACGGCAAACCCGACATCGCCTCGGTCGACGAGACGGCGGACACGGTCTCCGTCTTCTTCGCTCAGGGCCCCGGCACGTTTGCGGCCGCGAAGACCTTCAAGACCGCCTCCGGGCCGCAATCGATCCAGGCCGCCGACCTGAACGGCGACGGTTGGCTGGACCTGGTGACGGCCAGCCCCGACTCCGACCAGGTCTCGATCCTCACCAACCGCCACGACGGCTCCTTCGAGCACACCGCCGATCTGGCCGTCCGCCAGCCCACCGCCATCGCCACCACGGACATCGACGGCGACGGCCGCCTCGACCTGGTGGTCTCCGAGGGCGAGAGCGGCGCGGTCGCCGTGCTGTTCCACGAGGGCGAGGGCTTCCGCCCGGCCATCCGGTTCCCGGTCAGCGGCAATCACATCACCTCGCTGGCGATCGCCGACCTCAACCACGACGGCAGCCCCGACATCGCCACCGCGAACATGGGCTCGGACACCGTCTCGGTGCTGCTCAAGGGGGTCCACGTGCCGCGGATCGAGAAGTTCTCTCCCGCGCCGACCGCCCGGGTGGAGCTGAACAAGGGCAATCTCAATACCGCCATCCACGCCCGGTTCAACACCGATCTCGAAATCGATTCGCTGGCGAGCGACATCCTCGTCTACGGCAACGAGTCCGGGTACCACCAGGCGGCGGTGACCTACGACGAGAAGGATCACTCGGTCGACATCCAACCGCACGGGGCGGGAAAATCCAAGCTGCAGGTCGCCGGCCGCGTCGTCAACTTCACTCCTGGCGAGCAGGTCACCGTCACCTTCTCCAAGGCGATCCGCTCGCGCCTGGGCATCCCCATGGGGGCCAGCCTGGCGTACACCTTCACCGTGGCGCCGACGGAAGGCAGCGGCCAGTTCGTCGAGGCGGGGAGGATCGACTGCCACAAGATCCCCGGCAAGCTGCGGGTCGCCGACATGGACAACGACGGCAACATCGACATCGTGGCCCTCTGCCGGGAGGTGGACGGGATCCGCGTCCACTACAACTCCGGCAACGCCAGCTTCAATCATAGCGACAGCGTCTTCCTGCCCACGCACGGCTATGGGCCGTGGGACCTGATCCCGGCCGACTTCAACCGCGACGGCTTGCAGGACATCGCGGTCGTCAACACCTTCTCGTCGGACCTGACGATCTTCTACAACCAGGGCCATCGCAAGTTCAGCGAGCCGCAGACCTATCCGTCGGGAGCGGGCCCGATGAGCCTCGTGGCGTCCGACGTCGACGGCGACGGTTTCCTCGACATCGTCACGGTCACCAAGGGCTTCCCCGCGGTCCTGGTGTTCATCAACGACCGCAAGGGCGGCTTCAAGGAGCCGATGACCTATCACGTGGCCCCCTCCCCCTACGACCTCTCGGCCAAGGACCTCAACGGCGACGGCGCGCCGGACCTCGTGATGACCAATCTCGAGTCCGATCGCGGCACCATCCTGATGAACAACGGCGACGGCACCTTCCGCAAGGGCGAGGAGTTCCCCTTGCAGCTCGCCAAGGCGCTCACCGAGGAGCCGGTCGACATCGACAACGACGGCAAGGTCGACATCGTGACGATCAACACCGCCTCCGACGACATCTCGGTCTTCCTCAACCGGGGCAAGGAGAAGTTCGAGCAGCAGAAGAACGTCGCGGTCGGGCCGACGCCCACCAACAAGGTGTTCGGCGACTTCAACGGCGACGGCTTCGTGGACATGGCCATCACGCTCGACGGCGGCAACGTCGTCCTCCTGCTCAACAATGGGGACGGCACCTTCCGGCGCGCCGACTCCCTCGCCGTCGGCAAGAACCCGACGTCGCCGGTGACGGCGGACTTCAACGGCGACGGCACGCTCGACCTGGTGGTGGCCAACCAGTACTCTCACGACCTGTCGGTGCTGCTCAACCTGCCGAAGAAGGCCGCGGCCCTGCTGCAGCAGCAGAAGAAAGATGCGGCGCGCGGCGCCGCGGCCGGCGGCTCCGGAAAGCACTGAGGTTCAGAATGCGCGAGCGCGAGGTGGATATGAATGACTCAGCCCGTTCAAGAAATTTCTCCCACGTCCTCCTCGGCCCGCTCGGCCGGGCGCTGCTGCTGGCCTGCCTGGCAGCGGCGCCAGCCTTCGGGCAAGCGCCTCCCGCGCCGCCAGCGCCACCCGCCGGATCGGCCGCACCGGCTGCACCGGGAGGTGGACCGGTGGACTTCTCTCACGTCGTCACCATGCCGGTGGGCATCAGCCCCTATTACGTGGTGGCGGTCGACCTCAACGGCGACGGCTACCTGGACCTGGCGGCGTCGAACACGGTGGGGCACAGCATCACCGTGCTCATCAACCGCGGCAACGGCACCTTCTACCCCGGCGTCGAGTACAAGACGCACGGCTTCACTCCCTATGCCCTGGCGGCGGGAGACCTCGACGGCGACGGCTATCCCGATCTCGTGTGCGGCAACATGTTTTCGCACAACATTACGATTTTTTACAACAAAAAGGACGGCACTTTCGAGGACGCAGTCAACATCGAGAGCGAAGCCGGACCGATGTTCACCGTGCTGGCGGACTTCAACGGCGACGGCCTCCTGGACATCGCCGTCTGCAACATCGGGCACGACGACATCTCGATCTTCCTCAACCGTGGCGGCCGGCGCTTCGAGCACGACGGCGTCTACAAGGTCAAGGGCGTGGTGCCGTATTCGGTGATCGCCGCCGATTTCGACAAGGACGGCGACATCGACCTCGCCACCGGCAACATCTACTCCGCCAACATCTCGGTGCTGATGAACAAAGGCGACGGGAAGTTCGGCGAGGCGGTGACCTACGCCACGGACTCGCTGACCCAGATCCTCTATGCCGCCGACTTCAACCATGACGGCTACCCCGACATCGTCGGGGCCAACGGCGGCTCCGACAACATCTCGGTGCTGATCAACAACGGCGACGGCACCTTCAAGAAGGCCGTCAACTATCCCGTCAAGCTGCCGCAAGGCGTGACGGCGGGTGACATCGACGGCGACGGTGACCTCGACATCGCGACCGCGAACCAGAGCGCCGGCACCACCTCCGTGCTGCTCAACGACGGCAAGGGGAACTTCAGCCGTTCGCTGGACTTCAACGTCGGGGGGCTCTATCCGACCTCGGTGGTGATGGCCGACCTCAACCGCGACGGCCGGATGGACCTGGTCACCGCCAACTCGGGGAGCAACGACATCTCGATCATGCTGAACGGCATCGCGCCGCCCACCGTCGAGGCGGTCAGCCCCTCTCCGGCGTTGCGGGCAGGCCTGCGCAAGGGGGCCCTGCTGACGCCGGTCACGGCGCGTTTCAACACCGGGATCGCCCCGGCCTCCTTCACGGGGGACAGCGTGCGGCTGGTCGGATCCCTGTCGGGGGTGCACCAGAACAGCTACAAGTACGAGCCCGCGAGCCGCACCGTCGAGCTCCAGCCCACCGAGGCGGCCACGCAGCGCTTCCAACCCGGCGAGCAGGTGAAGCTCATGGTCAGCCTGGACGTGCAGTCGGCAGCGGGCCTCAAGATGACCCACGGCTATGTCGCCGCCTTCGACGTGCAGCCGGAGCGGGGCTACGGCCGGTTCGAGCTCCAGGCGGAGACGCAGGCCCTCAAGGCGAGAGGCGAGCTGGTGTCCGCGGATCTCGACGGCGACGGCCGCGTCGACCTCGTGCTGCTCGAGAAGGGGCGCAACACAGTGTCGCTCTTCTTCAACGGCGCGGATGGCCTGCTCGGCCACCGGGTGGAGCTGCCGACGGGAGGCATGGAGCCGCAGACGGCCGTGGTGGCCGACTTCGATCATGACAACCGCCTGGACATCGCCGTCCTCAACCAGATGAGCGGCGACGTCTCCATCTTCTACAACGAAGGCTCCCGGCACTTCAGCGAGCCCAAGAAGCTGGACATCGGTTCGATGGCCGAGGGGCTGGTGGCGGGCGACTTCAACGGCGACGGCCTCGTCGACCTGGCGCTGGGCAACCAGCTCAAGACCTCCATCACCCTCCTGTTCAACAAGGGGGGCCGGAGCTTCGCGCCGTCCAAGGCGATCGAGACGGACCGCATCCCCAGGCTGATCCATTGTGCCGACCTGAACGGCGACGGCGTGGAGGACCTGGTCACCGCGGACCCGGGCTCGGACACGGTCACGGTCCTCACCGGCAAGGGCGACGGCACGTTCAAGATCACCGCGGAGCTGCACCTGCTGCCCTCCAACGTGAAGCAGATCCTGATCGGCGACCTCAACCAGGACGGGGCGCCCGAGATCCTGACCGTCAATCGCGGATCGGGTGACGTGGCGGTGTTCATGAACCGCGGCGACGGCAGCTTCGCGCCACCGTACTACATCGCGGCGGGCGACGAGCCGACCGGCGCCGTGCTGGCCGACGTCGACGGCGACGGCGCCGTCGAGCTGATCGTCAGCAATCGCGCCGGTCTCTCCGTGGTGGAGAAGCCGGGCACCAAGCAGGCCCGCGTGCGGTTCTCGGTCCCCGGCAAGGAGACCCTCGTCCCGGTGATGGCCGATTTCGACGGCGACGGCGCGATCGATCTGGTGACGGGAAGCGCCGCCGACCGGGTGCTGAGCGTGTACCTCAACCGAGCCGCCAGGTAGAGAGGCCATGAGACAGAGAGAACCAGCGCAGGAATCGTGGCGTGGAAGGAAGCTGCTAGCCGCCCTCGCAGTGCTGGCGGGCTTCGGGTCGGCGCTGTCGTTCGGCGTCTCCCCGCAGGACGAAGCCGTGCGCGGCCAGGTGCGAAGCGGCGGCCAGCCCCTCGCGGGGGCGATCGTCAGGGTCCAGACCGGGGCGAGGGCCGTCTTCACGGAGGCGGATGGAACGTTCGTCCTGCCGGTGGCCGGCGCCAACAAGCCCCACCTGTACGTCACGGTGGCCAAGGAGGGGTATTACAATCGCCGGGCCCCATGGAAGACGGGGGGCAAGCCCCTGGTCTTCGATCTTCAGCCGATCCCGGCGGACAACCCTGCCTATGCCTGGCGGGACCCCACGCCGAACCCCCACCTCAAGGACAACTGCGGCAACTGCCATTCGTCCATCTACGGCGAGTGGAACGGCGACGCGCACTCGCGCTCGGCGGTCAACCCGCTGGTCTTGACCCTGTACAACGGCACCGACGTCAAGGGCCGGCCGAACAAGGGTGCCGGGTACCTGGTCGACTGGCCCGACTTCGGCAATTGCATCAACTGCCACGGGCCGATCGGCGCGCAGAACGCGAAACAGGACATGAACCTCCTGCAGGGAGCCGAGAAGACCGGCGTCTCCTGCGACTTCTGCCACAAGGTGCGGGAGGTCGCGGTGGATCCGCAGACCCCCGGCGCCTCCCAATTCGTCGTCCACCGGCCGGCCGAGGGCGCCAAGCTGATCTTCGGTCCTTTCGACGACGCGACGTTCCCGGGCGAAATCCCGGACTTCTCGTACGCTCCCCTCTTCAGCAGCAGCCGGATCTGTGCCCCGTGCCACGAGGGCTCCTCCTTCGGCGTGCCGGTCTACGAGACGTACAGCGAGTGGAGCAAGAGCAAGTACCGGGAGCTGGGGATCAACTGCCAGGACTGCCACATGAGCTCCACCGGGCAACGGGTGAGCTTCGCAGATCATGAGAAGGGAGGGTTGACGCGGGCGGCGAACCGGATCGGCTCCCATAGCATGATGGGGAGCGACCGCGAGAAATTCATCCGTCGAGCCGTCTCGCTCAAGCTCGGAGCCGAGGTCCATGGAGAGCTGGTCGACGTCACCGTCGAGGTGGCCAACGTGGGAGCCGGCCATGACCTTCCGACGGGCCAGCCCATGCGGCACCTGCTGCTGGAGATCTCCTGCCGCGACGCCGGGGGCAAGGCGCTGCAACTGCTGAGCGGCGAACGGCTGCCCTCGTGGAGCGGCGACCACGCCGGCGAGGTGGGCAAGGCCTTCGGCAAGATCCTCCTGGCGGCCAGCGAATACCGGCAGGTCAATCTGCTGGTGGACGCCCGCAACCGCGCGGCGGACTTCCCTGCTCCCTTCTGGCGGAAGGCCCGCATCCTCTCGGACAACCGGATTCCGGCGGGCGGCACCGACGTCTCGAAATACGTGTTTCAGCTCCCCGCCGGTGTGGCAGGGGCCAGGGTGGAGGCCAGGCTGATCTACCGGCGCGCCTACCAGGCGATGGCCGAGATCAAGGGGTGGGACGTTCCCGACATGGTCTTGAGGACCGCCGAGCTCACCGCCCGGCCGCAGCAAACGGCTCGGGTTGAGGCTCAGGCGCCGAAGTGAAAGGACAGTTTCCGGCATGACGAAGCGCAGCAAACGGCCCGCTCTCCTTCTGCTGTTTTTTTTCCTCCTGGCGCCCGGTCTCGCACCGGACGCCGGGCGGGCGCAAGTCGCCAGCCAGCTCTATCAGGTCGAAAAACTGGCGCCGGACGTCTATCTGTTCAGCGCCTATTTCTACAGCAACATTTTCGTCGTGACTTCGGAAGGGGTCATCGCCACCGATCCCATCAGTCCGTTGGTGGCCGGTCTCTACATGCGGGCGATCCGGTCGGTGACGGACAAGCCGGTCCGCTACGTCATCTACAGCCACGACCACACCGATCACATCGCCGGCGGCGCCGTCTTCTCCGAAACCGCGAAGTTCATCGCCCACGAGAACGCGAGAACGAACATCCTGGAGCGCCGGAACCCGAACATCGTCGTGCCGGACATCACGTTCAAGGATCAGTACACCCTGGAGCTGGGGGGCAAGACCCTGAAGCTGATGTACTTCGGCGAGAACCACTCCAATTCGAGCATCGGCATCCTGCTCCCCAAGGAGCGTATCCTCATGCTGGTCGACATGGTCTACCCCGGCAGCGTGCCGTTCCGGGACCTGCCGGGGACCAACGTGGGCAAGCTCCTGGCGACGCTCGAAAGGGTCAGGATCCTCGAGTTCGACCAACTCGTCTACGGCCACGGTCCGGCCGGTTCGAAGATCTGGGTCGACAAGTACATCGCCTACCTCAACGACATGATCGCAGCGGCGAAGAAGTCGCAGGACGAGCTGTCCTACGAGACCCTGTTTCAGCAGCATGGGCGCTCGAACGCCCGCAAGCTCCTCGACCTGTCCATCGACGACGTGGCCCAGCGGACGGTCGAGGCGTTGCGCCCCAAGTATGGTCTCTGGGGCGGCTACGACGATTGGGCAGTCCTCAACGCCAAGAAAGTCGTGTTGCACCTGATCATGGAAGGATGACCGTTTCCAGGAGAGCCAGCCGTATGCAGATTCCGAAGTGGCTTCGTTACCTCGCGCTCGCCGCGGCCCTCGTCGTCGCCGTGGGCACACGCTCCTACTCCTCGGATGGAGTGATGAAAGATCCCAAGGCGTCCTGGAACAAGATCTTCGACAATCCGGGCTACATCTTCGGCACCGAGCCGATCCCCTTCCTGGTGGACAACCTCGACCTGATCCCTCCCCAGGGCCGGGCGCTGGAGCTTGCCATGGGAGAGGGACGCAACGCCGTCTACCTGGCGCAGAAGGGGTTCAAAGTCACCGGGGTCGACATCTCGGAGGTGGCGGCCAAGAAGTGCAAGAGCCTCGCAGCCCGGCGCAAAGTCGACGTCGAGGTCGTCATCGCCGACCTGCGCGACTACAAGATTCAGCCCAACACCTACGACCTGATCACCAACTTCTACTTCCCCCAGCCCGATCTCATCCCGAAGATCAAGGAGGCCCTCAAGCCGGGCGGGTTCTTCATGTACGAGCAGTGGCGCCCCTATCGCGGAGGTCTGGGCTTTCCTGGCGGCTCCTCCGGAGCGGGCAGCGGCGGCGACGTCTACCAGTATTCCGACGTCGGACGGGACGAGCTGCTGAACCAGTTTCGGGACTACCGCGTCCATCTCTACCGGGAGGCGATCGTGAACCATGCGATCACGGGCACGCCGGGGCGCGGCCTCCTGATGTCGGAAGTCATAAGCCTCATTGCGCAGAAGCCGTTCGACTGAGCGGTGGCGATGAAAGCCCGCCCGCACCCAGGCTGCCGGGTCCTCCTCGGCGGCCTCGTGTTGCTGGCCGCCCCGCCGCTGCGGCCCGCGCTGGCCGCGGACGGCGGGCAGGCGCCGGAGCCGGCCTTCGCCGAAGTGGCGGCGCAGAGCGGCATCCACTTCGTGCATCGCAAGCCCGTCTTCGACAGCCGTCTGGCCAAGATCATGCCCTGGATCTCCTCGCTCAACGCCGGGGTGGCCATCGGCGACTTCGACGGCGACGGCGACATGGACATCTATTTCCTGACCGCGGAGCACGGTTTTCCGAACGAGCTGTACAGGAACGATGGCAATTTCAACTTCGTCGAGGTGGGAGAGGCGAGCGGGGTCGCCCGCATCAACCAGGACACGGCGTCGACGGACGCCATCTTCGTCGACGTGGACAACGACGGCGATCAGGACCTCTTCATCGCCGGATATGGCGGCAACAAGCTGCTGATCAACGACGGCACCGGCCACTTCACCGAAGCCGGCGCGGCGGCCGGCATCAGCCAGAAGGACAACGCCGCCGCCGTGATCGCCTTCGACCTGGACAACGACGGCAAGCTCGACTTCATGGTGGGCAGTTATTTCGACTCGATCGATCTGTGGAACATTCCCACGACGACGATCCTGCCGAGCAGCTTCGAACGCGCCCGCAACGGCGGTCCGAAGCGTTTCTACCACAACAATGGCAACGGCACGTTCAGCGAGATCGCGAAGCGGGTGGGGCTCGACGACACCGGCTGGACCCTCGCTCTGGGGGCCGGCGACCTCGACGGCGACGGCGATCTCGACGTCTACGTGGCCAACGACTACGGCGAGGACGTGCTGTACAGGAACAACGGCGACGGCACGATGACGAACGTCACCCGCCAAGCCACCGGCGGCGACTTCGCGGCGGGCATGAACGTCGAAATGGGGGACATCGACGGCGACGGCGATCTCGACATCTACGTCACCAACGTCACGAACCCGGCCATCCGGCAGGGCAACATGCTGTGGGTCAACGAGGGCGACCTGGTGTTCGTCGACAAGGCGAAAGAGACCGGCACCTGGGACGGCGGGTGGGGATGGGGGGCGAAGTTCCTGGACTTCGACAACGACGGCGACCTGGACATCTACACCGCCAACGGCTACGTCTCCGCGGGCCCGATCGATCTGTTCCGCTCGTCGCAGGGCCTCTACAAGCAGTTGACGGCGGAGGACACCTCCGATCTGCGCAAGTGGCCGGACATGCGGGGGTACTCGATGAGCGGCTTCGAGCGCAACCGCCTGTTCCGCAACGACGGCGGGAAGTTCCGCGACGTCGCCAAGGAGAACGGCGTCGATTCCATCCTGGACGGCCGGGGGGTCGCCATTGCGGATTTCGACGGCGACGGCAATGAGGACATGGTGGTCACCAACAGCGGCGGGCCGGCGCTCGTGTACCGCAATCGCGGGGTGGGCCACCGCTCGTGGCTGGAGGTCGAGCTGGTGGGCACGACCAGCAACCGGGACGCCATCGGTGCCCGGATCGAGGTCGTGTCAGGAGGCGTACGGCAGGTCCGGGAGGTCGACGGCGGCAATGGCTTCTCGGGCAAGAGCTCGCGCATAATGCACATCGGCCTTGGCGACCGCGAGAGGGTCGAAGAGCTCAGCATCCGCTGGCCCAGCGGCAAGAAGGACGTCTTTCGCGGTCTCTCGGCCCGCAAGCGGTTGGTCATCACGGAATAGAGCGCTTCAGGAGAGAGCCTCTGCACAAGAGAATCGCCATGGAGGTCGCACTCGGCGCCCTGCTGCCGGCGCTGGCCATGGTGCGTGGCCAGCAGCGCCAGGAGGGTACCGCTCCGGGGGCGGTCGCGCCGGGAACGGCGAAGATGGCCGCCCTGCTGGAGCAGATCATCCGCCGGGCGGACGTGGCGCGCAGCCCGTATCTCTGTGGAGAACGCGCCGAGCGGCTGCGCGCCGAGCTGGCCCGCGCCGCGGGGCCGGGCGAGCGGCTCAGGCTTCAGATCGCGCTGGGCAACGAGCTGGTCCAGGCCGGCAAGAGCGAGGAGGCCATTGCGCAGCTCCTGAATGCGCGCAGCGCGGCGGAAAAGTTGGAGGAGGCGGTGCGGGGGCCAGTCCTCGAGCGGATCGGCGAGGGGCTCGGGATCGCCTACCTCCGACTGGGCGAGCAGGAGAACTGCCTCGCGCACCATACCGCAGACTCCTGCCTGCTGCCGATCCGCGCCGGCGGCGTCCACGTCCGGCCGCGCGGTGCCCAGGCGGCAGCCGCCGAGTACGCGGAGCTGCTGCGGCGCAAGCCACACGACCTCGCCTATCGCTGGCTCCTGAACCTCTCCCACATGGTGCTGGGCGACTATCCGCAGAACGTGCCGGCGGCCTACCTCATCCCGCCCGCGAGCTTCGACTCTGATTTCGACATCGGCCGCTTCCCGGACGTGGCCCCGGCCGCTGGCCTGGCCTCTGTCGGCCACTCGGGCGGCAGCATCGTGGACGACTTCGACGGCGACGGCCTGCTCGACGTGATGACCTCCTCCTCCGGGCTGCGGGACCAGCTCCGGTTCTTCCACAACAACGGGGACGGCACTTTCACCGATCGCACGGCCGAAGCCGGGCTGCTGGGAGAGCTCGGCGGCCTGAACATCATCCATGCGGACTACGACAACGACGGCCACCCGGACGTGCTGGTGCTGCGCGGCGGCTGGATGTTCGACCAGGGCGAATATCCCAGCTCCCTGCTGCGCAACCGGGGCGACGGCACGTTCGAGGACGTCACCGAAAAAGCGGGCCTTTTGTTCTTTCACCCCACCCAGACCGCGGCCTGGGGGGATTACGACAACGACGGCTGGCTCGACCTTTACGTCGGCAACGAATCCACCGGCGGACGCGAGTACCCCTGCGAGCTGTTCCACAACAACCACGACGGCACCT
>JBAPYB010000151.1:0-3906 GCA_049284515.1 Thermoanaerobaculia bacterium
TGCCCGCAGAGCCTCCCAGACCTCCAGCTCCGCGCCCAGCCGGGAGACCGGCAGCCGGTCGTCGCGGCGCGCCGGCGGACGGGGCAGAGCCGGTCCCGGCGGCGCCTGCTCGATCTTCTGCAGCCAATAGGCGAGATCCTCGTCGCCTCCCGGCGAGGCGCGCTCGCGATGCTGGCGAGCGAGGTGATCGACGAACGAGACCGCCCCCGCGGGCCGGCTCCGGGCGGGCTCCCGGCAGAGCTCCAGGAGCCGGACGTACAGCAGCAGCACGCTGAAGCCGTCGGCGAGCGTCATGTCGGTGGCCAGGTGAACCCGTGTGGCTCCGCCGTCGATCGTGACCCGGGCACGGATGGACGGCGCCCAGCCCTCCGGGCCGCGAGCCGCCAGCATGCTCCTGCGGATCTGGTCGCGCCGGGCCGCCGCCGCTTCCCGGCCTCCGAGCCTCAGATCCTCGACGTCGACCCTGGGAATCCGGCTGCGCTCGCGCGGCCGCAGGGTGCCGCGCTCCGTGATCGTCCCGCCGATCGCAGGCTCCAGCTCGGACAGGCGCCGCAGGGCCTGCTTGAAGCGTTCTACGTCCAGCTCCCCGACGTCGATCTCCTGGTACACCGTGGCCTCCGCCCACCGGCCCTGGTCGGCCCTCACCCGCTCGGCGAGGTAGACCTGCTGCAAGGCCGTCAGGGGGAGCTCCTCGGGCTCGCCGGCCGCTCGCGCGGCATCGCCGTATGCCGCTTGCCGGAGCCGCGACTGGAAGTCGCCGAGCATGGCCTCGACACAGGCCGCCCCCAGCCGCGATGCGGCCACGTCCCAGGCGATTTCGAGGCGGCCGTCGACCTCGCCGACCCGGTTCTCCAGGGCGACGCCGGGCGTTTGGGAGACCAGGAACGACAGGTCGTCGAGCCAGCTCGGACGGCGGCGTTGCGGGCTCTGGCCGGCTCCGAGACGCGCGGTGAAGACGACGGGAAGGCTTGGAATTCGCCCCGTCTCCCGGGCCAGGGCGGCGAGAGCGCCGGTGGCGCAGACGTCGCGATGGAGGAGATCGTCGCCGAGCTGTTGGTTGAGCCGCACGGCCAGCTCCGCGAGCGGAGCTCCCTTCACCCCCTCGGCGATGGCGACGCTCGTGCTGGTGAAGGGCCCGACGACCTGCTCCACCTGCGGGTGGAACCGCCGCCGGTGGGAGTGGGTCAGGACGACGGCGAAGCGCTCCTCGCCGCTCGTCGCCGCCAGGGTCTGGACGAAGGCCGCGAGGACCAGGCCGGTGGGAAAGACGGCCATCTCCGCAGCGCGCTTCTTGAGGGCGCTCCAGACGCCCGCCTCGATCGTCGCACGGTGGCGCCGGAATTGGGCCGGTGCTCCCGGAACCGGCTCGATATAGGGCAACGCCGGACCCTCGGGGCAGGCGGAGAGCTTTCGCCGCCAATAATCGAGCTGGCGCTTCCCGGCTTCCGAAGCCAGCAGGCTGCGCAGGTGAGAGCCGTAGTCCCGGAAGGTGAAATCCAGCGGTGCGAGAGCGGTGGCCGGCGCGTGGTAGAGCTGGTGCCAGGTCTCGTAGAGGATCTCGGCGCTCACCCCATCGACGATCCAGTTGTCCATGCTGACGTGGACGACCGCTTTACGGCCGGGAACTAGCGTCGCGCGGATCTCGAACAACGGCCAGGCTCCCGGTTCGTAGAGCCGGTGCGACAGCGCGCCGCGCACCGCGGCCAGGTGTTGCTCCAGAGCGCCGCCGTCGACCTCGCAGGCCGCGATGTCGTAGCCGGGAGCCTCGTCGAGAATCCGCTGGTCGCCGGTCGCACGGACCTGGGCCCGGAGCATCGGATGATGCAGAACCAGCCGGTTCCAGGCCTGCGTCAACCGGCCCGGGTCGAGGCTCTCGACCTCGAATTCGAGATAGGTATGGCATCCCACCCCGTCGACCGCCGCCGCCTTGCCGAAGAAATAGGCCGCCTGCACGGCGGTCAGAGGGAACGGTGCGGACGGATCGCCCGGTCGGGGCTGCTCTTGCAGTCGATCGGCGAGACGATTGAGCGACATTCCCCCCGCCAGCAGGCCGATCGGCACCTCGCGCTGCAGCGTCCGCTCCAGCGTTGCCTTCAGATCGACCGCGACGATGGAATCGTAGCCATAGGAATCGAGATCGGCCTCCGGGTCGAGGGCCGACGGCTCCACATCGAGGAGCGCGCCGAGCACGCCCCTCAGGAGCTGACGCAGATCGCCGGTGCCGGGCGGCGAGCTCTCCGGCCGCTGCGATCCCTCTTGGAGCTCGATAGGATCGCGGTCCGCGGACCGCAGCAGCTCGGGAGGCGGCCAGCAGGTCTGCCGCTCGAAGGGATAGGTGGGCAGGGAAATGCGTCGGGCCGGCTCGGGCCGCACCGGGGCTTCCTCGACGACGCAGTGCACATTGGTACCGCTCAGCCCGAAGGAGTTGACGGCGGCGCGCCGCGGCCAGCCGGGCATCGCCTCCCATGGGCGAAGCCGGTCGTTGACGTAGAACGGCGTCTCCTCGAAACGAAGCGATGGGTTCTGCTGCTCGAAACCCAGGCTCGGCGGAATCTGGCGGTGCTGGAGACAGAGGATCGCCTTGATCAATCCCGCGATGCCGGCAGCCGCCGTGAGGTGTCCGATGTTCGTCTTGATCGAGCCGATGGCACAGAAGCCGCGGTCCGCACTGTAGGCGCGGAAGGACCGCGTCAAGGCGTCGATCTCGATCGAATCGCCGAGCTGGGTCCCCGTGCCGTGGGCCTCGACATAGGTGATGGTCCGCGGATCGATGCCGAATTGGCGATAGACCCGCTCCTGCACGGCCGCTTGAGAGCGCGGGCTCGGCGCTCCGATGCCGTTGGTCCGGCCATCCTGGTTGAGGGCCGTGCCCTTGATGACGGCATGGATACTGTCGCCGTCGCGCAGCGCGTCGCTCAGGCGCTTGAGAACCACGAACCCCGCACCCTCCCCCTGCACGAAGCCATCGGCCTCGCGGTCGAAGGCGCGGCACCTCCCGGTGGGCGAGAAAATGCCCAGCTTGCTGGTGGCGACGTAGAAATCGGGCGACAGGACGAGGCATACGCCGCCCGCCAGCGCCATGTCGCATTCGCCGGCAACGAGGCTCTGGCAGGCGAGGTGGACCGCGGCGAGGGAGGACGAGCATGCGGTGTCGACGGTGAGGCTCGGTCCTGTCAGGTTCATTCGGAAGGCAAGCCGCGAGGCCAGCATGGAGGGATCGTTCCCCAGCAGCGCCGCACGGCTCGGCGGCGCCGCACGGCGGTCCAGAAGGCTCTCGAAGTCACCCCTGCGCAAGCCGGCGAACACGCCGACCGGACGGCCCTCCAGCGCCTCCGGCGCATAGCCCGCGTCCTCGAAGGCCTTCCATGCCTCCTCGAGGCCGATACGGTGCTGGGGGTCCATCAAGGCCGCATCCGCAGGCGAGATGCCGAAGAAGAGGGGATCGAACTCGCGGACTCCCGAAAGGAAACAGCCCCACTTCGAGATGGACCGGTCGGGACGGCTCGCTTCCGCGTCGTAGAAGCCGTCGACCGCCCAGCGGTCTGCCGGGATCTCGCTGACCGCGTCGCGGCCGGCGGCCAGGTTGCTCCAGAGCTGGGCCAGCGTCGCGGCCTGCGGAAACCGGCCGGCCATGCCGATCACGGCGATATCGGCTCCGCGCGCCTCAAGCCGGCCGGCCGGGATGGCTGCGAGAGCGGGCTCCACCTCGGGGGGCGGCGCCAGGCGCTCGCTCAGATGCGCGCCGAGAGCCGCGACCGAGCAGTGATCGAAGAGCGCCGTTGCGCTCACCTCGAGACCGAGCGTTGCGGAGAGGCGCCGCGCGAGCGTCACCGTGCGTGCGGAATCGAGACCCAGCAACCGGAATTCGAGGTGGTCTTCGCTCTCGGACGCCGGTTGACCCAGGAC
>JBAPYB010000152.1:0-12527 GCA_049284515.1 Thermoanaerobaculia bacterium
CGCCGGCCGGCAGGTTGACCGTGTCGTTGATGTTGCCCGAGCCGGACGCCGTGCAGGTGCTGGTGCCGGCGCCCACGCAGGTCCAGGTGCAGGTGAGAACGGCCGGGAAGGTGTCGGCCACGGTCGCGCTGGGGTCGTTGCTCGGGCCGGCGTTGGAGGCCGTGATGGTGTAGGTCACCGAGCCCCCCGGCGTCGCCGTCGTGACGCCGTCGGTCTTGGTGATCGCGAGGTCGGCGACCGGGAACAAGCCGACCAGCACGGGATCATGGTCCGAGGCCCGGTAGGGCGTGGCCGGCGCGAAGACGACGCGCGGCGGCACCAGGGCGGAGCCGTCCGGCTTCTCCTCGAAGGAGGCCTCGCCGGCGTCCGCGACCTCGTCGTTGTAGTCGAAGAGGTCCCCCTCGTCGGCGTTGATGTGCCAGGGCGCGGCGCCGGTCACCTGCGGCAGCAGGCTGGCGTTGGCGAAGCCGTAGTCCAGGTGGCCCAGCTCGGCGCTGAACAGGTAGGAGTAGGTGTTCGGGTCGAACGAGGTCTCGAGGTCGGTGTAGCCGCTGGCCTCCAGGGTCGTGACCGGATCCTCGTGCGCGTACGAGTTGAAATCGCCGAGGAGGAGGACGTCGGGGTCCCCCGCGGCCGGAATCACCGTCCCGTTGATCCAGGTCAACAACCGCGTCGCCTGCTGGGTGCGCGTCGCGTTCCAGCAGCTCTGGCCGTCCAACTGGTCCGTGTCCGGGCCGGAGCCGGGGCAGCTCCCCTTCGACTTGAAGTGGTTGGCGATCACCGTGAAGCGCTGGCCGAACGCCGGGTTCGTCGCGTCGACCACGTCGAACGTCTGCGCCGTGGGCGGCCGGTTGTGGATCGGGTCGAGGTCGACCAGTGGCGAGCCCACCGGCGAGACGACGCCCGTCCGGTAGATCTGCTGCACCCGGATGGCGTCGGTGCCCAGCGTGCCGCCGGTGTTCACGAAGGCGTAGGGGTGGGCGCCGCCGCAGCGGGCGTTGATGGCGCCGAGCAGGTCGGTGATGGTGTCGCTCGGCGTGGTGTTCTCCAGCTCCATGAAGGCGTAGACGTCGGCGTTCAAGGTGCAGACCACGATCGAGGCCCGCTCCCGCTGGCGGTTGAGCTCGGCCACGCTGTCGGCGCCGCGGCAGTCCTGTCCGCCCGAGGGGCCGCACGGACCTGTGTTGTTGCTCGCCGTGGTGTCGATGGTCGTGAAGTAGTTGAGGAGGTTCATCCCCACGGCCTTGATGGCGCCGCCCACCGGCGGCGGCGTCACGGGCCGCGGGTTGGCGACGGTGAAGGTCGTCGGGTGGGCGTTGGTGGGGCGGATGCGCCATGTGGCGTTGCCGAAGCCGGGGAACGACCAGTGGAGGACGCCGATAAGGCCGTTGACCAAGTCGCCGCCGCGGAAGAAGTCGACGCCCTGCGTCCCCACCGAGAAGCCGCCGTTGGCCCGCGGGTAGTACACGAACTGCAGGCCGTCGGCCGGGCCGGGCGGCGACGACGACGTGAGGTACCACTCCTGCGCGTTGTTGTCGTCGTCGAGGATCACCTCGCGGCGCGCGACGCCGTCCTCCCACGCCGCGAGTCCCGCAACGCTGGGTGGGTTGTGCTCGCTGAACTGGAACGGACGTCCGCCCTGGGCGAGCACGATCTGGCCATAGCGACCGAGCTCGAAGTACTCGGAAACAGTGAGCGGGTCGACGAAGGTGACGAGCATCCCCTCGCGCGCCTCGTAGAAGGCGTTGAGGTCGCCGACCACGGGCAGGGTGATCGGCGTCGGCGTCACCTCGGCGAGATGGTTGCCGGCGTCGGTCACCACCACCGACGGGGCGGTGGTGGCACTGATCTCCGTCATCGTCCCTGGCGCGTCGGCGAACTCCTGGACGGTCCCGGTGACCTTGACCCGCTGCCCTTCGGCGACCGCCGTCGGGCAGGTGCTGCAGAAGATGAAGACGCCCTCGGAGGTGTTGGGGTCGGCGTCAGCGTCGGCGTCCTCCTCCTGCAGGAAGAAGCCCTTGAGCTTGTTCGCCCCCTGGAAGTTGGCGGTCACCACTCCCTCGACGGTCACCGTGCTGCCGACGATCGGCGAGGTCGCGCCATTGCCCTGGACGTCATGGATCTTGGTGATGTCGTCGTTGACGATCGTCCCCAGACCCTGCGTGTCCACCCCGATCGCGTTGGTGACGTTGGTGACGTTGACGAAGAAGGTCTCGTCCGTCTCCGGCGTCACGTCGCCGTTGACCAGCACGTCGAAGGTATAGGTCGAGCTACCCGCCGGAATCGTCTGGCTGGTCAGCGTCTTCTGCGTGTAGTCGCTGGGCTGGGTCGCCGTGCCGTCGGCCGTGGCGATGTCGAACGTCACCCCGCCTGCCGGGGCCGGCGCCGACAGGCTCACCGTGAAGGTGAAGGTAGTGGTGCCGGCGTTGCCCTCGTTGAGCGAGACGTCGTTGATCGTCAGGTTGGGCGCCGCGTCGTCGTTGACGATCGTCCCGAGCCCCTGGCCGTCGGTGACCATGGCGCCGGTGACGTTGGTGACGTTGACGAAGAACGTCTCGTTGGTCTCCGGCGTCGTGTCGCCGTTGACCAGGACGGTGAAGCTGTAGGTCGAGCTGCCGGCCGGGATCGTCTGGCTGGTCAGCGTCTTCTGCGTGTAGTCGCTGGGCTGGGTCGCCGTGCCGTCGGCCGTCGCGATGTCGAACGTCACGCCGCCGGCTCCCGCCGGGGCGGAGAGGCTCACCGTGAAGGTGAAGCTGGTCGTGCCGGCGTTCCCCTCGTTGAGCGAGACGTCGTTGATCGTCAGGTTGGGCTGCACCACGTTCTGGGGAGTCAGGGAAAAGTCGTCGACCGCCAGGCCGTCGTCGGCGCCGGTGGCGTCGGTATCGTTCCAGCGGATCCAGAAGGTCGCCCCGTTGGCGATGCTCAAAGCAGAGATCGTCGAGGAGAGAGCGGTGCGGTCCGCCGCGGCGTTGCCGTTCTTGGCCCCCACGGTGGCAGTGTCGGGAGTCGTGAAGTTGAGGGCGGCGACGCCCGTCCAGGTGCCGGTCACCAGGTCCGTGGCATTGAGGCTGTACTCGAAATTCATTTGGTCGGTCCGCCCTGCCGTCCCCAGACGCCACTCCTCGCCGTTGTAGGCGACCGCCAGGCTGGTGATCGTCGAGCCGGTGTTGTTGGTGAAGCAGGCGCCGAAGAGGGGGATCAGCGTGCCGCTGCGGAGCTGGCCCAGGGCTCGCTCCGTGCTGGCGGCCGCGCCGTAGCTGTACATGTCGCCCGTGGTGCTGGCGCCGGTGTCGACGGCGTACTGCTCGTTGTCGCGCGCGCCTCCCCCGGACTCGGTGAGGAACCAGCCGGGGATCGTCAGGTTGTTGGTCGTGCTCCCGGCCGTGTTGGAGAGCGTGTCGAAGTTCTGCGTGTAGGCCGACCCGAGGGTCGTCAGGCTGATGCACTGCGCGCCCGCAGAACGCGCAGCCGGCAGGCTGAGCGCGAGCGCAGCAAGGACAAAGATCGGGAGACGCGAGACGAGTCGCATGGATGCCCTCCAGGATTTTCGAATCTTCGCCGGCCCGAGCTGAGCACGGCACTACCAGACGCCCCTTTAGTAGACGGGTTAGTTTAACCCGAACTGAGCGAATTGGAGCGACGGATCGGTGACGGGCGCATCGCAGGGGACCTCCCCGGGCTCCTCCACCTGGCCGCCGTGCGTCGCGACGGTGCAAAAGCAGCCTGAATTACTTCATAGACAGTTAGCTAGCGCTGAAAAGGGCCTGATACGGGCAATCTTCAGTCGATGAGCCCCAAAAGGCTCTTGACAGCCCAAAAGGTCTGGTACACTATACAGCCGCTTGATGCAGTTTAAAGCCATAGACATTCCGGAGCCCTGATGGCTCCGGATTAAACGAGCCCGAAAGGCTCAAGAAAGGAGAGTAGGACCATGGCAAAGAAGAAGGCAGATGGAACCAAGAAGGCCCAGACGCGCCGGCAGGGAGAGCAGTTCAAGGAGTGGAGGACGGTCGAGGTGGCCACGGCCGCCAACGCCGCCGACCTGCCGGGAACGGCGGTACAGCACGGGGAGCTGGTGAACGTCATCGGCGAGGTGGACAAGATCCTCGCCGAGCAGGCCGTCTTTCGGGCGAGCAAGCAGATGACCTCGCAGCGCCTGAAGACCCTGGTCAAGCAGGGAGGGAAGCTCACCACGGTGCTGAAGGCGATCGCCAAGCAGCGCTACGGCCACGGCAACGACAAGCTGGTGGAGTTCGGAATCAAGCCGCTGCGCAGCCGCCCCCAACCCACGGTGGTGACGCCCCCGGCTCCGGCCCCCGAGCCCGGAACGACGGCCCCCGCTCCCACTACCACCACCCCGCCCACCAACAAGTAGCACCCTTCCTGGGGGCGTGCCTGAGGGCACGCCCCCTTTTTTTGTCTTCACTTCCCTTTCCCAGTCCTCACGGCACAAACTGCGGACCCCCGGCGGCACATCGGACGCGTCAAGCGGGCCGTCGCGACCTTGCAATGCCCCGCTGGGACCTCACCTTGCTGCATTCCGGCCTCACGTTGAGGTCTTGAGACCTCGCTTTGCTGCATTGCGACCACGCAATCCGACGTTGCGACCTCGCAACGCGACGATGTGACCTCGCAATCTGACTTTGTGACCTCGCAACGAGCCGATGCGACCTCGCAATCTGACTTTGCGACCTCACAATGCGCCGATGAGACCTCGCAATCTGGCTTTGCGACCTCGCAATGCGCCGATGTGACCTCGCAATCTGGCTTTGTGACCTCGCAATACGCCGATGCGACCTCGCAATGAGCCGTTGCGCGTGCCCATCGAGGCGCTGTGTGCGTCCATTGAGGCGTTGCGACCTTGCAATGAGCCGTTGAGAGTGTCCCGCGAGCCTGCGCAGCCTTCTTCGCCGTGGACGTGGTTGGCCGCCGCCGTGACGGGTAGAATCGAGAAGGAGGGCGCTGAATGGACCGCGTGAGGGTGAAGCCGGAGATGTTTCGCTGGGCCTGTGAGCGTGCCGGGTTCGAGCCGGGCGCGCTGGCCGAGCGCTTTCCCCGCCTGGACGCCTGGCAGCGGGGCGAGGCGCAGCCCACGCTCAAACAGCTCGAGAGCTTCGCCCAGGCCACCCATACGCCGGTCGGCTATCTCTTCCTCCCTGAGCCGCTGGTGGAGAAGGTCCCGATCCCCGACTTCCGGACGATGGGCAACGAACGCCTCGCCCGGCCCAGCGCCGATCTGCTCGACACGCTCTACCTCTGCCAGCAGCGCCAGGAGTGGTACCGCGAATTCGCTCGTACCGAGGGCGAAAAGCCCCTGCCGTTCGTGGGCTCCGTGAGCTTGGCGAGCGACGTCGAGGAGACGGCCGCCAGCATGCGCAGCGCCCTCGGCTTCGACCTCGAGGAGCGCCGCCGGACGCCAACCTGGACGGACGCTCTCCGCCGTTTCATCGGGCTGGCGGACGAGCTTGGCGTACTGGTCATGGTGAGCGGCGTCGCCGGCAGCAACAATCGCCGCAAGCTGGACCCGGAGGAGTTCCGCGGCTTCGCGCTCGTGGACCCGCTGGCCCCCCTCGTCTTCGTCAACGGCGCCGATACGAAGGCCGCCCAGATGTTCACCCTCGCCCACGAGCTGGCCCACGTCTGGCTCGGACAGTCCGCGCTGTCGGACGTCGCGCCGGTTTCCTCCCCGACGCACGCAATCGAGATCTGGTGCAACCGGGTCGCCGCCGAGCTTCTCGTTCCTCTCGCCGCCTTTCGCGATGAGTATCAACCGAGGACCCTGCTACGAGCCGAGCTCGACCGCTTGGCTCGGCGCTTCAAGGTCAGCACCCTGGTCATCCTGCGTCGAATCCACGATGCCGGCGGTCTCACGGCCGATCAATTTTGGCGCGAGTATGGCCGTGAGCTGGAGCGGCTCCGAGCCCTGACGACCGCCAGCGGAGGCGGCAACTTCTACCTTACGCTGGGCGCCAGGGCGAGCAAACGCTTCGCCCGTGCGCTGGTCGCGCGGACGCTCGAGGGTCAATCGTCCTTCACGGAGGCCTTCCGCCTGCTGGGACTGAAGAAAATGGTGACCTTCCAAGAGCTCGGCCACAGCCTCGGAGTGGGCTTCTGATGGCGTATCTGCTCGACGCCGATGTCTTCATTCGGGCGAAGAACCTTCACTACGGGCTCGATTTCTGCCCGGCTTTTTGGGATTGGCTGATCGACCGCAACGCCGCGGGAAGCGTGTTCAGCGTCGAGAAAGTCGGCGACGAGGTGCAGGCGATTGAGGACGACCTCTCCGAATGGGCTGCCGGTCTGGGGCCGGGCTTCTTCCTACCACCCGCCACGAGCGACCTTGTGTCGCTGGCAGCCGTTAGCGCCTGGGCTACGGGAGGCCAGCGCTACGAGCCGTCCGCGGTGAGCACTTTCCTCCAGGTCGCCGATTACTACCTCGTCGCCCAGGCTCATGCCGGGAAACACGTCGTCGTGACGCACGAAGTTCCCTCTGCGACAAAACGCAGGATCAAGATCCCGGACGCCTGTATAGGTCTAGGCATCAAATGCATGACGCCGTTCGAGGTGCTCCGACTCGAGCGGGCGCGGTTCGTTCTGGGACCTCAACGATGAAGCGAACGAGCGAAGCCGCCTTCGAGAGCAAGGGCCAGAAGTGGCAGGCACCTATGCGGGATATTCTCGATCGGTGCGGCGGTGCGGAATAACCGCTGCTGGCGAAGAAGGAAGGCACCATGGCCCGCCCGGCGCTGACTAACGGGATGAGTGCGCCTCTCCTGAGAGCGCGGTTTGCAGCGGTGCTGGAACTGGGAGCGCCGCCAGTTATGCGAGCAAGGAGGAATGACGCTTGGGTCACGTGTTCACATCGCGGGCAGCGCAGCCACCGACTGTGATGCTGATCTGTTAAAGGCTGCAAACAACTTCGTCCGCAGTTTCGTCGAGGAGGTAATAGCCCGCGGTGGCGGTCTCGTGCTCGGTGTCGGCGGTGAGGTACTCGGAGGCAATGGCGAGCCTTGTATCTTCGATTGGACGGCTCTCGAGGTTCTAGCTAGCTAGCAGCCACGCCGGATCCAGCCATGTCCGCCACGAGAGGCGCCAGGCACCTCTTGAGGTGGATCAGGCCGAGGAAAAGCGCCCTGGGCAGGGCGGTCGAGTATGGGATGGGCCTGGGTCCCAGGGCTCACGCCCTGGGCTCGGGGTCTGCCGCCCTCCGGGCTGGTTCAACGCCTTCGGGCCGGGCACTTTGCGCTTGTGCGGCCCCAAGGGCGCTGGTCTCGGCCGTCGCGGAAAACATTCCGACGGATCGCCCTTATCGGGCCCACGCTTGGGATTCGCCAGACGTCTGGCGAATCTCGGTTACCTTCGGACATTCGCCAGACGCTGTCTGTCGAATCTCAGATCTGGCAGACGCTGTCTGCCGGCGAAGGCCACTCGGACCTCGTTGACGCAGAGAGATGGTATCTTGTCGCGGTTTCCAGGAAAGGAGCACCGCATAGATGCCTTCGATGGCTCACGAGATCCTCGTGGATCTCTTCAAGAATCGTCCGTCGCTCGCCGCCGAGATCCTGGCCGAGGTGCTGGGCGTCTCGCTTCCGCCCTACAGCGAAGCCCGCCTCGCTTCGGCCGACCTGACCGAGATCCAGCCCGCCGAATACCGGGCCGACGTCGTCGTCGTCCTTCTCGACCACGACGTCCCCATCCGGGTGATCATCGTCGAGGTCCAACTGGCGGTCGATGCCAGAAAGCGCCTCAGTTGGCCGGCCTATGTGACGGTCTCGCGCGCCATCCACGGCTGCCCGGCGGACCTGCTCGTCGTCGCTCCCGACCCGGTGGTGGCCGGGTGGTGCGTGGAACCCATTGAGATCGGCGTCCCGGGCTTTGTCCTGAGGCCGCCGGTGCTGCGTCGCACCGCCGTTCCGGTCGTGACGGACCCTGAGGAGGCGGCCCGCCGGCCTGAGCTCGGGGTGCTCTCCGCGCTGGCCCATGGCGAGACGGAGAAGGGAGCGATGATCGTAACCACGATGATGCCTGTGATCCGGGGACTCGACGACGAGAGGGCCAGGCTGTACTACGATCTCGTGTACAATTCCTTGAATGACGCGGCTCGCCGCGCGCTGGAGGAGACGATGAAGGGCTACGAATACCAGAGCGATTTCGCGAAAAAGTACGTCGCCCAAGGGCGCACTGAGGAGGCGGCGCGCGCCGTGCTGACCGTGCTTCGGGTCCGCGGCATTGCGGTGCCGGATGCGGCCCGCGAGCGCATCCTGGCCCAGAAGGATCCGGAGCGGCTGGAGCGCTGGCTGGAGAAGGCCGCCGTCGCCTCTTCGGTCACCGCGGTCCTCGACGAGCCGAACTGAAGCCCCGCTCTCTCCCAGGGTCCACCAGGGTCCCCCGCCCCAACCCCTGCAGGTGCCAGCCAATTCGCAACCAACGGGCACTCTCACCGGCAGGGGTTCTTAATACCACCGTGCGAAGAACAGGCTCCCTGAATACCGCACGAGCTACTGAATGTGCCGTCCGTGCACTCGCATTGATAGGGAGCGGCGGGACACGTGCTCTCGGAGGGAGAATTACCGCCGCAAGCATATCCAAGTAGAAGCGTGGCAGCGAGTGCCGTCGCGCCGAGTAGAAGCCGAATGGCTATCCGTTTTTGCATTAGCGCCTCCGTTTCTCTTTTAAGTCCTTTTAGAGAAAGAGGCGGGCTGAGGAAGAATGTTTAGCTCCGGGGGGAATCACGAGGTGCCAGCAGCGAAACGGCTGGCACCTCGGCTCGGAGCTGGCACCTCGGCTCGCCGATGTCCGGACGGTCAGGCATCGTAGAATCGCCCCCTGACCGCATTTCCGGTCCGCTCTTCCGGGAGAACAAGACATGCTCCATCGCCGTGGGATGCTCCGCCTCGTAACAGCCGCGCTGCTCTCGCTCCTCGTCCTGCCGGTCGCCGGCCGGCCAGGTTTCGCGGCCGCTGCCGGCCCCGACCTCCTGGAGTGGGCCCGGCGGCTGATCGACGGTGTCACTCCGGAGACCAACGTCTATGCCTCGCGTCCCACGATCGTCACCTGGTCCGGGGTGAGCGGCGCTTCGGAAACGCGGAACCGGAGCGTCTGCAGCGCTCTCGTCGCTCACCTGATGATGCAGACCTACGGCTACCGCTCCGCCGACTTCGCCTCCTGGCTGGGAGGCCGCTTCCCGCGCGCCGCCGGTTTCCACGACGCCATTGCCGCCGGCCGCGGCTTCGACCCGGTCCTCCGGATCGCCGAGATCCGCCCGGGCGACGTCCTGGCGATCAAGTACCCTCCAGGGAGCCATCCGACGGGCCACGTCCTGCTCGCCGCATCGCGACCCGTCGAGCGGCGCGCGACGGAGCCGGTCGTCCCCGGCACCGTGCAGTACGAGCTCTCGGTGATCGACTCCTCGCACACCGGCCACGGCCCCACCGATAGCCGCCACTACGCCAAGGGGAAGTTCCACTCCGGCGTGGGGGAAGGGCTCTTCCGTCTCTACGCCGCCCCGGACGGCACCCTGACCGGCTACTCCTGGAGCGTCACCAAGGCATCCGAGGTCTACACGCCGGGCGAGCGCCACCTCGTGATCGGACGCCTGAACGGCCAGGTCAAGCCGACGGGCCACCCCGGCCACGTCGACGCCGAGACGGGCGACGAGTCCGGCGATGACGACGCTGAGCCGGGCGGCTCGCGGTAGCGGCCGGAGCCGATCAGGCGCCGCAGGTGCCGGCGAAACGGCTGGCACCTCGCGCCCAGGATCTTGCCTTTCTTGATATGCCGCGATAGCATAGACAAAACGTGCCGGAGAAAGGAGAACCGCGGTGACTACCCGATTCGTCCAGTTCGTTGTTCTCGCCTTCCTGCCCGCGGGCCTCACCGCCTCGGCGTCCGCCCAGAACCTGCTCGTGAACCCCCATTTCGACACCAGCCTCGCTGGATGGCAGGCGAACTCGGGCGGGGGGATCACCGTGTCCTGGGATGGCACCCGGGATGCGGACGGCTCGTTCACGTCCGGCTCGGCCAGCGGCATCTGGGTGGGGGCGTTGGTCACCGGCATCTATCCGACCGTCTCGCAGTGCGTCGAGACCACGACGGGCGTGCCCTATCTCTTCGGCGGCAAGGCCTTCATCCCGTCAGGCCAGGCCACCTCCGGCAGTGCTTTCTTCATCGCGATCCCCTTCCCTGGCGCAGGGTGCTCGGGACCTCCTCCGCCTTCGGCCTTCCTCCCCACGCCGGCCGTCACTGCGCTCGACACCTGGACCGAGAGCACGGGGACGATCGTCCCCTTCGGACCCTCCATCCTGGTCTCGGGCTACCTGGTCCCGAATACTGGCGGCAGCTTCCAGGCCAACTATGACGACATGATCGTGCAAGCCAGCACGGCCCTCGGCTGCATCTCGGACGCCACCACCCTGTGTTTCATGGACAATCGGTTCCAGGTCACGGCCACGTTCGACGCCGGCAACGGGCTCGCCGGCCAGGCTCACGTCGTGCCGGCGGGCGATAGCGGGCTGCTCTGGTTCTTCAGCCCCTCGAACACCGAGGCAGTCGTCAAGGTGCTCGACGGGTGTGGGCTGGGAGGACACTTCTGGTTCTTCGCCGGCGGGCTCACCGACGTCGAGGTGACCCTCGCGGTGGTCGACACCAAGACCGGGACGCACAGGATCTACCACAATCCGCACGGCACGGCCTTCCCGCCGATCCAGGACACGTCGGCCTTCAGTTGCTCGCCGTGACGGGGTGAGGGCGAGGCGGCAGCGGTGTGGAGCCTGGGTGCGGGATGAAACCGTCCCGCATCAAATTCGTACCTGGAATCGGACTCACTCACTCGATACGAGGGCTCTGATCATGAACCGATCCCGCTTCCGCGCCGTCCTGCCCGGCGCGCTCCTCCTTCTCCTCTCCATCGTCTCCATCTCTCCCGGGGCGTGGGGCGCGGTGCCGGCGAGCGCCGACCTCGCGACCTACGCCGACCGCCTTCTCGCCGCCACCTACCCTGCGGACCAGCCCGGAGCCTCGGCGCTGGTGGTCAAGGACGGCCAGGTCGTGCTGCGCAAGGGGTACGGCATGGCGAACCTGGAGCTGGGGATTCCGGTGTCGCCCGAGATGGTGTTCGAGCTCGGATCGATCACCAAGCAGTTCACCGTGGCCGCCATCCTGCTGCTCCAGGAGCGGGGACAGCTCAAGGTCGAGGACGAGATCACCAAGTACCTGCCGGACTACCCCACGCATGGGCAGAAGGTCACCGTCGAGAACCTGCTCACCCACACCTCCGGCATCCCGAGCTACACGGACCTGCCGGAGTGGATACCGCGGGTGCGGGAGGACATGAAGCTCGCGGACCTGATCGCGATGTTCAAGGACAAGCCGCTGGAGTTCAACCCCGGCGAGAAGTGGGCTTACGACAACTCCGGCTACATCCTCCTCGGCGCCATCATTGAAAAGGTCTCGGGGAAGAGCTATGAGCAGTTCGTGGAGGAGGAGATCTTCCAGAAGCTCGGCATGGCGCACTCGCGCTACGGCCACGCGGAGGAGATCGTGCCCCTGCGCGCCTCGGGCTACGAGAAGAACGACAAGGGTTTCTACAACGCGCGCTACCTCAGCATGACCCAGCCCTACGCCGCCGGCTCCCTGATGTCGACGGTGGACGACCTGGCGATCTGGGACCGGGCCCTCGCCAGCGAGACGCTGCTCAGGAAGGCGTCGCTCGACCGCATGCTCTCCTCGTTCAAGCTCAAGAACGGCCTTGCCACTCACTACGGCTACGGCATGGGGGTTTCCGAGCTGGCGGGCAAGCGCCTCCTCGCGCACGGGGGCGGCATCTTCGGGTTCGTCACCACCATCGACCGCGTTCCCGAGGAGCGGCTACTGGTCGTCATCCTCTCCAACAACGAGGCTTCGAACCCGCCGCCGGAGGCTCTCGCGGCCCACATCGTGGCGAAGGCCCTCGGCCAGCCTTTCGAGGACCGCAAGCCCCTGTCGCTCGACGCCAAGACGCTGGACGAGTACGTGGGCGTCTACCGCTTCGATGCGGAGACCGTGCGCACCATCACCCGCGACGGGACGAAGCTCTTCGCCCAGCGCAGCGGCGGGAGGAAGGCGGAGATCTTCGCCTCCGGCCGCGACGACTTCTACTACGCGGACGGCGACGCCCGGCTCCATTTCCGGCGCGATGCCCAGGGCAAGGTCGCGGGCGCGGACATGAGCCCCGACTTCGGTCCGGACGAGCGCGGGACGAAGACGACCGAGCCCATTCCCGCCGAGCGGCAGGCCGCCAAGGTCGATCCCGCGGTCTACGACGCCTACGTGGGCGAATACGAGCTCGCGCCCGGGTTCTCGCTCGTCATCACCCATGAAGGGGACCAGATCTTCGCCCAAGCCACAGGGCAGCCGAAATTCGAGATCTTTCCCGAGACGGAGACGCGGTTCTTCCTCAAGGCGGTGGACGCCCAGATCGAGTTCCAGCGCGGGCCGGACGGCAAGGCCACGGGCCTGGTGCTCCACCAGGGCGGGCGTGACCTGCCGGG
>JBAPYB010000153.1:0-10570 GCA_049284515.1 Thermoanaerobaculia bacterium
GCCGACGCCCATACCCAGCGTCAGCGCCGCTCCCGAAGCGCGCGCCAGGGCCCGCCGCTGTCGGCGAGAAAGCCGGATGGGTCCTCGATCCACGGTCTTCGTCATCTCGCAGACCTCCTCGCCGCTACGAAAAATCGCCTGAAACCTTGAGTATAGATTGGTTTCAGGCGCGGCGGGCCGCGGCGACCTCCGCCAGCGCCGCGTCGGGGACGACGTAGGTCGAGGCGATCAGCTCGTCGTCGGGCTCCATCAGCTCGGGGAAGCGGAGGCCGGGCAGGAGGGCGACGTCGAAGATCTCCTGGACGGCGTCCTCGAAACGCAGGAGGCCGGCGGTCGTGCCGCTGCGCAGGTCGATCATCCAGACGCCGCTGACCCGTTCCTTGAGCCGGGCGCCGAGGGGGATGCCGGCGAAGACGCTCTCGCGCACCTGCGAGAGGCCCACGAAGGCGAACGGACCGGCGAAGGCGAGGCCGCGGGTGAAGCCCGGGAGTTGGGCCACGGTCTCGACCCTGCCGGCCGCGAGGTCGACCACGCCGACCTCCCCCTTGCCCGATTCGAGCACCCAGAGCCGGCCGTCGTGCCAGCGCGGCGAGTGCGGCATCGAGAGGCGCCCCGCCACCACCTCGCCGCTCGCCACGTCGAGGAGCACGCCGCCGTGCGCCTTGTCCGGCCGCCACCCCTCGGGGGTATCGCTCACGCCCAGCGCCGTGACATAGGCCGGCCGGCCTCCGACGACGGCGAGGCCGTTGAGATGGCAGCGGTCCTCGGGCGCCAGGCCGGAGACGAAAGGCGGCCGCCAGCGCGGCACGAAGCTGTGGTCGCGGTCGAGCCCGCAGAGGCAGGAGAAGCGGGTGTTCACCACCCACAGCTCGTCGCCCGCGAAGGCCATGTCATGGATGCGGATGTCCCCCGTGACGTGGCAGGCCCGCGGCAGGAAACAGGCGTCGTGCTTGCCCGCGGGCTTCAGTTGCCGGGCCGCGGCCCCCACGTTGCGGTACTCCCAGACGTGGCGGGCAGTGCCGATGGCGAGGTAGCGGGGACCGAGGGCAAGGCCCATGGGGCTGGGGAACGAACGGAAGTGAGTGTTGAGCGCTTCGCCCTCCGCGCGCACCACGATGACCCGCCCGCTCTGGTAGGTCGACACCAGGAGGGAGCTGCCGAGCTGGCGGAGCACGGCCGGCAGGCTGCTGGTGAAGACGCTGCGCAGGGGGGAGGCGGCCGTCGGCGCGGCGAAGGGTAGATGCGCTGATTTTGCTTCGGGTAGGGGCGGGGCGAGATCGTCCCCCTCAGGGCGGGTCGAGCCCCCAACCTGCCGCCCAGACCCGTCCCTACCCGAAGATTCCCTTGTTCCTTCCTCTTCCAGTTCCAGCGCCGCATGCCCCGGCCGCCGCGCGAACATCTCCAGCGCCCGCTCCGCCGTGGCCGCCACCAACGGGAACACCGGCTCCAGGAGGGCCGCGTTGCGCCGCCACTTGCCGGGCTCGGGCGGCGTCAGCGTATGCGCCGAGAGGGGGAGCGGCGCCTTCAGCTCGCGGTCCCAGCCGAGGCCGAGGAAGTCGCAGAGGCGTTCGATCTCCGCCTGCGGATCGGTGACCAGGCGGCCGTAGTTGGCGATGCACCAGCGCTCGGCGGGGAGGGCTTCGAGGTCGTCGAGAAGATACCGGGTGGCGATCTCCCACTGCCGCGCCGCGATCTCCGGCAGCTCGCGGCCGGAGAGCTCGCCCCAGCCGGGAATGAGCAGCAGCGACCACGGAGGTCGATCTGGGACGGGCCAGCCGGGAAGCTGCGGATAGGTGACGAAGCGGCCCGAGAGCCAGGCCTCGTAGATGCTGTTGATGGATTCGCGCGGATTGCGGTAGAGGTAGACGAAGAGGGCGTCGGGGAAGGCCGCGGCGAGGAAGGGGACGCGCAGCGAGTTCTTCGGCGTCTTTTCGAGCAGCCGCAGATCCTCGGCGCCGGCGGCCGGCCGCCGCCCCTCGCGGTCCCGCAGGCCGAGGAAGAAGGCGTCGGTCAGGCGCTCGCAGACTTGAGGGTGCGCGTCCCCGGCCGTCAGCCGGTTCGACTCCCAGTCCCGGTGGCGGGGCTGGAGGGCGGGGATGCCCTCGATCAGGCCATGGCTCTCGCCGCCCACCGTCCACGCCGAGGGCGACTGCGCCAGGGTCTCGAACAGGAGGCTCGATCCCGAGCGCGGCGGCGAGACGAGGAAGACGGGGCGCTCGAAGCGGCGGCCGGCGGCCACGGCCGGCGCCGCGGGTTTTTTCACGGCGACCGCAGCGGGCTCCGGAGCATTGAGCGCCGGCCGCACCAGCGAGTTGCGGATCAGACTGACGGCGTCCAATCGGTTGCTGAGCTTGAGCTGCCGCTCGAAACCGCCGAGCCGCCGTTCCAGGTCGGCGAGCTCGGCGCGGTAGGCGGCCCAGCCGGCTTCGGCCTCGCCATGGGCGGCCCACAGGGCGCGCCAGCGGCGCTGGAAGGAGAGGAGCACGCGCCGCAGCTCGGCGATCCGCTCCTCCTGTTCGGCGGTACGTTCGCCGGGACCTTGAGCGAGGTCCGCGAATACGGCCTCGACGAGCTGCGCCTGCTCCCAGGGCGACATCACCAGCGGGTGATTGGTCCGCTCGGTGACGAGGTCCGCGGCGAGCTCGGGCCGCCAGGGGACGAAGCGGGCGGGAGCGCCGGGCCGGGGCGGGTCGGCGAAGGGCCATTCGCCGTTCTCGACCAGATCCCAGAGCTCCGGCGAGCCCACGGTGTCGGCCACCAGGTGGATGCGGCGCGTCGGGTTGGGGTTGAGGACGTTGTGGATGCGCCAGGTGTCGAACACCCACACCTCGCCCGCCGCCATGTGGACCGACCGCTCGCCGCAGAGGAACTCCACCTCGGGAGCCGTGACGACGGGGAAGTGCACCCGCAGCCGCTCCATCCAGTAGTAGTTGATGTCGGCGTGCGCGGTGGCCTCGGCGTTGCCGTCCAGGCGCATGAGGCGGGTGCGGCCGACGGGCGCCCGCAGCTCGGCAAGCAATTGGCGAAGATAGGGGAGCTGCGCGAGGACGGGAGTCGCCTTCATCACTCCCCGCGTGTCGTCGTTCGCCGGGTCGCCTCCCGCCGCGATCAGGGGGAGGGCGGAGTTGCCGGGATGTCCTTGAGGGTGCGGCCGCCAGGCGGCCTCCGGCACCCCGGCCACCGCGGCGGCCAGCCGCTCGGCGTCGAAACGCAAGGGGAGCTTGATGAATTCGGTGTCGAGGCGCATCGACGGCCAGTCTAGCCGTTTCTAGCCGTTCGAGGCCGCCGGCACGGTCGCCGGGGGCTCGGGTTTCGGCGCGTCGATCCGGTTCCGGCGCTTCCTCTCGGCGCGCTGCGCCTTGAAGAGTGCGAAGGACCCCGCCAGGTCGCGGGGACGGCGGCGGACGGCCCCGGCGAATTCCCGCAGACCGAGCCCCTCGAGGCGCAGGGATTCGAGCGCTTCCTCCCGCGACGCGGGGAGCCAGGCCCAGAAGACTCCCATCAGCCCGAGCACGGCCCCCGAGGCGAGATCCAGGGTGTGGTGCTCGTGGAGGAAAAGGGTCGAGACGGCCACGCCCACGGTCCACAGGGCGAAGAGGATTCTTCCGAAGAGGCCGCGCTGCCGGCCGAAGACGACCGCCGCCGTCACCGCGAAGGCGATGTGGAGCGAAGGGAACTCGTTGTACTGGAGGTTCAGCCGGTCCGCGAGGTGGAAGATGGCGCCGCCGATGCCGGAAGCCACCCGCGGCGGATAGACCTGCACCATAGGAACGATCAGGTAGACGACGCCCGCGACCAGAGTCTCCGCCGTCAACGCCAGGAAGAATGGGGTGAACGACCGCCACGTCCGCAGGATGAAAGGCGTCAGCAACAGGAGCAGCGGCACGGAGAGGTACGCCACCGAGAGCCAGGGGATGAACGGCAGGCGCAGCTCCCAGGCGAAGTGGAAGTCCGGCCGCGTGTGGCGCAGCCCGGCGAGCAGGCTGGTGCCGCCGTAGATCGAGAAGAAGATCTTCGAGAACAGATAGGAGAGGGGGAGCGTCAGCTTCAGGCTCTCCACCCCCGGCCAGGCCAGCAGGGGCTCTCTGGGCACAACCTTGAGCGGGACGTGCTGCACGATCCAATCCACCTCAGACCTGAAAAAAGACACCGGCCTGTTTGAAGAGCGACAACACAATCTTCAGACCGAACCTTCCCGGAAAAGTTCCAGGGAGCCGGGAAGGCGCAGGCGGGCCAACTTGCGCTATACTTACGCCATGGAGACGGCAGTCAGAGGCCGGGCCGCGGCCTTCAACCCCACCAACCGCTTCGAGACGATCTCGATCGAGCGCGACCCGGAGATCCCGGGGCCCGAGCGCATCGGCACGGAGCTGCTGCGGGACACCTCCCGCTCGGCGATCACCCGGAACGACAGCCCGGACGTGGGCTTCGAATTCTCGTTGAACCCCTACCGCGGCTGCGAGCACGGGTGCATCTATTGCTACGCCCGGCCCACGCACGAGTACCTGGGCTTCTCGGCCGGGCTCGATTTCGAGACCCGCATCATGGTCAAGGAGGACGCGGCCGAGCTGCTGCGCAAGGAGCTGGGGTCGCCCCGATGGACGCCCAAGGTGCTCGTCATGAGCGGCGTCACGGACCCGTACCAGCCGGTGGAGCGCAAGCTGGAGATCACGCGCCGGTGCCTCGCGGTGCTGGCGGAGTTCCGCCAGCCGGTCGGTGTCATCACCAAGAACGAGCTCGTCACCCGGGACATCGACTATCTCCAGGAGCTCAACGAGCACGACGCCGTCTCCGTCCACCTCTCCATCACCACCCTGGACGGCGAGCTTGCGCGAAAGATGGAGCCCCGCGCCTCCCATCCCCGCGAGCGCCTCAAGGCGATCGAGCGCCTGGCCGCGGCGGGCATTCCCGTGGGAGTCATGGTGGCGCCCATCGTGCCGGCGATCACGGATCACGAGACGGCGAAGATCCTGGAAGCCGCGGCCAACGCGGGGGCCACGGGAGCCGGCTACGTGATGATGCGCCTTCCCGGCGCCGTCGCCGGCCTGTTCGAGGAGTGGGTGGAGCGCCACTTTCCCGACCGCAAGCAGAAGGTCCTCAACCGCGTTCGCGACCTGCGCGGCGGCAAATTGAACGATCCCCGCTTCGGCAGCCGCATGCGTGGTGAGCGTCTCTACGCCGAACAGATTCGCGCCACTTTCGAGACCTTCAGGCGCCGTTACGGCCTCGACGAGCCGCGGCGCGAGCTTTCCACCGCCGCCTTCCGGCGGCCGGGCCAGGCGGAGCAGCTCGGGCTGTTCGGGTGAGTCCTCTCACTTTTTCCTCGCGTGCGTGAGGACCTTCCCCTCGCAGCCGCTGGGCTGGAGGATGCCGAGGATGTCCGCGAGGGTGGGCGCGGTGTCCAGCGTCGAAACCCGCTGGGTGTAGCGCCCCGGCTTGATGCCGAAGCCGGCGAGCAGGAGCGGCACCGAGGTGTCGTAGGCGTACGGCGAGCCGTGCGTCGTGCCGGTGGGCGGCGAGGAGTAGCCGGGCATCCAGTACGGCTCGGGCACGATCACCACGTCGCCGGAGATCTTGGGATGGAAGCTGCGGGAGACCCGCTGCGCGACCTCGTTGTCGAGCATCCGGCCTTCCAGGATCTGAGTGCGGGTGTAGGCCGTGTAGATCCCCGGCTGGGCGCGGAAGGCCGCGGCGGCGATCTCCTCGGCCCGGGACGCGGGAATCCCCTTGGCCTTGAGGGCGTCTAGGTCGAGGTAATAGTTGGATTCGACCAGCGCCTTGGTCCAGGGACCGGTCCCGAGCTCGGCCACCAGCGCCGTTTCGATGGTTTTGACCATCGGGTCCTCAGAGTAATTGCCCGCCGGCATGCCCGCGTCCTTCGCTTCCGCGGCGATGGGGGCGACGCCGTGATCGGCGGTCACCACGAGGGTCACGTTCGCGAGCCCGCCGGGGATCGTCTTGGCCAGGAACTGAAAGAAGCGGCTGAGCGATTTGTCCGTCTGCACGGTGGCGTCCAGCACCTCGGCGCTGTCCGGGCCGTAGGCGTGACCGATGTAGTCGTTGGAGGAGAGGTTGATGGCCAGGACGTCGGGAATCGTGTCCTGACCCAGGCCCTCGCGGCGGATCAGCTCGCGGGCCGACTCCAGCACGTACTCGTTGCCGAAGGGAGTGGTGGTGAAAGCCTTGTAGAAGGCCGGCCCGGGCGCCTTGAGGCCGCCGTCGATCGGGTGTCCGCCGGAGCCGAAGCTCGTGCCCAGACCGGAGGGATTGCCCGCGTACTTGTTGGCCGGTGTCCACAGCCGCTTCAGCGCGGCGGGCTTGACGGAGAGCGTCCAGTGCTTGCCGAAGAAGGCGTCGATCTTCTTCTGGGCGTTCCAGTCCGTGACCCACTGCGGCAGCGTGCCGTCCTTGCGGTAGTAGCGGCTGGAGATCCAGGCGCCGGTCTGGTCGTCGAACCAGAGGACGCCGTCCGCGAGATGTCCCGCCATCAGCACGGCGGCGCGGTCCTTGAACGCCAGGCCCCAGACCTTGGCCTGATTGCCGGTCGCCATCTTGAGCTCGTCGCCCACGGTGGTGACCCGCAGCGTGACGGGCGAGACGCCGGCCTTGGAGGATGGCGGCACGAGCGGGCTGTTGGGGTCCTCCACGCAGTAGCGGCTGCGTTTGAGGTCCTCCCGGTCGAACCAGTCGTTGCCCACGATGCCGGACTTGTAGGGCGTCGAGCCCGTGAAGTGGATGGAGTGGCCGGGCCCGGTGTAGAGCGGGAAGTGATCGTGATGCGCGTCGGTGTGGTACGCCCCCCGCTCCATGAGGTACCGAAAGCCCCCAGGTCCGCCTTGGGTGGCCGGCGGCAGGAAGAGGTCCGCGAACCGCGTCTGGTAGTCGGCGCGGAATTGATCGATGGAGATCAGCACCACCAGGCGCGGCTTCGCCGGAACGGCGGCGCCGGCGAGGGCGGAACAGACGAAGAGCAGGACGATCAGAAGCGCGACGGAACGCTGAGCTCGGATCATGTGGAAATTCCCTCCGAAAGGCAGTCCGCAATAGCGCGGAAGGCTAGCACGGGCTGGATTCACCCCCGCCGCCGCACCCGGAATCCTGCCACGGCCTGGGGTTTGGCGCCCTTCGGCAGGAGATCGGCCATGCGGCGGATGGCCTTGCTCCAACTCGTTTGGTTGACCCACTTCTTGACCTCGATGGGCTCAGGGACGATGGGCTCGCGAGTGAGCCGGTCGGCGAGGTCGGGGCGAAGCGTTCCCTTCGCATCCACCACCACGGCTCGCCAGTCCGTGCCCTCGCTATAGACGGCCATCACAGCGAAAATTTCCTCGTCGCCGGAGATCTGAAACAGGGCCACCCGGCCCCGCGGTCCTTCCTCGAGCTCGATCAGGAGGCCCTCGACCAGCGGATGGCCGGAGGAGAAAAAGTCGAGCGTCTCCTCGTCGACCGCCCGCTCCCGGCTGAAGGTGCCGAGGAAGGCGGTGCCGAGCGGCACGCCGGGGAAGTGGTCCACCAGCGCCTCGCCGCCGAACTCGATCAGCCAGGTGCGCTCGCCGCTCTGGGCGTCCACCTCGAAGCCGAAGCGCGAGGCGGCCCGCACCACGATGCTCTCGTTGAGCGCGTCGAGCTCCGGCGGCACGCGGGAGAGGATCTCCGCCACCATCTCCGGCCGGTACGGATCGCGGTGGAGCTCGTGGTACGCGGCGTTCTGCACCCGGTCGTGCGCCGCCCGGGCTTCCTGCAACACCTTGCGGAAGGCCAGGGGATCGACTTCCGCCGGCCCCTCGACCGCCGCCTTTTCGACGGCTTGGGCGACGTGACGCAGCTCCTGCTCCAGGCCGCCGAGCGGCTCGCGGAACAGGCCGATCGCCTCGTAGAGGTCCGCCACGGCGCGGCCGAGGCCGGTCTCCGGCCGGAAGTAGATGATCTCCGTGGGACGGGTGCGGCCGATGCGGTCCAGCCGGCCGATGCGCTGCTCCACCACGCCCGGGTTCCGGGGCAGGTCGAACAGCACCAGCCGGCGGCAGAACTGGAAATTGCGCCCCTCGCCGCCGGCCTCGGTGGAGAGCAGGAGCGACGGCCCCTCGGGGAGGCGGAACTGGGCCACTTCGATGTCCCGCCGCTCGGGGGAGAGGTCCTCGTGGAAGATGCCGGCCCGCCGCCCCTGGCGCTCGACGGCGCTCTTGAGCACCTCCAGGGTCTCGCGGTGGGCCACGAAGACGAGCGTCTTCTCCTCCGGTCCCACCCAGCGGGCCGCCTGCTCGCCCAGCCAGCGCACGCGCGGGTCCTGGTCGCGGGCCTCGCTGGCGAGCGCAGTCGTTTCCGGCTCCTCCCGGCTCGAACCGGCGAGCAGGGCCGCGGGCGAGTCGAGGCCGCGGAAAACCCGGTCCAGCTTGCGCCAACGCGCCAGGGCGTTCTCCGCCGGCTGGGCTCGGAGGTGCCGCACCAGGCGGTCCAGCGGCTCCCAGTCTGCCGCCGGTAGGTCGACCGGCTGCGGCACCCGCGGCGGCAGGCCGCCGATGTCCACCCGCCGCGTCGAGCTGGTGCAGGGCGGCAGCGGTTCGCGCCGGGCCAGCCGCTCGTCGAAGCTCTCCTCCTCGGGAAACTCCTCGGGACGCAGGAGCTGGAGCAGGCGGAAGAAGCCGTGGGCGTCGTCCTCCAGCGGTGTGGCGGTGAGCAGCAGCACGTGGCGGCCGAGTGCGGCGATGGGCGCCACGGCGCGGTACGCCTCGGTGCCGGGGTGCCCCTTGGGCCGTCGCAGATGATGCGCCTCGTCCACCACCAGCAGGTCGATCCCCGCCGCCACGGCCTGCTCGGTGAGCCGGCGGCGGCGCGTCAAGGTTTCGAGGCCGACGATGGCCTTACGGTGGACGTCGAACGGATTGAAGTCCTCGCCGTAGTCCTTGGCCACGTCGCCCAGGCGCTTGTCGTCGAGCAGCACGAAGACCTGGTGATACTTGCGCCACAGCTCGCCCAGCCATTGCAGGACGAGCGTCTCGGGCGCCACGACGAGGGTGCGTCCGGCGCGGCCGGTATGGAGGAGGCGGTTGAGGATGAGGCATGCCTCCACGGTTTTCCCCAGCCCCACCTCGTCCGCCAGCAGCCAGCGCACGGGATCGCTGTGGCAGGCCCGCTCGGCCACGTAGAGCTGGTGAGGAAAAAGCTGGATGCGCCCGCCGAGGAACGAGCCGAGGCCGCCGGCCTGGCGGATGCGCTGGAGGCGCAGCCCGTCCAGCCGGTTGGCGAAGTCCTCGAAGCCGTCGACGTTGCCGCGGGCCAGCCGCTCCACGGGAGAGACTTCCGCCGGCAGCGGCCACAGCTTGTCGAACGGGATCTCGCGGCCGTCTGCGAGGAGGCATCGTCCTGCTGCGTCGCAGGACTCGACGACGACGATCTCGTTCGTCCCTTCGAGGCGGGCCTTGCCGCCCGGCTGGACTCTCAGCGGCAGCAGGGCGTCCGTCTCCGCCGCGAAGCTCAGCGTCTGGTCCGGGAACTCGACCTGGAGGCGCCGGCCCTGGACCGCCGTGATGCGGCCCGGCCCCAGCTCGGCATGAAATCGATGAGTGACGCGGTCGCCGGGTTTCCACATGGGAGGGGGATTGTACCCATAGGCGCTAACTTTGCTGCGAGGTCCCCCTCCCAAGACCCTCATCACCCCGGCCCTCTTCTCCCGACCCCCTCCGTCCCCTCCCCGGGAGAGGAGGGAGAACAGCACGATCGCCCCAGCCGGGCTCCCCTCTCCCGGGGAGGGGGATGGGGTGGCCGGGAGAGGGGTAGGGGTGAGGGTCTTGGGCGGGGGGCCTCTCAGCCAGCAAAGTCAGCGCCTATGGGGGTCGGTAAGGGCTCGTCACAGAATAACTGCACCAGTTCTCCGGACTTCCTTGGTCCAAAGACAAAGGCCGCACCAGTCGGGGTACGTGGCCCGAAGGCGTCGAGACCAGCCCGGAGGGCGGCAGATTCGTAGCCCAGGGCGAGAGCCCTGGGACCGGCAACCCACACCCTTCCAGACCGCCCTGCCAAGGGCGCTTTTTTCTCCCGTTGGGTCGGCCGCCGAGGTAGAAAAAACGCCCTTGGCAGGGCACCAATCGATTCGGTGGTTGGCTCTATCCCAGGGCTCTCGCCCTGGGCTATGAGTCTGCCGCCCTCCGGGCTCGCGGTGTGGGCCTGCGGAAGGTGCGCCCGAAGGGGCGGCAAAAGACCGCCGAAAAGGAGACTGCTGTCGCCCCTTGGGGCGGCAAGAACTGACATAGTTATTCTGTGACGAGCCCTAAGACACCTGCCACGCCCGGTGAGAGACCTGCCATGTCAGTTTGAAGACCTGCCATGCCATTTGTTTCGCCTGCCGTGGCAGGTCTTAGACCTGCCACGCCATTTGTCTCACCTGCCATGCCATTTCTCAGACCTGCCATGCCATTTGTTTCGCCTGCCATGGCAGGTCTCAGCCCTGCTGTTGAGTCTCGCGTAATTCCGTGGCCATGAATTCGAGCTCTTTCGGGGCGGTGGAGAGCGGTGAGAGCTCCAGTCCCAGACTGGGCCGTCGCGGTGCAATCTGGGACTGGTTTGTTGATTC
>JBAPYB010000154.1:0-2168 GCA_049284515.1 Thermoanaerobaculia bacterium
CCTCGTCATTGTCCTTGCGGGCTGTTCTCCCTCTTCTCCCGGTGAGGGGGGTGGGTGGGGGCGGGAGAAGAGGGCCGGGGTGATGAGGGTCTTGGGCGGGGGGTGAGTTTCCCCGTGGAAAAACGAAATCCCCCTTGTCCGTCCGGGACGCGGGGGGATCAGGAGACGGCGCGACGGGGGCGTGAAGCCAGCCCGCCGGGTTACTACGGGGCGCCCGCGGGGGCGCTCGCGTTCGCAGTGCCGGGCCGCAGGTCGTCGAAGACGATGCCGAGGTTCTCCGCGCCGTTGTTACGGCACAGGTCCATGAAGTGGGCCACCTTGTCGAACAGCAGCTCGCCGTCCGCGGCGAAGAAGACCACTTTGCTCGCCCGGCCGGTCATGGCCTCGCGGAGCTTGGGCCCGAAATCGCTCTCCGGATACATCGTCTTGTTGATGAACATGTTGCCCTGGGCGTCCATCCGCACGATCACCTGGTCGTCGGACTGGGGAGGAGGAGCTGCGGTCTCGACTTTCGGCGGCACCTGCACGGGGTACCCCATCTGGAGCAGGGGCACGGCCACCATGAAGATGATGAGCAGCACCAGCACCACGTCCACCAGGGGCGTGATGTTGATGTCGCTGCGGACGCCGCCACTGGCACCTGAAACGTTCATTGCCATGGTTGTTTGACTCCCGGGGAGGTCCGCCCTAGGCGGTACCGCCCAACTTTTTCTCCTTCTCGGTGACCACTCCAACGCGGCTGAAGCCAGCTTCGTTGATGATCTGCATCACTTTCCGGACGTCTTTGTACTTCAGCCTCTTGTCAGCCTTGATGATGACCGACTTGTCCGGGGTCTGGCTGTGGATGTCTTCGAGATGGGCCTTGAGGTCGGCGTTGGGGATCCACTTCTGCTCGACGGCGACGTTGCCATCCTGCGTGATCGCCATGGTGAGCTGCTTGGCGCCTTCCGGCATCTTGTCCGGCTTCATGGTCTCGGGCAGCGACACGTTGACGCCCTTCTGGAGCATCGGCGTGACGACCATGAAGATGATCAGAAGCACCAGGCAGACGTCAACGAGGGGAGTGACGTTGATGTCGCTCCGCACCCCCTTGATGAGGTTCAGCTTCTGGTGCTTATGCAGCATTCTTGCTCCTCTGCCGCTTCATGAAGAAGTCGATCAGCTCGGAAGAGGAGTTCGACATCTCGATCTGAAGCCGCTCCAGCTTGTTCGTGAAGTAGTTGAACATCCAGGCCGCGGGAATGGCGACGCCGAGGCCGAAGGCGGTGGCCACGAGCGCTTCGGCGATACCGGCCGACACGGCGCCGATGCCGCCGGAGCCGGCGAGGGCCATGCCGGTGAAGGCGTTGATGATGCCGATCACGGTGCCGAACAGGCCGATGAAGGGGGTGATGGTGGCGATGGTGGCCAGCGAGCCGATGCCGCGCTTGAGGTCGGAGGTGGTGAGCAGCGTGGCGCGTTCGACGGCGCGGGTGGCGGCCTCCACGATCTCTTCATGGCCCAGCGGGCTGGTCTGGCTCTCGTACTGGAAGGACTGGAGACCGGCGGAGACGACGCGCGCCAGATGGCTCTGCGGGTACTTGCTCGCGGCGTCGATGGCGGCCTGGGGACGATCGTTCTTCAGGTGCTCGGTCGCCTGGCGGGCGAACAGCAGCGACTGCTTGCGCGCCTTGTTGAACATGATCAGTCTCTCGACGGAGACGTAGAGCGACCAGATCGACAGCAGGATGAGAATGACGATGACCCCTTTGTTGAGGATGGTCATCTGTTCCCACAGGGCAAGAGGATTCAGACTCATGCGCGTCTCCTTTTTTCCTTTTCTGAAAACCTAGGCGCTCACTGCACCTGGAAATTGACCGTCAGCACATAGTAGACCTTGACCGGCCGGCCTTCGAGCGTGGCCGGCTTGAACTTCCACTTCTGGACCGCCTCCACCGCGGCTTTGTCGAGGCCCATGGGCAGGCCCTTGAGCACCCGGACGTTGGTGACGTTGCCGCTGGTGTCGATGATGGCTTCGACGATCACCGTGCCGGTGACGCGCGCCCGGCGGGCGAGCTCGGTGTAGACCGGCCTGACCTGGTTGATGATCTCCGGCCGGGTGACGGCGCCGCCGACGCGCAACGGCGCATCTTCCGACGGCACGCCGCCCGGCACGCCGCCGACGACGC
>JBAPYB010000155.1:0-6304 GCA_049284515.1 Thermoanaerobaculia bacterium
CCCGCCGGCGTGGAAACCGGAGCCGGCCTCTCCGCCGCGGAGACGTCCCGCGGTCCCCGTGGCCTCCGGATCGATATCGTTCAGGACCTGGGACGTCTCTACCGCCTCCGGCGATTCGTTCGTGAGACCAGCAGGAGCAACTGCCGGAAAACAAGGTTGCTCCAAGAATTGCGGCTTTGCTACGTTATCATATTTATGGTGGGCAGTACTAAGTTTAGTGCGACTTCTGAGCGGCTAGGCCCAACCCGACAGCACCACCCAGTTTGACGAGGAGTGGGGGATGGGTTACAATCTTTATGTTACATAGAATGAATGACATACATCTTTTTCACCGGTAGCCTGAACAGGCATGGAGACTGTCGGGAAGGCGTTGGAGGAGGAGGGAGTCAGGGCGAGTTGTACCCCGAGAGGTCCAAGATGGACTTTTGGCTGCTCTTGAGGAATAGATGCGGAGGTGCTCGATGCGTTGTGCTCTCGTCATGGTTTTTCTGTTCGCTGCCGCGGGGCGCGCCGACGCAACGGCGGAACCGCAACAGCCGCCGAAGATCGCGGCGCCGCAGGTCAGGAACGATGTCGTGTTGCCGCCGGCGGCGCGCGGGCCTGCGCAGACGCTCGTCAACGACGTGGTCCTTCCCCTTGCGAGAAAGACGACACTGACGGCGTCGCCCTCGTGCCCGACGACGCTCACGTGCCCGACACCCTTCGCCTCGCCGCGCAACTACATTCCGTCGCCGGTGTCGCCGCAGAAGATCGTCAACGTCCAGTTCGTCGTCATACAGAAGAGCGACGGCTCAGGGAACTGGCAGAACACGCCCGCAGACGTCGCGGCGCTCAACCAACTCGTCACATTCGCGAACAACAACTACTACGCAATGTACAACTGCGTGCCAAGCGATCCCTGCCCCGGCGTCGTCTATCCGACCGACGCCGGCCTCCGCCTCAACCTACAGCGCATCGCCTTCATCCGCGACACGTCGCTGTATACGTCGAACGACACGAATGCGCTCCTCGCCGCAGCCACGGCGCTCTATCCCGATTCGCGGTGCCAATAGGTGCCAGCCTCTCCGGAGCGAGAGGCAGGCGCTGTTCGCCGGCACTCTCCCTCCGACCAAACATGACGCAAAACAGCGTCCCGCAGCAATAGGTGCCAGCCTCTCCTGCTCGCGGTGAAGGGGCCCTCCAATCGGGCGGACGGAAGGCAACTTCGGTGGCCGAGTTGACAGGGAATCGCCGGGGAAACAGTCGGCCGGATAGCTGATCACCCTGGTAGCCGAAAAGCCTCAGGTTCCACTCTTATCGGAACGATATTGGATTGACATAAAATCCGCTCGCTGCTTGAGAATCTTATCGCTAATGAAGCGACGCGCCAACTCTAGCGGGTGTACGACACCCAGGACAAGAACTACAACGGCGTTAATGATGATAAAAATAACAATAAAAAGGGGAAGTAAGATCCACCAAGACAAGCCCCCCTCTTTAACAACACCTGACCTGTTCCCGACAAAGAGCGGTCCCATGGCCTTCAATAAAAGAACGAGCATTGAAAAGCCCAGCAATGCCGGAAAACCAAGCGTCCACCAGAGCCCCTTCAAGAACACCTCTACTGCACGAAGAGTTGCGGCTTGCCATCCTATCTTCGTAAGGCTCGCCGCCGCCGAAACAATTGCGGCACTAATAACTCGCATATCGCCGGCATTCGTGCAGTGAGTCCTCCTGCTTAGCCAACAGGCTAAATCGGCGGGATCGCCTGAGCGCCGAGCTTCGGTGATCAGCCCGCGAATAGCAGTCTCGTTATGCGCCTTCATAAGTATGAATGGTGTCTCATTCTCAAGCGCCTCCTCACCTGGCCGAGGCAGGATATGAGACCTCTCCTCTGCGAGCGGGAGCCCCGCCGCTATTGCAAGGCGTCTACCAGTCGCTACTTGATGTATTGCTGCTTCTGCTATGCACCACGCTCGTCCCAGTGCACGCTCTTCGTCAGGCCAGACGGCGACCACGAGGCTCTTAGATGCGAGATAAAGGATCTGGGGCAGCATACTCTCAAAATAATGTTGCTCCGCCAAAGTTAGTCTGCGTTGGGGCAGACAGCAGTAATCTATCCACATACCTATTTTGCCGCGGCACCTAATCCCTTGCGCTGTACTGCTGTTAGCTGTTTCGGCAATGTTCTGAATGTTCTGAAGAAAGGAATAACAACCATGCCGCGATGCACTATCCAGGTCTCGGTGAAGGCTCACGAGAGACTCGTCGATGGGTTTTTTCCAGCCTACACTAGTCTCTAGCCACCATGCGAATCGGTGAAAAGCTGGCGTCATGTATGGAAACTTGCTAACTGCCTCAAGGCCTCCGACTCTATCGCTGTTTTTTCCCATACAACTGAGGAATGATCGTCGCAGAGTCGACCACTGCCGGTTATGAGGGTCGGGATGATCGAGGGCTTCCCAAGGGTGAGACACAAACAACTTCACTTTGGGCTCGCGCGTGGTGAGTGCTCCCGCTTCCATCAGGGTAGCCCAGTCTGGCATGCGCTCGAAGCGATACAGCACATCGAGACCCATCCAGAAGGCCTCTTTGGCAGCTAGATGCCCCATTTCCTTTGGCTGTCTTACCATGAGGTCCTTAACATATCCCGTAGATTAAGCCGATTCTAACACCTGTTCCCGCCCCCAACCAAAAAATTAAGCCTCTCCTCATAGGTGCCAGCCTCTCCTTGAAAAAACAATCGGCGGATTGGAGAAAGACGCCTTGAAATCGGCCCTGAAGTCGGCCCCAGGAGGCGCAGGATGCTCTCGTCTCCACCGAACCGGCTCTTTGGAGTAGCAGGATAGCATGCCAGGGTCTCATGCGCTGGGTCAGGCTGTGCGACCAGCAGCAATAGGTGCAGCAGCAATAGGTGCAGCAGCAATAGGTGCCAGCCTCTGCCAATAGGTGCCAGCAGCAGGAGAAAGACGCCTTGAAATCGGCCTTGAAGTCGGCCCCAGGAGGCGCAGGATGCTCTCGTCTCCACCGAACCGGCTCTTTGGAGTCGCCGTTTGCAGACACCTCCGGCCTGCCGAGTCGTGGCTCGCGGTGAAGTGGCCCTCCAATCGGGCGGACGGCTGTCAAAGAACGTCGCCGGCGGGGCTATCCGGCGACGAAGGGTAGGCCGGGGGGAAAGCTGCCTGCCGGGAACGGCGCGTTGCGATCTCCGGCTTTCAATTTCTCGGCGGCCGTCCTGAAGAGCGAGACGAACCAGGAGTAGGCCTCGTAGAAAGCCTTCCGCGCTGCCTTGCTGAAGGCGTGGAGGAGAGGCGCCGGGGACTTCGCGAGCTTGGCGGGACGATGCAGGGGATCCATCGCGAGGATCGCCTCCACTCCAAGGACCGATTGATTGGACTGGCTCCGCTGAAGAGCCGCGGCGGCCTCGATGGACTCCACCAGGGCGGCGACGCGTGCCCGGTATTGATCCGGGGACAGATGAGCCCAACAAGGAATCGGCGACAACACGACAGCCTCCTTTGTTGCAAACCGCAGGCTCTCGACGGGCGAACGCCGGTTGCGCGCCGCGTACTCCCGAGTCCGTTCGAACCAGTGGCCGATCATGGGCTCGCCATCGAGCAAGGCGCGGCCGGACTGCACGCCCGGCCAATCCCTCACCCGCTCCACCAGGTTCTCCTTGACTCCATTCGCCAAGACGTACGAAAGGCGCTCGATTTGAGCCCCCTCTTCCTCGGTGACGGTCGCCATGTCGTAACGGCGCCCGAAGACCGGCCCCTGCCAGCCGGTCAGGCGGTTGACCTCGCGGGCGAGCTTCGATTTCACGTCGCGCATGAAGCTGGAGATTTGCTGGGCATCCTCGGCCACGGCCAGGATGTGGAAGTGCGACGAGAGGGTGATGACGGCACAGAGAGTGAGGTCGTGGTTTCGCTGGCACCGTCCGAGGATGCCAAGGACGAGGTCGTTGAGCTCCGGTTCGGGGCGGAAGAGGAAGCGTCCCTGGACGGTGCGGCAGGTGATGAAGACGAGGGTTGGAGGGTCGGGTATGTAGCGAAGTTTTCTGGCCATACCCTTGAAAGAACGGAAAAAGTCGCTCTCATCGCTCATCCGCTCATCGCCAACCTGCGATAAGCCATCTACGGCAGGCCTCCAGAGAGGCATCCCAGCCAGTCCCCGGCTTCGGGTAGAGGCCCGAAGTTGCGCACAGGCTTGGCGCACAAGCTTGGAAGTTTCCACCGTCCTGTGCGGAAAGGGCGCCTTAAAGTAGGCCGAAGAGACCGGTTGAAAGGCCGGACGGCGTACTTCAGCGTAAAGCCGCCGGGGACGGGCGAGGTAACACGGAGCCGTGGTGCCGTGTCCCGCCCAAGAACGCTGCCCTGACGCCGCTTCTTCTACCGGCGGCGACCGTCAGAATGCGCGACGGGACCCGAATCGCCGGTCACCCGCTCCCGCGAATCGTCTGGCGGACCCGCTCTATGAGTTACCGGATCCATGATTTGAATCCCCGGACCCGCGGGTCAGGCTGCGCGCTCCATGGGTCGGGCTGCGCGACCCGAGGGTCAAGCGACGCGACCCTTGGGTCAAGCTGCGCGACCCTTGGGTCAAGAGTCCCGACCCTTGGGTCAAGAGCCGTGACCCTTGGGTCAAGAGTCCCGACCCTTGGGTCAAGAGTCCCGACCCCTGGGTCAAGAGTCCCGACCCTTGGGTCAAGAGTCCCGACCCTTGGGTCAAGAGCCGTGACCCCCGGGTCAAGAGTCCCGACCCTTGGGTCAAGGAGTCTGACCCTTGGGTCAAGTCACCCGACCCTCGGGTCCCGTGATCCGCGCCTCGGGTCAAGCTATCCGGCCTACAGGTCCCGTCTCCCGATCCTCGGGGCCGCTTCTTCTCAGGTATACACCTACAGCCTGCGATTCGCCCCTCGAGATGCTCATTCCTCTAAATCCTCTCGCGCCGCTTGATGTCCAGATACGTATTGATCAGCCGCGGCGACACCTGCCCCGGCGCGGCGTCGATCGGATAGATGCCGAAACGGCGGAGGCGGCGCAGGACGACTTCGCGATCACGAAGCAGCCCTCCGGCGACGACGGCGCGGTTGAGCTCCAGGATGCTCAACGGCTTCTGCGCGGCGACGGCGGCGAGGCCGGGGTCCTGGAGGGCGACGAAGACCACGACGTGGCGGCGGGAGAGGCGGTCGAGGTTTTCCACCATCAATTCGGCGGTGATCGTGTCGACGAAATCCGTCAGCACGACGATGAGCGAGCGCCGGGAAAGGCGCTGGCCGATCGCGGTCAGGCCGAGCGTGAAATTGGTCTCGCGGTCCGAATAGTCCACCTGGCTCGCCATCTGGCTGAGGATCTGAAAGCCTCGCAGGCCGCCCTTGGGCTCGACGTAGAGCCCGGGTTTCGAATCGAACGTCGCGAGCCCCACCCGGTCCCCCGCCCGCAGGGAGATGTAGGCCAGCAACAGCGCCGCGTTCACCGCGTGGTCCACCTTGGGAATGCCGGCCAGCGGCTCGCACATCAGGTGGCCGGTGTCGATGGCGATCACCACCTGGTGATTGCGCTCGGCCCGGTACTGCCGGGCGACCAGCTTGCGATGGCGGGCCGAGGCCTTCCAGTCCAGGGTCCGCCGGTCGTCGCCCACGGTGTACTCCCGCAGAGAGTCGAACTCCGTGCCGTCCCCTTTGTAGCGCTCGATCTTCAGACCCAGCCGGAACTCGCGGTCGGTGAGGAAGCGCAACGCCATGGTCTTCACCGGCCGGATGTTGGGCACCACCGGCGCTTGCCGCATGAGGTCCCGCTTCGCCACGGCGGCCATCAGCCCCAGCGGGCCCGCGTAGCGAATCCAGGCGCGCTCCACCACGATGCGTCCGCGGCGGGTGGGAGCGAGCTGGAAGCGCAGCCCGGTGCCCTCCCGCGAGGCGCGGCCCCGCAGTTGCGGCTGGGGCAGCAACCGGTCCGAAAGGTCGACCGCCACCGTCACCGGCACCCGCCGGGCGGATGGCACCGCCACCGTGAGCACCGCCTCCTCCTCTTCGCCGATGTACAACGTGCCCGGCATGGCCAGCGCCGCCGTCACCTCCGCCCGGTTCGGCACCATCAAGGCGTCCGCCCCCAAGGCCAGCACCAGGGCTCCCAGGTACACCGGCCACAACACCCACAACCGCGCGTCCACCGCCGCTGGCAGCAAGGCCACGGCCATTCCCAACACGGCAACGACGACGGCGCGGCGGGTCGGACGCATCAGCGGACTCTTTCCCTTTTCGCTTCGGGTAGGGGCGGGTCTGGACGGAAGGGCGGGGGCTCGACCCGCCCTGTGAGACCGGCAC
>JBAPYB010000156.1:0-5802 GCA_049284515.1 Thermoanaerobaculia bacterium
TCCCCGTGGCCTCCGGATCGATATCGTTCAGGACCTGGGACGTCTCTACCGCCTCCGGCGATTCGTTCGTGAGACCAGCAGGAGCAACTGCCGGAAAACAAGGTTGCTCCAAGAATTGCGGCTTTGATACGTCACCGTACTTACGGTGGGGAGTACTAAGCTCTTGAGCCTCCCTGTACCGCTCCCGGTTCGCGTCATCGCGCAAAACTGTCGTGACCCGCGATCGAAGAGGCGCAAGCGAAGCTCGTTTGGCGCAAGCTGAGCCTTGCAGTTCTCCAACGTAGTCTTACAGTGCCGCAACGCACCCCTCCAGTGCAGCATCGTATCGTTCCGTTGCCGCAACGTACTCATACAACGACTCGTCTCCCAGAAGCACCATCGCTTCCGGGCATTTCAATGCCGCGAGATTGCCCCGCATTGCGGCATTATCAATGCAATTTGGCTCGAAATCGCCCTAGAAATTAACAAGATGGCGATACGCTGCTGCGTCCCCTCTTTCCAGAGATGCGAGCAGCCGTGATACCATCTCTGGATTGTCGAATAAAGCTGCAAGCCTGAATTGAATCGCCGCAAAATTGCGCCCATTAGGCGCAAGATTGTGATGCATCGCGGCATCAGAGTCTTGCCTTGCTGCGAATTGGGTCAATCACGTATCATTCTTGGGCAGTTTTGCTGCAATAAGTCCGACTGGAAAGATCTTGGAGGAGCATCTTGCGCCATATATCCTATCAACGAAACTGGCTGCCTTTGGAATTGCCGCAAGCCCGACCCTGCTTGCGACGACGGAAAGGTGTGCTTGCGCCTTCGTCATGGTATCCTTTCCCTGCGAGCTCCGGGTTGCTGCATGGCAGATCGCTGTTGGCGCAAAATGACGCGAGGTTGCGGCCACGGCGGGAGAGCCTCGACCGCTGGAAGCCTACGAGGAGATCCGGGTGGCGATCGACGAAGCGCTGCGCTGCAAGGAGAGCGGCGAGAGGCAGGTGATCGCCTTCAACCTCTCCGGCCACGGCCATTTCGACATGACTATGGCGGCGGGGATGACAGGGTGTGTAGTAAAGTCACCGTCGTCACGGTCTCAGGATAACGATAAGGTGGTCCGGTGAAGCGGATTTTCCCGTCAATCAGCCTGGGCGCGCTTCGGTTTGCCCTTCTCGTCGCCTCGCTGCTTCTTTCGGCGTGCGCTGACGCTGCTCAAAATCGCTCGGTTTCCGTCCTCTATGCGGGCTCTCTCGCCACCGTCATGGAAAAGGGTGTGGGTCCGGCATTCTCAGCGGCGACCGGTTACGAATATAAGGGAGAAGCGCACGGGTCGCTCGGCGCCGCGCGCCTCATCCACGATCATCTCCGGAGCCCGGACGTCTTTATCAGCGCCGATCCAGCCGTCAATGTAAACGTACTGATGGGTACCAAGAACGGCGACCTTGTGACCTGGTTCGTGACCGTCGCCTCTTCGCAGCTCGTGCTCGCCTACAATCCGAAGAGCCGTTTCGCGGCCAGCTTCGATGCCGCGGCGGCCGGCAAGACTCCCTGGTACGAGGTCCTCGAGACGCCCGGCGTGCGCTTTGGCCGGGGAGACCCCACCATCGATCCGAAGGGGTACCGAACGCTTTTCCTCTTCGCCCTGGCCGGGAAGCATTACCAGCGGCCGGAAATACCGGGTCTACTGGGGGATCCGCTGAACCCCGCCCAGGTGCTGCCGGAGGTCGCGCTGCTGGCCCGCATCGACTCCGGCCAGTTCGACGCCGGAATCTTCTACAAGCACGAGATCGTCGCCCATCAATTGCCCTTCGTCAGCTTTCCCCCCGAAATCAATCTGGGCGACTCCCGGTTTTCCGATCTCTACGCGCAAGCCACCTATACGACGCCTACCGGCGAGCGCGTCAGCGGTGCCCCGATTCTCTTCACTCTGACGATTCCAAAGACGGCGCACAACCAGGCTGCTGCCGAGGCGTTCGTGCGATTCCTTCTCACCTCGCCCGACCTGCTGGAGAAGTTCGGTTTCGGAATCGTAGAACATCAGGTGGGCGGAAGTAGAGAGCAGATTCCGCCGGATCTCCGTAGCCTTTGCTCGGGAACCTACAAGTCATGATGCAACCGCCCAGACCGACACTTCTGGTTTTCGGCGCCATCGGCGGCCTGCTGCTGCTCAACCTCGTGCTGCCGATCGCCAACCTGCTGGCCCACGCCGACCTGTCTCGCTGGATCTCGGCCTTGCGCGACCCGCAGGCCGTCGATGCCCTGCGCACCTCGATTCTGACCTCCGCCGTCTCGGTCGTGATCATGACCCTGTTCGGCGTTCCGCTCGGCTACGTGCTCGCCCGCGGCCGACTCCCGTTCAAGCAGCTTTTGATCAGCCTCGTTTTCCTGCCGATGGTCGTGCCGGGGCTGGCGGGAGGCATCCTGTTGTTGCAGACCTTCGGACCCTACGGTACGGTCGGCGGTCCCCTGGCGGCCTGGAACGTCGCCCTCACGAGCAACCCGATAGGAATCGTCCTGGCACAACTTTACGTGTCATCTCCCTTCGTCATCATCTCTGCGTTGGTGGCGTTCAACAGCGTCGATCCCAAGCTGGAGATGGCGGCGGCGACGCTGGGCGATTCCCAGTGGCATATCTTTCGGCGGATCTCCCTGCCACTCGCCTGGCCCGGCATTGCGGCGGGGATCACGCTGGCGTGGATCCGCGCGCTCGGCGAGTTCGGTGCCACGATGATCGTCGCCTACAACCCTCACACCCTGCCGGTTTACCTGTGGGTGAGCTTCGAATCGAACGGCCTGACGGGAGCCCTGCCCGTGGCCTTCCTCCTGGTGTTGCTGGCCGCGGCCGCCGTGGCGCTTTCCATGCTGCTCGGTCGCCTCAACAGGAATGGGAGAGTCGATGGAGGCGTCGTGGCCGTGCCCGGAGCCGCTCGGGGGAATCCGGCATGAGCCTGCCGTCGCGGTCGTCGCAGCCCTCGGCGTTTCGCGATGCGGGCGAGCTGCACGTCCGCTTGCGCAAACGTCACTTCTCCGGCCGGTCCACCCGTTTCCAGCTCGAAACCGCGTTCGCCGCCGCCCCCGGCGTGACGATGATCGTCGGCCACTCCGGCGCGGGCAAGACGACCATCCTGCGCTGCATCGCGGGCCTGAGCGATCCGGAGGAAGGGCGCATCACCGCCGGCGATCGCGTGCTCTTTGATTCGCGGCAGGGGATCAAGCTCGAACCGGCGCGGCGCAGAGTCGCCATCGTGTTTCAGGACCTGGCCCTCTTTCCCCACCTGTCTGTCCAGGACAACGTCATGTATGGGCTCCGCCGCCTGGACAGGCCCGAAAGGGAGCGGCGGATGCGCGAGATCCTGGAGTCCTTTCAGATTGCGCACCTCTGTGGCCGGTCGCCCCGGGAGATTTCCGGCGGTGAGCAGCAACGGGTTGCCCTGGCGCGTTCCCTGGTCACCGAGCCCTCGGTCCTGCTCCTGGACGAGCCCTTGTCCTCCTTGGACCCGCGCACGAAGGTCCGCATCATCGAAGACCTGCTGAGGTGGAACCATACGCGCCGGATTCCCATCCTCTATGTCACCCATGACCACGGTGAAATGCTGGCCATGGGTGATCACGTCATCGTCCTGGAGCAGGGAAGGATGATCGCCGATGGCCGGCCGCTGGACGTGGTGGCCGCTCCTCCGCGCGCGGCGCTGGCGCAGCCGGCGGGATTCGAGAACTCTTTCGATGCGACCGTGCTCGAGCTCCGGGAGCCGGAAGGCACCATGGTCTGCCAGCTCACCGGAACCTCGATGCTTCTCAAGGCGCCGTTGGCGCAGGCTGCCGTCGGCTCGGAAGTGTGCCTCGGGGTTCGCGCCGGAGAAATTCTCGTCTCGGCCGTGCAGCCGGCGATTCTCAGTGAGTGCAGCGTGATACCCGGAAGGATCAGGCAGCTCGCGCCCATGGGCTCTGTGGTCGAGGCCCGCGTCGGCTGCGGCGCCGAGTTTCGCGTCCGTATGGACGCGCGCGCCGCCGCGGCCTCCGGCCTGGATGTAGCCAGGGAAGTATGGCTGATGATCAGCCCCCAGTCGTGCCACCTGCTGCGGCCGGCCCCTCTCGATTCCCTGCGGCGATTGTTTGTTTTTGTCTGCCACGGAAACACGGTCCGCTCGCCCATGGCCCAGGCGATCTGCAACGCGGAGATCGCCGGCCGGTTCGGTGTACCGCTGGAGTCGCTGGACCGGTTGGGCATCAAAGCCGTGAGCGCCGGCTTGACCGCCCGGCCCGGGGAGCCCATCGCGGTGGAAGTGCAGCAGGCGCTGGGGCGGATCGGCATGCCGGTCCTCGAGCACCGGTCCCGCAACCTGACCCATCGCCTGGCCCAGCGAGCCGAGGCCATCTTCTGCATGACCGAGGAGCAACGGCGAGAGCTCACGGCCATGTTTCCCGCGACGCAACCGAAATCCTTCCGGCTGCATCCTGACGAGGACCTCGGCGATCCTCATGGCAAGACTCTCGATGGGTTCCTCGATTGCGCGCGGCAGATCCAGGATCTGGTCAGCCACCGGCTCGACGGCCTCGGGGTTTGCAGCGCGGATTGAGATCCGATTCGCCTTTTTTTAAGGCAGCCTGTAACAAATCGTCTCCCCTGCCCGCCTGTCTCACGAAAGAGGACGAGGGTTCCCGTGAGGACCCCTTTTCGTGAGTGGAGGGCCCCATGGCTGCCAGCAGGACTGTCAGGATCGATTCGAGATCTCCGCTCACCGCCCTGTCCGCGAATCTGAGCGCTGGAACCCCTCGGGAACAAAAGGCTCTGGGCCGGCTTCAATCCCTGCTGCTGCGCTCCCGTCTCGGAGACGGTCTTGCCGGGATCACCGGGCGCGAGCTCTCGGTGGACCGTGCGAGCTGGTCCGCATCGGAGCCCCTTGCGGCAGGCGCGGCGGGCGTTGCCGACGAAGTCCCCCAGTTCCGCGTTTTCCGCCGCGAGGCGCCGCTGACCGCGCCCACGCTCGACGTCACGACTCCGGCGTGGGGACGGGGCGCCGCGATCGCGGAAACGCTCGGGCCCTTCCCGAGCGCCGACGGACGGCTCTTCTGGTTCGATTTCTATCCGCTCGTCCGGCTGGTCCCCGTCTACCTGGCGGGAGACGCGCAGCCGGCCATGCTGTTTCAGCTTCGCCAGCTCCGGCTGGGCCTCGCCGATCCACTGCCGCTCCGCGAGGCGCTCAAGCTGCTCCAGCAGAAGCAGTACAACCTCGGGCGCAGCAGCTTCTGGATCCGTGCCGATCTGCTGAGCCCCGGCGCGCCCGCGGGAAGCTACGCCGGCCTGCGGATCACCGGCGGACGCCTCGTTTTCACGCCGCCGCCGGTCGATGCCGGCGGCAGGCTGACGATCCCTGCCAACGGACAGTGCGCGGTGCAGTTGAACCTGGAGGCGCCGGCCGCCACCCCCGGTAACGGCGGGCAGGCAGGGCGCGATGTGACGAATGCGGAGCTGGCGCTGCCGGCGACGTTCTCGTTCAGGCTCGCGGCCGGACACGACACGGTCACGCAACTGGCGAACGCGAGCTGGACGCTCTTCGGCCAGCGGATCGATTTCGACTGGCGCAAGGGCCATTCACCGGTGTACGAGCCGCAGTTGCTGTCGGTGCTGATCCCCATGCACGTCTCGGAGCCGGAGATCGAGATCGGCGCCAGCGCCTCTCCCTTGGCGGCGGTGGCGGGCCGGGCGCCCATCCACCTCGCGGGGTGGGCCCTCCCGGTCGCCGTCATCGACGTGGCGAATCCCACGGAAGCCGCCGGCATCGGCGGGCTGGCGGTGCAGGCGGACGCCGGTCTCACCTTGAG
>JBAPYB010000157.1:0-21785 GCA_049284515.1 Thermoanaerobaculia bacterium
GCCGCGAGCCCGGGGCCGGCGAGGTCTACGCCGAAAGCCAGTACCCGGCCATCTTCGGCTGGAGCCCGCTCGCCGCTCTGCGCCGGCGCGACCTCAAGTACATCTCGGCGCCGAGCCCCGAGCTCTACGACCTCGCGAAGGACCCGAAGGAGGCCACCAATCTTCTGGATCGCGGTGTGGCCGAGCCGGCTGGCCCGGAAAAGGGCTTCGCGGCGCGGCTGGCGGAGATCGAGGCCGGCGCCGTGGCGACCCCGCGCAACGCGAGCCCCGCGGACACCGCCGAGACGCGGGCCCGTTTAGCGAGCCTCGGCTACGCGACCGGCGGCACGGTCAAACCGGCGCCAGGAAAGACCAGGCCCGGTTCCGGGATCGATCCCAAGACCATGGTCGACCTCTTCCAGCGCTTCGAACGGGCCAACGACCGTCTCCAGGACGGCGACGCCGCGGCCCTGAACGAGCTCGACGCCCTGGTGGCGGCCGATCCGGCCAATCCGGTGTTCCGGGGCAAGCTGGCGGAGGCGTGGCGCAACCGGCGGGACTTCGCCAAGGCCGTGCCGCTCTACCGGCAGGCCGCCGAGGCGGCGCCGGAGGACCCGGAGGCCTGGTACAACCTGGCCGCCGCCCTCGAGGAGGCGGGCCGGCTGCCTGCGGCGCGCGACGCCATCGAGCGCGCCCTGAAGCTCGACGCCACCCGGCCGGAGGCGCACAACACCCTGGGAATCGTGGAGATGGGCGAGGGCAAGCTGGACCAAGCGCGGCAGGAGTTCGCGCTGGCGGCCCAGCTCGATCCCCATAACGCTCATGCCCTCAACAATTTGGGCAACGTGCTCAAGGCGATGGGCAAGCTCGACGACGCCGAGCGCGCCTACCAGCGCTCGGCCGACTTGGCGCCGCGCTATGCTGAGCCGCTCAACGGCATCGGCACCTTGGAGGTGGAGCGCGATCGGCCGCGAGCGGCACTCCCTTATTTCGAGCGTGCTCTGGCGCTCGCTCCGGGGTACCATGAAGTCCGGCTCAACCGCGCCATCGCGCTCGACCTCGCCGGGGATTCCGCCGCGGGAATGAGCGCCTACCGGGACTTCCTTGCTGCGACGGACGGAGACCCGAGGTTCGCGGAACAACGTCGCGCCGCGCAGCAACTCCTCGCCAGGCTCGCCAGCCGTGCGGCGGGAGCGGCGGCGGGGAGGAGGTGATCGAGCGCTGCCAAGCCGTGCTGTCACCGCAGTGTATGGCTTCCGTTCCGTTCGAGAGGCGAATGGGTTTTGATCGCATACAGTCCAAAAGAAGGAGACGAGTCATGAAACGAGAGAGATTTGGGGCGAAAGTCGCCCTCGCCACCGTGTTGGCGCTGGTGGCCGCGCTGGTGCTGTTGCCGGCGGCCCAGGCCCAGACGGGCGGCGCCAACCTGGTCGGCAAAGTGCAGGACAAGACGGGCAAGCCCCTGCCGGGCGTCACCGTCACCGCCACTCAGAAGGACACCGGGCTCACCCGCAGCACCGTCAGCGAGAGCGACGGCAAGTTCCGGCTGCCGTCGGTCCCCGCCGGCTTCTACACCATCGTGGCGGAGCTCAACGGCTTCGCCACCGTCACCGTCCAGGACGTGCGGCTCAACGTGTCGTCGGACCGCGAGCTGACGGTCGACATGAGCCCCTCGACGGTGGAGGAGTCGATCACCGTGGTGGACGAGGCGCCGCTGGTCCAGACCACGCCCACCATCGGCGCCGTGGTCAGCGAGAAGCAGCTCGAGAACCTGCCGCTCAACGGCCGCCAGTTCGCCAACCTGGCCGTCCTGGCCCCCGGCACCAACCTCTCCTACAACTCCGACCCGACCAAGCCCGGCCAGCTCACGGTGGCGTTGAACGGCGGCATCGGCCGCAACGTCAACTACCTGGTGGACGGCGGCGACAACATGGACGACACCATCGGCGGCGCGCTGCAGAACTTCAACCTGGAGAGCGTCCAGGAGTTCAACATCCAGACGCAGCAGTACAAGGCCGAGTACGGCCGCTCCACGGGCGGCGTGCTGACCGTGGTCACCAAGTCCGGCACCAACAACCTCTCGGGCAGCGCCTGGGGCTTCTTCCGCAAGGACAGCCTGAACTCGGAAACGGAAACCGAAAAGGTCACGGGAAGCGGCAAGCAGCCTTACGACCGCAAGCAGTACGGTGCCACTCTCGGCGGCCCCATCGTCCAGGACAAAGTCCACTTCTTCGCCACCTATGAGAAGACCGACCGGAAGACCCAGTACACCGTCAACACCGGCGTGTTCGCGGATCAGGACGGCAAGTCGGTCGCGATTCCCTTCAAAGACGATCTGTTCACCGGCAAGCTGACCGCCAACCTGTCGCCGAAGCAGTTCCTCCAGGTGCGCTACGGCTACCAGAAGAACACCGACAAGTACGGCGCCAGCCCGCTGTCGACTCCGAGCTCCCTGGGCACCGTCAACAACAAGTACAGCTCCCTGCTGGCCGGCCACAGCGTCCAGCTCGGCAGCGACAGCCTCAACGAGTTCGTCTTCCAGTACACGAAGTTCAACAACTCCATCACCGCGGACTCCACCCTTCCCTATCTCTACTTCCCGTCGGGCGCTCACAGCGGCCAGAACATCAACACGCCGCAGACCACGAACCAGACGAAGTATCAGTACAAGGACGACTTCAGCTTCACCCGGAACCTGTTCGGGCGCACCAACAACTTCAAGGTCGGGGCGAACTACATCCACGAGCCGACCCTGGGCGGCGACTTCACCACCGGCACCAGCGGCCAGTTCTCCTTCGCCACCGACAACATCAACTCGCCGGTCACCGACATCACCTTCTTCGGCGGCTTCTTCGGCGACACGACGCCCGTCAACCAGTACAGCGGGTTCTTCCAGGACGACATCCTGGCCAGCGACCGGCTGACGGTCAACGTCGGCCTGCGCTACGACTACTGGACGGGCTTCGACCTCGACCAGACCTCCAACCCCATCTGGCAGGAGCTGTCGACGCAGACCCGGTACCACGAGTCCTACCTGCAGGACTTCCAGGGCGGCCGGGGCGGCAAGCTGAAGAACGACAAGAACAACTGGTCGCCCCGCATCGGGTTCACCTACGATGCCAAGGGCGACGGCCAACACCTGATCCGCGGCGGCTGGGGCATCTATTACGACTTCCCCTACACCAACGCCACCATCCTGTTCCCGGCCTCGGCGGTGCAGTCCAACTACGGCGTGGTCTACAACGTCCAAAAGGATCCCCACGACATCGGCATCCGGAATCCGGACGGCACCTTGTTCCGGCCGGGCCAGCCGCTGCCTCCCAACCAGCTTCCCGGCGCCCAGATCCCGCCGCCCAACGAGATCGCCTCGCCGACGCTCGCGACCCCCTACTCGCGGCAGGCGTCCCTCGGTTACTCCTGGCAGGCGACCCCGTGGCTGGGGCTCAACGTCGAGGGGAGCTACATCAACTATCGTGATATCCCGTTCCGCTTCCGGGCCAATCCCATCGACCCCAGCTTAGGGCTGGACGCCAACGGCAATCCTCAGCGGCGCTTCTCGGACTTCGGCAACTTCCGGCTGTGGGACGGCGACGGTTTCGCGGACTACAAGGGCGTCAACGTCAGCTTCCGCGCCCGCGCCACCCAAAAGCTGGAGGTCCTGGGCTTCTACACTTACTCGAAGGCGACGGGCAACGTGCTGGCCGGTGCCGACGAGTTCCGCCTCACCGACGTCGGCCATCAACCCGACCTGCGCAACGCCCGCGACGTCTCGGTCAACCCGCTCAATCCGCTGTGCAGCGCCTGCGAAGGCCCCCTGGACACGGATTCAAAGCACCGCATCACCCTGAGCGCCGTCTACCAGGCGCCGTGGGGAATCAACACGGCCGGCATCTTCCGCTACCACTCGGGCACGCCGTACACCCTCCATGCGTCAACCGACCTCAACGGCGACGGCTTCCGGCTCGACCTGCCGCCGGGCGTCTCGAACGTCAACTCGGCGCGCGGCGCCTCCTTCTCGCAGTTCGACCTGCGGCTGTCGAAAGACTTCACCGTCGGTCCCGTCAGCCTCGAGCTGATCGGCGAGGTCTTCAACGTGTTCAACGAGAAGAACCCGGCCGCCTACTCCCTCGTCTTCGGCGCCAACGGCCTGCCGGTCGGCGCCGCGCCGACGGCCTTCTCCGGCGATCCGCTGCAGGGCGAGCAGCGCTTGGCCCAGCTCGGTCTGCGCGTCCGCTTCTAAGACGTCGCGATTCTCGAGCAGTTCCTGGGGGGCGTTCAGCCCCCCTTTCCTTTTTCCGTCAGGGCTCGAATTGGAAGCGGCTCTCGCGGCTATTTCCGAATGAGAACGACCAGCGGCCCGGGGCCGGACTGCTGAGGAACGGCGCCGAGAGCCGCGGATAGGCCGCGGGCTCCAGCGCCTTGCCGCTCTTGCCTGAGCCGAGAAGGCTGGCCTTCCGGCCGGGAAGGAAGTCGAGGCCTCCGCCGCCGCCGGCCGTGAAATGGATCTCCCCGTCCTGCCCCAGCGTCAGCCGCGCCGCAGCCACCTTCTTCTTCCAGGCCGCGAAGTCGCCGTCCTCCGCCCGCCGTCCCACCTGCAGACCGACGCTCGCCGGCTGCTTCCGCGGCACCGCCACCCAGGATCCGGCGAGCCCCCGGCGCGGCTTGTCGGCCGGGCCGTAGTAGTCCGGGAAGCGCACGAGGGCTGAGGCGACCTCCCAGCCGCCGGACGTCACCAGGGCCACGTAGGTGTCGCCGCAGCGCGAGGTCACGAGGTCTCCCAGAGCCTCCGGCTTCGACCACGGAGGTGCCAGATAGGCATGCCCCGTTCCCTGGCCCGGCGAATCGAGGCGGGCCACCAGCAGATTGCGGCTCGCCACCGCCTGATCGAAGGTGTCGATCTGGGTCGACTCGTCCTGCGTATCCTTCGTGCGGCTCCAGAGATAGAGCGGCGCGAAGTCGGGGCTCTCGGCATAGAGCGTCGCCACGATCTCCTGGCCGCCGGAGACCCGCAGCGCCAGGCCGCCCACCGTCTGCGCGGCGCCCAGGACGTAGTCCGGCGTGGCCCAGGTATAGAGGGCCGTGTCCTCGATCCGGCGCTTCGCCGGCGTGATCCGCCGCCGTTGCAGGATCTCGTACGGCGGTTGCTTGCGCCTCTCCGTCAGCAGGCGCACGGCGCCCTCGGGAATGGCGTAGCGGCTGACGGGCAGCTCCGGGCGGTCCATGAAGTTGATGTCGTCGGTCTTGCCGATGCCGGCGGCGAGCCAGGCCCAGGCCTCCCAGGGAGAGCTGCGGGGAGTGAGCGCCCAGGTGCCGTTGGTGCGGCTCTTGGCCCCGGCGGGGAAACCGCTCACCTGGTTCTGCGCCCAACTGGCGAAGAGGACGTCGAGTTGGCGCCTCGCGAGATCACGCACGACCGGCTGCGGCGCGTGATCGGCGAGTTGGAGCAGCGCGGTGATCGAGATGGCGAGATAGCCGGGGCTCTCCGCTTCATACCAGCCGTCGCGGTCGTGCGCGCGCAGGAACGCCTCGGCGAACGCTCCCCAGCCTTTGGAGTCCTCCGAGTCGGGCGTGCCGGCCACCACCTGGGCCACCAGGCTGCGGGCCATGACGATCATCCGCTGATTCTCCGTGTCGGCGAACGCCCAGGGGTTCTGCATCTGCCCCGGACCCGGCGGCGGCGAGGCGTTGGACACCGCCTGGCGCAGGCGGGCGAGGAGGTCGGGAGGCAGGGCCTCGGGATATTCCAGCACCAGCCGTTCCAGGGGGAGCTGGCCGCGGGCGCACTCGTTGGTGTGCCACTTCTTGCAGCCGTCGAGCACGCCGGCCACCCAGCGGGCCGCCTCCTCCCGGAGCTGTGGGGAGTCCGGCCGCCCCTGACCGGCGAGCGCGGCGGCGGCGAGCGCTCCGGCCGCCATGGGCTGGTTGCCGATCCAGTCAAAATGGCTCTGAAGCCTGCGGATCTGTGCCAGCTCCATCTCCAGGTAGCGCGTCTCGCGCTCCGAGAAATTCTTCCACGGCGCCGGGGGAGCGGCGGGCGGAGTGGCCGGCGCCGCGAGCCAGGCGCTCAGGGCGATCAGCGCGAGGAATCGTTGAAGAGCGATGAGCATTTCCGGGGTCGTCCTCCCTTCGGCCCGGGAAATCCTGCAGGATCGGGGCCGGCCCTGCGATAAGCTACAGCTCGCCAGTACCAATCGCCATCACTGGCGGATTTCCTGAGGAGGCTCATCTCGTGTCGATGAACCGCCACATCGCGCTCGTCCCCTTCATCGCTCTCCTCGCCGCGACGCCGGCCGGGGCCGCAAAGCCGCAGCCGCCAATGCCGCCCAGCACGGAGTCTCTGATCGACCACGCGAAGGTCGCGGTCCGTGACGGGACGGCGGATCCGGCGAGCGACCTGGGCCCGCTGCTCGCGCGCCTGAGCACGACGAGCGACGAGCGGGACCAGAAGCGCTTGATCCGAGCGATCGAGGATCTCGGCAAGTACGACGCCGCCAATCCGGCATCGGTGAAGGCATATCTGCGCGAGGCCGCGCCGCCCCTGATGCTGGCGATCGCACGGAGCAAGGCACCTCGCCGCGTGCGCACCGAAGCGCTCCTGGCGCTGAGCGCCCTGAACGTCGACGCCAGCGTGCTCGACGAGGCCATTGCGCTGGCCGCCGCCGACACCAGCGCTGATCAGGTCGCGCTCCGTGGCCACGCCAGGATGCTGGCCGATTGGAAGGTGACCCGGAAGAATATCGGCGACGCCCAGGCATCCCCTGTGCCCGCCTCGCCCGCCAAGGAACAGGCAGCCCTCGTCCTCCTGCGCCGGCAACACGAGCGCGTGAGCGCTCTCAGTCTCAGCCAGGCGGCGATACGCGCCGACGCCGAGGTGGTCGCGGCGCTGCTCGATATGGGATTCGACGTCAATGCCCTACTCCTCTCCGGAAAGACAGCGCTGGAGCTCGCCGCGGGAGAAGGCTGCGCCGGCAACGAAGCCAGCGTCGACGCGCGACTGGCGACGATCGATCTGCTCATCCAGCGCGGCGCGGAGGTGGCGTGGAAGGACAAAGACGGCAACACGATCCTCATGTGCGCCATGGATTGCCCGGTGCCGGTGGTCGAAAAGCTGATCGCCGCCGGTGCGAGCTTCCAAGCCGCCAACTCCCAGGGCTACACACCCTTGGCCATCGCCTTCGAGAAGGACCGGTGGGACATCGCCGAGCTCCTGGTGGCCCGAGGCGCGCGCGTGAGCCAGAGGGCGATCGACAAATTGTTTTTCGAGCTGCCCACCGACCCCGGCAAGCTCTCGCTGATCCGGCGCGCAACCGCCGCAACTAAAAAGTGATCTCCTCCCTCCCGGCCTCCCTCAGACTTGAGGCGCTATGATGGCCCGGCAAGGAGGAGCACGGAATGGACTGGAAGACGATCTTCGAGGTGCTGGGCGTCATCGCGCTGATCGCCCTCGTCCTCTCCGGGCTCATTCTGGCAGTGGCGTTCCGGCGCCTGCGCCACATCCGCCTGCCGCCGAACCCCGACTTCTTCACCACGGTGCGCGCCGTCCCGCTGTCGCTGGTGGTGGGCCTCGACCTGCTGGACCTGGCGCTCGATTCCTTGTCCAGCCCGATCATCTGGTACCTGCTGCGGCGGGCGAACCTCGAGTCGTTGCGCCGGGTGGCGACGATCGAGGCCATCCTCCCATTCATGGGCCCCGTCCCGACGCTGACGATCGCCTGGATGGCCGCCCGCGCGTTCAATCTCGGCCAGCCCTACGATCCCGAGATCATCGAAACCGAGCAGGTGGGGCCCGGGCGCTACGCGCCGCGGCGGTAGGGGGGCTGAGGTTGTGGAACCACGTTGGAGCGAAGCCGGAAGGTGGACAGCTCCGGGAAATCAGGATACGATTTCCCGTCCAGGAGGAAACGATGGCTCTACAAGTAGGAACGCAAATCTGGGTGCCTTGTGAAGTGAAGCCCGGCCCATTATCCGATGAGCTGGGAGACGCCTTGTCTCGAGCGCCCTTCGTAGGTTTCGTTTCTCGGGTCAAACCGATCGGTCCTCTTGAAACCTGACATCCTTCGATACCTGAGTCCGATAATGAGCCAATCCAGGGCTGAAAATCCCTCACAATTAATCCGATCGGCTTTTGAGCAGGCGCGCCGCTCTGGTAAGCAGGAGTGGTATCGGATGACCATCGCGGTCTTAAAGAATCGCTTGTTGACCCTAACGGGCGGCCAGTTTAAAGAGACTGAATTTGGTGCTCAAACCATGCGCGACTTCGTCAAGCTCGCCAGCGACATCGTTCGACTTGACGACACGGGTCATTTTCCCGTTGCCGTGCTCCTTGAGGGAGAGCTTACAGATCTGCTGCGAGAATCGCCACCGCTGCTCCGAGTGAGAGCCGATCTATGGCGAGCAATTGTCGATTATTCTCACCATTCGACTTTTGTTTGGGACCCGGACCGCAATCGTGCGCGCGTGAAACTGGTGACAGACGATCTACCGGTCTTGCCAACTCTTACAGAGAATGAGATGCGGGGGTGGAGGCGGTCGTTCGCAGAGAAGCATTCCGTAGGCTTGGATGCGGAAACCTTCGCGGCAGCCCACAAAGGTTATGACGACAACAGAGGCGTGGCTAGTTCATAGGCATATCAACGTCTACCCGAACGCCCATATCAGAAACAGCCAAAACGGCGCGAAGAAAATCTTCCCAAAATAGAAACCCCCCGCTAGGGGGGTTTTGTGGGGAGACTGTAGCGCGAGCTTCACCTTAGCTAACGCTAGATACAGCGATGCGGCATCTGGATCGGGCATTCGGAATGATTGAAACATTCCGTTGCTCGCGAAGCGCGAACCAGACACTCGACGCTAAACCAGCATAGCTGAATGAGGTAGGTGCGACCCACCCCATTCCTTGGCGAGCCGAAGGCTCACCAATCTCTATCAGCATAACGGTCGTTCGCTTAGTCTGTCAAGACCGGATCCTTGCATCCGGGTCCTGGAGCTCGGCATATCTTCGACCGCTTCAGTGTTAACAGACGGACCCCTCCCACAAATTTCCTGATACCCTTCTCGTGCCTAGTCCTTCATTTCTCAGGAGGCTCGTGTCGTGTCGATGACCCGCTGCACCGCGCTTGTCCTGCTCCTCGCCGTGCCTTCAGCCTTGGCCGCGAAGCCGCCCAAGGCGCCGCCGCCCAGCACGGAGTCTCTGATCCTCCAGGCGAAGATCGCGGTCCGTGACGGGACGGCGGAGCCGGAACGCGACCTGGCGCCCATGCTCGAGCGCCTGCGCACGACGACCAAGGCCTTGGAGCAGCGCGATCTGATCGAGGCGATCGAGGATCTCGGACGGCACGACAGCGCCAATTCGGCGGCGGTGAAGGCATACCTTCGCGAGGCCGCACCGCCCGTGCTGCTGGCGGTGGCACGGAGCAAGACGGACGGCATCGTGCGCTGTAACGCCCTCTTGCTGCTGCGCACCCTGAACGTCGGTCCCCAGGTGCTCGACGAGGCGATCGCCCTGGCCGCCGCCGACACGAGCCCCGATCAGAAGGCGATCCGGTTCCACGGCAGGCTGCTGGCCAACTGGAAGGAGACTCATCCAACGAACGACGAGCCGCCGGTGCCCTCCGCGTCCGGCTCATCCGCCAAGGAAAAGGCCGCCCTGGACCTCCTGCGCCGCCGGCACGAGCGCGTGAGCGCCGACAACCTCGGCCAGGCGGCGAGCCGCGCCGACGCCGAGGTCGTTGCCGCGCTGCTCGACGCGGGGATCGATCCCAACTCGACGCTCGCCGCCGGCATGAGCCCCCTGAGCTTCGCGGCCGGAGCGGGCTGCGTCTTCGACCGCGCGGGCCTCGCGGCAAGGCTGGCGACGATCGACGTCCTCCTCCAGCACGGCGCGGACCTCGCGCGCAAGGAAAACAACGGCAGCACCGTGCTCATCAGCGCCGTGGACTGCCCGCTGCCTGTGGCGGAAAAACTGCTCGCCGCCGGGGCGAAGGTCGACGCCGGCAACGAAAAGGTCTCGCCCCTGGAATGGGCCTTCATCAAAGGCCGATGGGACATCGCCGCGCTCTATGTCGCGCACGGCGCGCGGATGAGCAAAGCGGCGATCGACAAGCTGTTCTTCGAGAAGCCCACCGACCCCGAAAAGCTCGCGCTGATCCGGCGCGCCACCGCTCCAGCCAGGAAATGAGGACGCCCATGCGTACGATCGCTGTCGCCCTGTTTGCCGCCACCCTGTTCCTCGCTCCGCCGTCTGCATGGGCCGCCCAGCCCGCGGCCGAGCCGGCGCTCCAGATCCCTCACATGAGCCACGAGCAGGCGCTCGCATACGTGGAGAAGAGACAGCTCGCGCTGGCGCCTTCCAATCTGGTGAATCCCGTTCTGAGCGGCGATGCCGAAACCGTCGAGGCCCTGCTCTCCGCCGGCGTCGACGCCAACGACATGACCGACATGCCGAAGCCCGCGCTGCGGCTCGCGGCGAGCGCCTGCGCCCGCAAGGAGCTGAAGCCCGGCGCAACTCTCACCATGATCGAGGTGCTGCTCGCGCACGGCGCCAAGGTGAACGAGCCCGCGCCGAGCGAGCTCAGCCCGCTGATGGTGGCCGCCCAGCACTGCCCCACCGCCGTCGTGCGCCGCCTCCTGAAGGCCGGCGCCGACATGAAGTTTAAGACCTCGCTGGGCCTCTCGCCGCTCAGCACGGCGTTCATCATGGGCAACCTCGACGCCGCCGAGGCCCTGATTGACGGCGGCGCGCGCCTCAGCCCCGAGGCGGCGGCCAAGCTCCTCAAGGACCATCAGGACGACGCGCGCCGGGTGGCGCTGGTGAAGAAAGCGAGCGGCAAATAGCAGGCGGGCCTACGGCCGCGGCACGTCCGTCAACACCACCCGATCATTGAGATCCTGGACCCTGCGGCTATTGCTGCCGCCGGGGAAGAGGGCTTTGAACCTATCGACGTCGGCTTGCTTGAGGTCGATGGCGTCGTGGTAGACGATCCATTGAAAGCCCTGGTTGCAGGGAGGATTGGTCAGCGAGCCGGTATAGCGGAACGAGGTGCGGTCCCTCGACGGCGGCAGCAGGGCGCCCAGATCGATCTCCCCGATGTCGACCGGGTCTCCTCCGTACTGCGGCAGTTTTTGCCAGATCTTCGCCAGCTCGGGGTTGGACGTTCCATCCTTGATGAAGACCCCGACCGCTACCACCCGGCCGCCGGGAGAGACGTTGACGAAGTGTATCTCCATCGCCCGCGCGTTGCCGCGGATCGTGTGCTCGCTGGGAGCGTGGAAATGAAACTGTTGGAGATAGTAGATCATGTCGCCGAGCTTCAGCGACGCGGCGCCCTTGGGAATGTCGATGCGGACGGTGTGGCCGTCGTTCCGCGACTTGAGGTCCGCGACCTTGCCGTAGTGGGAGAAGTCGACGGCGGGCAGGGTTTGCAGCTTGGGATTGACGATGTTGATGGGCGACTGCTCGCCGCCTGTACCGCAATCGAAATAACACGGTGAAAGTTCGGCCCATCTCTCCTGGTTTTCGTAGCTCCACTTCACCTCGCAGCAGTTGACCGGGGGCGGCGGCGGAGGTGGAGGACCGACGCAGGCGGCGGCGAGCAGCAGGCCGGCGGCGACGACGGCGAGACGGCAAATCCTTGACCTTTGCATGGGAAACCCTCCAGGATCTAGCTCCGCATCACGCGGAACGCAATGAAAATAGCGGCGAAGATCAGCCCCGAGATCGCCAGGTTGCGCAGCGCCTCCGAGCCGACCGGAAAACCGCCGGCGGTGCCGAACTTCCGTTCCAGACGCTTGGGGTTCACCCGCGCCAGGAGCCGGCGCACACTGCTCGCGGGCACCGCGAAGTTGAGGCTCTGCCCGCCGTCGTAGAAGGCCACGGCCACCCCCACCACCTCGCCGTTGAGGTTCATCACCGGCGAGCCGCTGGAGCCTTCGGAGATGGGCGCGGTGATCTGGAGCAGCGGCCCCTTGATGAAGTCCGGGTCCTCGTCGATGCCGTGCTCGCGGTAGGCCGAGACGATGCCGTCCGAGAGCGTGCTGGAGAAACCCAGGGGATTGCCGAGCACCACCACCCGCTCGCCGGGCTCCGTGGGACCGGGGCGCACCAGGGGGAGCGGCTGGAGGTGATGGGCCGGAGCCTTGAGGATGGCGAGGTCGTGCCCCGCGTCCTGGGCGAGGACGCCCGGCAGCTCCAGGACGCTCTTGTCGGCCAGCACCGCCTGCATCCGCGCGGCGCCCTCCACCACGTGGTGATTGGTGAGGATGTAGCCGCCGGGGATGACGAAGCCCGTGCCTTCGGCCGATTCCTGGCCCCCGGCGTCGAGGTTCTTCAGCAGCACGACCGAGCCGCGGGCCCGGTGGTTGAGCTCCTTGAGGTCCACCGCCGCAAGGGGCGCCGCCAGAGCCAGCGCGACGAGACAGGCCAGCATGCGAGACGGTGTCATCGGGGTTTCTCGGTCAACCGGTAGGCGGCCAGCTTACCCCACGTCCGCGCCGCCAGGAAAGCGCTGGGAGCTGCCCTCGCCGCGGACGACCGCGGCCAGCCGGCGAAAGGCCGGCACGGCCGCGAGGCCGAAAATCAGGGCCGCCGCGAGGCAGGCCAGGAACGCCGAGTCCACACCCGTGCGCCAGATCGGCTCCGCGTGCAGATTGCCGAGCAAGCCATATTGCAAGGGAATGAACAGGACGTCGGCCGATGCGTGGAGCACGATCGCGGGCAGGATCGATCCCGTCCAGTAGACCAGCAACCCGTGCACCGCGCTGATCGCGAGGAAAAACGGCAGATGGGCGAGCGTCAAGTAGGAATGATTGAGATGCGCCACGAAAAACATCACGCCGCTGACCAGGATGGCCACCGGCCACCCGTGCCGGCGCGCGATCGGGCTGATCAGATAACCCCGGAAAGCCGCCTCCTCCACCACCCCGGCCGACACGCTGATCGCCACCAGAATGGAGATCACCGTCCAGATCGGGAGGACCGAGAAGTCCACCGGCAGCTTGTAGGTGTCGCGCGGAATGTCCGCGAACCGCGCCAGCAGGAGGCCGAAGGCCATGCAACTCACCACGCCGAGGCCGCCCGCGAGGAGAGACCAGCGCCAGACTCGGGCGGAGACGGGGCAGGCCCGCAAGTCCCGCCGTCGGCTCTCGGAGGTGGACTGCGGCCACCCCGCGCCATTCATCCAGCGCCAGAACAGCCAGAGCCACAGCGCCGTCGCCGGCAGCAGCCAGGGAACGCTGGGCAAGAACTTGAGATTCGCCAGCATCAGGCCGCCCGGCGGGAGACCTCCGATGCTAGCGGCGAGCTCCGCGATCAGCGCGGCCCGCAGGATGACGGGAATCTGTCGCCAGAGAAGGACGGCAGGATCATCAGTCAGATCTTCAGTTGCGGTCATGGCGCCGCCTCCTGGTTACTCTACGAGGTCCGGTGAGGTCGGGTTTCCAGGGGCACCCTTGTGGAGTCGCTGGAACCTCGGGCCGCTTCCTTTAGACTACCTCCTCATGAAAGCCCTCTGCTTCGACCGCTTCGGCCCCGCCGACGTCCTCGAATACCGCGACCTCCCCGATCCGCGGCCGGGCCCGGGAGAGCTGCTCGTCCGCACGCGGGCGATCGGCCTCAACTTTGCCGACGTCTACCGCCGGCAGGGGAACTATCACCTCCAGGGAGACCCGCCTTGGATCCTTGGCTACGAGGCGGCGGGCTTCGTCGAGGCCCTCGGCGAGGGCGTCTCCGGCTTCGCGGCCGGCGACCGTGTCGGCTTCGCGGACGTGCCGTTCGCCAACGCCGAGCTGGTCGTCGTGCCCGAGGAGCAGGCGATTCCGCTGCCGGAATCCATCTCTTTCGAGACCGCCGCCGCCATCCTCCTCCAGGGCCTCACCGCCCACTACCTGACGCAGGACAGCCACAGCATTCTCTTCGGCGAAACCGTCCTCGTTCACGCCGCGGCGGGCGGCGTCGGCCTCCTTCTCACCCGGATCGCGACCGCCCTGGGAGGCCGCGTCCTCGCCCTCACCTCCTCCTCGGCCAAAGGCGAAGCGGCCCGTGCCGCAGGCGCCGAGAGCGTGGCTCTCTACAGCGAGGACTGGGTAGCCGCGGCCCGGCGCTTCTCCGGCGGCCGGGGCGTCGACGTCGCCTACGACTCCGTCGGCTCAACTCTGGAGGACAGCTTCCGCGCCACCCGCACCGGCGGCCACGTCGTCTTCTACGGCATGGCCGGCGGCGACCCCAAGCCGGTCAATCCGCGCATGTTGATGGACACCTCGAAGACGCTGACCGGCGGCGACCTCTGGAACGTCCTCACCACGGCGCAGGAGCGGCGCAGCCGCGCCCATCAGCTTTTCGACTGGATGGAAGCCGGCCAGCTCGCCCTGAGCCCGCCCACCCGCTTTCCCCTCGCTCAGGGCGCGGACGCCCACCGTCTCCTGGAGAGCCGGAGGAGCACGGGGAAGATCCTGTTGATTCCATAGGCCTGAAGAGAGACAGAGTCGATCGAACCTCAAGGAACCAAAGGAGGACGTATGGCAAAGGGTGTCGTAGTCATAGATCCGGGGCATGGCGGCTCTCTCGACGTTGACGGCTCATCGAAAAACAATGCTACGAGCCCTAGCGGAGTGCTCGAGAAGAACATGACCTTGCGCTTTGCCTTCCTTGTACGTGATGCTCTACAGGAAGCCGCCACCCTTGGTGGCCATGATGTCAAGATCTTCCTGACGCGTGACACCGATTCAAACCTCGGCCTCGCCGCAAGGGCAGCCGTCGGCAAGTCAAAGAAAGCCGACGTTTTCCTATCCATTCACTTCAATGGTTTCAACGGCACCACACGGGGGACAGAAACTCTGATCAGCCCCGTAGCGATGAGCTCAAACCATGCCGCGGACAAGGCCCTTGCCCAGCGAGTCCAAAAAGCGACCTTCAATGCCATCAAGGCCCATGACGCAGAGGCCAAGGATCGAAAAGTCAAAGATCAAAAGCTGGGAGTGCTGAACGAGGCGAGTCTCGGCACCAAACCCCGCGGCTGTCTTGTGGAAATTGAATTCATCGATGTTCCGGCCGTAGACTCCCTGTTGAACATAGGCCCAAATTCTCCGGAGGTACGAGTCGACATTTGCAAGGCCATTGCCGGGGCGATTCTGGATGACTTGATTGCGAACCCATAGCAGCTCAAGGTTTGCCTCTCCCGATAGGCGCGGATGTCCTGCAGGAAGAGATCTCCGAAGGCGACGCGACGGATGCCCCCGGCCCGGACCTCGCGAAGAGCCGCCGCCAGGCGCTCCTCGTAGATCTCGTTCGTGCAGTCCTTGGGAATCAGCACCGTGCGGAAAGGCAGCCCGACCGCCTCCGCCTGCCGCTCCAGCAGCTCGCTCCGGACGCCGTGGATGCTGATGCGGTCGTAAACCTCCGTGATCGTCGTGAGGAGCCCCAGCGGCTCGAAATCCGGCGAGGAGCGCAGGGTGTGGAGGGCGAAGGCGCTGTCCTTGCCGCCGCTCCAGGAGAGGAGGATGGGGTGACGCATGCGGGAAGGATATGGGAAACCGCTGAAGATCCGGCCGCGACCGGACCCCCACGGCATGAATGCCATGCCATTCCACACATCTTTCTTCCCATGATTCGCGCCGCCGGAGGGTGGGGAGGATGGGACCGACATCGCCGCATCGGAGACGCCCCGCCGTCCCCGTAGCCTGCCGAGAGTCTCGTAACGGGTCTGGGGGCGTCTCTACGGACCGTGAAAACGGGGAATTTCGAGAGGCATTGACGCGACTATGATTCACAATTGGACTTCGGGGGAGCGATGTGAGAGGATCGAGATCAGGCTGAGACCGGTTTCCGCGTCGCGCCAACCCTCCTCGACCTTTTCTCACCGCTCCACAGGAGACCCAATCATGCGAATCGTTGGCCGGATCATGCTGCCCCTTTCCCTCGGATTCCTGTTCCTCTCGGCTTCCACGGCGTACGCCGCTTCCCCGTCGCCCTGCGAGATTATTTCAGCCGAAGCGTGGGGCGGAATCATGGGAACCCCAGTGACCGCAATTCCCGGTGATATGAACTGCTCTTACTCGGGAAAGAGCGGCGGGGGACAATTCCGGATTCTCGCGACTGTGGGCTCCAGCTCCGAGGCCGACGCTTCGGCGAAGCGCATGCAGGACCGCCAAGCGAAGGGAAGGCACAATCCCGGCCTCTCGGCGATCGATTCGCAGGGGACCGTAGTGTTCTCTGTGGCATTGTTTCAGAGCGCACCCACCGCCGATTCCGCCTCGCAGCTAAAAAAGCTGGTGGCCGCGGCAAAGCAACATCTGGCGAAGTAGCCAGACCTCTCAAATTGCGCGCCGTTCGGCTTCCTGCGGTTGATCGGCGAGTTGCGTCACCGTCCCCGCTCCACCGTCGACGCGCACCGTCTCTCCGTCCCGCAAGACGGAGAGCACTCCGCGTACCGACATCACCGCCGGAATTCCCATCTCGCGCGCGGTCACGGCACCGTGCGAGAGGGCGCCGCCGCTCTCCGTGACCACCGCGGCGGCACTGTAGAAGAGCGGCGTCCAGGCCGGGTTGGTCGTCCGCGCAACGAGCACCGCCCCTTTCGGAAAGCGCGGGAAATCGTCGACGGTGCGAACGATGAACACAGGCCCTTCGGCGGTGCCAGGCCCGCCGGGGATGCCCGCGAGCACTCCCGCGGCGGGGGATGCCTGACCGGCCTCCTGGCTGGCATCGCTCTTCCCGAGCTCCCACTCCGGCGCCCGGTCGCGGGCGGCGAGAAATTCGCTCTTGGTGCGGCGGAGCGCCGCGGCAAGAGCCCGCCACTCGGCCGGCGAGTCGAGCTCCACGGCGCGCGCGAGGTCCGCCTTGCGGGCAAAGAAGAGGTCCATCGGATCTTCGAGCCCCGCCGTCTCCCGGACGCGCTCACCGAGCGCGCGCATACCGCGTCGCAGCGGCACGGTGAGGCGGGTGGTGTGGTAGTGCTCGAGGTCGTCGAGGGCGGTGAACTCGCGGGCGAGCCGGATCACGGCCATCCCGAAATCGCGGAGCCCTTCCGGGGCACGCTTCCGGATTTCCGCCTCGAGCGCCTCACGGCGGACCGCCCGCTCCGCATTGGCTCCAGGGTCCTCCCCCTCCCCCGCCGTGGCTGCGACCGGCTCCAGGTCGAGAAATGCGCGGACATGATCGAGCACGACCCAGGGCGTCTCGATCCAGGTCGGTTGATAGGCGTCGAAGTCGGTCTCGCGGTGGCCGTGCTCACGCACGAAGGCGTCGAAGGCGAGCCAGAAGCTCGCACCCTCGCCGTCCTCGCGTCCGGCGCCGCGCTCGGCCAGCAGCACGCGCGAGCCCGTCGAGCGCAACCGCGCGGCGAAAGCGTTCGACCCCTTAGCGAGCGACGCCAGCTCGCGGAGCCCGGCATTCACCTGCGTCGTCATCGTCTCGTGCGCGACGAGCACGGCGGTGAGCTCACGGGCGCGCGTCTCGCCAACCGCCATGGACAGTAGCCGCTCCAGCGACCGGTGCAGCAGCCCGTGGCCTATGGAGATGGCGATGTTGGGGAGAAAATAATCCGATCCCAGCCGGTTCACGCGCTCGACATAGCGCCACAGCTCCCGGGGACCGTAGTCGTCGAGCGGCTCGGCCAGCAGCGCGCCGATCGCGTCGAGATACGCGGGGAGATCCCGGTGCCAGCGCTTCGGCAAGGTGGCGACCCACTGGAAGCGTTGCGTCAACACCGGCAGGAGCTTCTCGACGTCCGCGAGCGCCGTGACCGCGACCGGAGAGCGGCGCGCATACAGCTCGACGGCATTCTGATTGCCGTAGACGTAATGGTTGAAGAGCGCGAACCACTTGCCTTCGAACCGCGGCAGTCCCATGAGCGCGAAGGAATGGTTGAGCGAGCGGTGGAACCCCTCCTCCACGCAATCCCAGGTGAACGGAGCGATGACGTTCGGGAAGCGCTCCGCCGACTCGTCGCGCGTCCACCGCGGAGGAATGGTGGTGACCGGCCGCGATTGCAGGAGATAGAGCGCACCGTCGCGGATCGCCCATTCGATGTCCTGCGGCCAGCCATAGCTCTGCTCGACTTTTACGAGCAGCCGCACGAGGCCGGCGAGCTGCTCGTCGGTGAGCGCCGGCCGCTCGGCCTCGTCGCCCTCGACGTGACGCTCCTCCGTGCCCTGCGCTGTCGCGACGACACGCACGGTCTTGCGCGCGATACGGCGCTCGACGACGCGGCCGGTCTCCTTCTCGATGGCGAAATGATCGACCTCTCCTTCGCCGCTCACCACCGATTCACCGAGCCCGAAGTTGGCGTTGACGACGGCGCGATCGAGCGCGCCGCTCACCGGGTCGATGCTGAACGCGACCCCCGCCACGTCGGCCTGCACCATTTCCTGGACGACGACGGCCATGGCCGCCGCGGCATGATCGAATCCCAACCTCGCGCGGTAGGCGATCGCACGCTCCTCCCAGAGCGACATCCAGCAGCGCTTCACTTTGGCAAGGATCTCGTCGGCGCCCACGCAGTTGAGAAAGGTGTTGTGCTGGCCGGCGAACGCCGCCTCAGCGGTGTCCTCCATCGTGCCCGAGGAGCGGACGGCGAAGGCGCTCCCTTGCTTCACACCCTCATGCCAAGCGCGCAGCCTCTCCTCCAGCTCGCTGGGGATCAATGCCGTTTCCAGCGCCTCACGAATCCGGCGGCTCGCGTCGTGAATACGGGCGCGATCTTCCGCATCGGCCGCCGCGAGGCCGGCGATCAGGTCCCGCGCGCCGGCGGCGAATTCGACGTAGGCGTGCGGCGTGACGGCGACGCCGGACGGGACCGGAAAGCCGCGCTGCGTCAGCGTGGCAAGATTGGCGCCCTTGCCGCCGGCGAGCTTTGGATCCACGGCGGCGGAATCGGTGAATGGAAGCAGCAGGCTCATGTCGTCACTTCCTCATGGACGGCTCTCCATCCCTTCGACACGATGAGCCCGATCGCCATGACGGCGAATCCGGCAATCACGTCGATGCCATAGTGGTACCGCAAGTAGATCGTCGAGATCCAGAGACCGATCGCGGGCGCCAGGTACACGAGATAACGCCGACGTGCGTAGGTGCAATCGAAGAAGAGAATGAACGCGCTGGCCGCGACATGCAGGCTCGGGAAGACGTCCACGCGGTTGCTGCCGCGGCGCACGATCGTATCGTTGAATTTCGTCATCCATCCACCTTCAAGGGCATGGTGGAAGGCATGCGGGATGTCGAGATACGCTCCCTGCGCCGGGAAGAGCACGTAGCCGGCGAAGGAGATTGCATAGACCGTGAAAAAGCCGCTGTAGAAGCGCTGGCTGACAGCGAGATTCTCGCGCGCCTTCCACAGATGCCGGAGACAACTGAAGAAGATGTAAGGAAAGAGCACGAAATAGCAGGCGCTCAGGATGTCGCTCGTGAGCGGACGCGTGACCCCGTCCAGGTAGAGCGGCAGCGGCGCGCCGAAGAGATGGGTGTCGATGCGTTGGAGCAGTCCGTCGACGCGGTCTCCGCGCAGCGCCGGCACCACGCTGCCGAGCGCCAGGTACGTGAGGTTCATCAGCAGGAGGAAGAAGCCGAGCCGGATGCGCCAGGCGGTGATCGAGCTGCGGGTGCGAGCGAAGCCGACGACGGCGAGCTCGGCGGCAAAGAGGGCCAGGACGATCAGCGTCGGGGAGCTGAAAGGGCCCGCCGCGATGGCCAGCCAGAGCCAGAGAGCGCCGAGCAGGAGAGCGAAGGCGATCTCGTGGGGGAGCAGCGAGCGAAGAAGCTCACGCATGGGTTTCGAGCCAGGAACGCACGCTGTCGTAGTCCGGGCGGGCGGCCTGGGCGCGGAACCGGTTGCGCAGTCGCGCCCAGCGCTCGATGAGCTCCGGATAGAGGACGAGGCCGGCGGCGCTCAGCAGGACGTAGCAGGTCAGGACCAGCGGCCGGAGCGCCAGCGCGATCCCGCCGATTGCGAGGAGCCACAGGACGAAGGCCGGAAAACCGATGAGGACGCGCCAGAGGGCGATCGTATTGCGGGCGTCGGCGAAGCGGCGGCCGGCCCACCAGCCCACGGCGAGCGGCGGCAGGTTCGCGAGCGCCGCGGTGCCGGTGAGGGATGCCTGGACCATGAGCCAGGCGAGGCTCCACAGCACCCCTCGCTTCGAGAACACCGGCGCGCCGAAGGCCGTGGCGAGCTCGCCGCCATCGATCGCGCGCTCGAGGCGTTGCCATGCGGCCTCGAGCGGAGCCGGCAACGGGCTCCGCTCGAGGCTCTTGAGGGTGCGGTAGTAGCGGTTGGCGTCGCCGTCCGCGGCCATCGCCGCGAGACGCTCGATGCGGGCCAGCTCTTCCGCGGTGCCGACGTTCACTCCCAACGCCTCGAGCGCCTCCGTGATGCGTTGCATCAGGGCGTCCACACGCTGCGCCCGGCCGAGCGAAGGATCGAGGAAGGTGTCGACCGGCGTCCCGATGACGACGTTGGCAGCGCTGCGGAAACGCTCCGGCGCCTGGTAGAAAAGCCCTACGGGGATGACCGTCACCGGCACCCCGGCGCTCAACGCCCGCGATAGGATGACCGCGATACCCGGCTTGAACGGCAGGTGACGGGGGCCTAGATCGCTCGTTCCTTCCGGGAAAATCGCCAGCTCGCCCCCGGCGCCCAGTTGCTCGACGCAGCGGGTGAGGGAGGCGGCATTGGCCCGGCGATCCCCCTCGTCGGTGTCGCGGGCCACCGGAATTCCGGTGAAGAAGACGCGGCCGAAGAGCGAGCGGGTGAGTTGGGTGGAGATGAGGAATGTCGCGCGGGGAAAGATGACGTGGTAGACCATGCCGTCGATCGCGCCGTTGCGGTGGAGCATGGCGTAGAGCACCGGGCCCCCGGAGGGTAGGTGCTCGCGGCCGATCGTCCGGATACGCCGGTAATAAAGCCGGACCATCGAGGTATAGAGAAAGTGATACCAGCCGCTGGGAGCGATCGGGTTCATGGCGATGGATGCCGGGATTATGGCACCTCGACGACCTTCTCGATGCGCTCGCCGAGCCGGATCTGGTCGAGCACGGCGTCGCCGGCCACCACCTGGCCGAAGACGGTGTAGCCGCCGTCGAGGTGGGGCTGGGGGGAGAGGGCGATGAAGAACTGGCTGCCGCCGGTGTCGGGACCGGCGAGGGCCATGCCCACGGCGCCGCGGCCGTAGCGCAGGCGGTTGATCTCGTCGCGGATCGAGTAGCCCGGGCCGCCGCTGCCGTCGCCTTTGGGGTCGCCGCCCTGGATGACGAAGTCGGGGACGACGCGGTGGAAGGTGAGGCCGTCGAAGTAGCCCTGGGCCGCGAGCTGCAGGAAGTTGAGGCAGGTGAGCGGCGCCTCCGGGCAGGCCAGGCGGACGGTGATCGTCCCCCGCGCGGTGCGGATCTCCACCGTCCGCGGCCGGCGGGTGCGTTGCAACACCTGCCTGTAGGCGTCCACCTCCAGGCGGGTCGCGGGGCCGGGGGCCGGGATCTTGGTCTGCCCGAGCTTGGCCAGGCTCTCGCCCGCCTCGCGGCGCAGGACGTAAGGGCCGGCGCTGGCCGCTTGGGTCAGGAGGCCGACGACGGCGCTCTTCTCCAGCGGCTCGGCCTGGGCGCGGGCCGCGAGCGCCTTGATCTCGGCGAGGCCCATCTCCTCCAGGCCCTCGCGATAGACCCCGGGAAGCGCGGCCTGCAGCTCGGCGAAGGGGGCCACGGGATGCTCCGCCAGCCAGTCCAGGGCCGTGCCCCGGACCTCCGGCTCGGGATCGGTGAGGGCCTTGCGGGCGATCTCTCCGGTCTTGCCGGCCTTGGCGTCCGCCGCCAGCCAGGCCCCCACGGC
>JBAPYB010000158.1:0-20325 GCA_049284515.1 Thermoanaerobaculia bacterium
GCGGTGACCTTCACCATCGACGCCTCGGCGAGCACGGTGTGCTCGATTTCCGGCTCGACGGTCTCGTTCATCGGCAACGGGACGTGCGTGATCGACGCCAACCAGGCCGGGAATGCGAACTTCTACCCGGCGCCGCAGGTGCAGCAGTCCTTCGGGGTCAAGACCGCACAGACGATCAGCTTCACGTCGTCTCCGCCGGCTAATGCAACGGTGGGCGGGGCGACCTACACCGTGACGGCGACCGCGACGTCGGGTTTGGCGGTGACCTTCACCATCGACGCCTCGGCGAGCACGGTGTGCTCGATTTCCGGCTCGACGGTCTCGTTCATCGGCAGCGGGACGTGCGTGATCGACGCCAACCAGGCCGGGAATGCGAACTTCTACCCGGCGCCGCAGGTGCAGCAGTCGTTCCATGTCAACCAACCGCCGACGCTCAGGATATCTCCTCCTCCCCAGGAGACGTTCGACACAGTGGGCAACGTGCAATTCGAATTCAAGGCGACCCAGACCCTTTCGCCCGGGATCTTCGTCAGCGGCAACCTGGTGGCGAACTTCATCGACACTGATGGCCCGAGCCCGCTGTCCGCGGTCGCCTTTAGCGGCGCCACCACCAACGGCGGCACGGTCACCATCGCCACCAACGGCGAGTTCACCTTCACGCCGAAGGCAGGCGACCTCGCCGCCTCCGACAGCTTCTCCTACCAGGTCACCGACGGTGCCGCGACCGTCACCCGCACGGTGACGATCAACTTCAAGAGCCGGGCCTGGTTCGTGAAGAACAACGCAGCAGCCGGCGGCCAGGGGCGGTCCAACGATCCGTTCAACACGCTGGCGGCGGCGCAGACGGTCTCGCTGGCTGGCGATTACATCTTCGTCTATGGCGGTGACCTCACCAACACCGGCCAGACGGCAGGCTTCACCCTTAAGGCCAACCAGAAGCTCTATGGCGAAGCCTACGGACTGACGGTCACTCCTCCCACTCCCGTCAATGGAGTTTCGCCCGTGTCCCTGGTCGCGGCCAACACCGCCAACCGACCGGTGATCGACAACACCGCCGCCAACAGCGACGGGATTTTGGCCCTCAACATCAGCGGCGTGGAGATCCGGGGCGTGAGCGTCAGCGGCACCCAGGACGCCATCGACCTCACCACCAACGGGACCAACAGCGGCGGCGCGACGATCACCGACAACGTCATCCGCCAGCCCGGCATCGACGGCATCCACGTAGCGGCTGGCGGCACCGGCGCGGTGACGCTGGCGATCTCCAACAACACGATCACCGGCAACGTGCGCGGCATGGAGCTCCTCAAGACCGCCGGCACGATGACCATCACGGATTTCTCCAACAACGTCATCACCGCCACGACGCCGGGCAGCGGTGTCGTCATCGACGGCGCCATCTTCGATGCGACGCCGGGCAACCCGATCAATACCGTCTCCGGCGGCACGACTGTGATCGGCCAGTCGGGCACTCCGGTGGGAGCGGCCGGCATGTCGCTTACCAATGTCACCGGCGACCTCGCGTTCACCGATCTCGACATCTTCAACAACGCGGGGGCAGGCTTGCGGGTGACCAGCACGGGCGCCCTCAACGCCGGCGCCGGTACGGGCTTCCGGCTTACCGTCAGTTCGGGCGTCGGCTCTGTTGACTCAAACGGCGGCGCGGCGGTCGACGTCAGCAACGCGTCGATCAACCTGCCGCTCCTCACTTTCCTGCGCAGCACCAACTCGACCACGAACGGTGTGTCGCTGGTCAATGCCTTCGGCGGTGTGGGCGGCACGACGTTGTCGGCTAGCAGCGGCCAGATCGCTGATCCGGTCGGAGCCTCCGGCACAGCCGTCAACATCAGCGGCGGGAACGGTAATGTCACTCTGGGTATCCCGATCATCAATACGTCGGGTAACTCGGTGGTGGTGACCGGCCTCACCAGCAATACGGTCACCTTCTCCGGTTCCATCAGCGATACCGGCAGCGGCATCTCCCTGACCAGCAACACCGGCGCAACGATCAGTTTCACTGGCACCATCACGGCAAGCACCGGCGCCAACCCGGCCTTCACGGCCACAGGCGGCGGCACGGTGACGGCGACGGACACCTCGAGCACCTTGACCACCACGACGGGCACGGCGCTCAACGTGGCGAACACGACGATCGGGGCTGCGGGATTGAAGTTCAAGAGCATTTCGGCCGGCACCGCGGCCAGCGGTCCGACGAACGGAATCGTGCTCAACAACACGGGTATTTCAGGCGGCCTGACGGTGGCTGGGACGGGTGCGGCGGGTACGGGTGGAACGATTCAGAAGACCGGCGCCGAGGGCATTCTGCTCACCAACTCGGCCAACGCGAGCTTCTCGTGGATGGCCATCCAGAATCCGGGGACACACGGCATCTCCTCTACCGGCACCAACAACCTGACGATCGCCAACACCACCTTCCTGGATGCGGCTGGAAACAACGCCGTTGACGATGGCTTCCACATCAGCAACATGCTGGGCACTCTCAACATCACCAATTGCACGATCAATGGTGCGCGTCACCAGGGTGTCACCATCGACAACCTCAACACCAACATGGCCGCCCTGAACATGACCGGGACGACGGTGCAGAACACCCCGGGTGGTGACGGCATGCTGATGCAGATGCGCGGCACCTCGGTGCTGACCACCGGAACGATCAGCGGCAACACGTTCTCGGGCAACTCCGCCACGGGTCTTCAGGTGAACAACGCCGACACCGGTAACATCCAGAACCTCACCGTTCAGACCAACACGATCACGGGCAACAACGCGGGCATGGACTTCGATCTCTCGCAGGCTTCCAGCATGACGATCAACGTCCTGACCAACACCCTCAACAACCAGCACTCGACCGCGTTGAACCTCGATTCGGCCAGCTCGACTACCGGCGGGACGATGACTGCGAAGCTGATGGGCAACATCATCGGTACGGCCGGCTCTCTCGATTCCGGCTCCGCGATCGGCGCCGGCGTCCGCGTCATCATTCAGCGCTCCACCCAGGGATCGATCACGATCGACAGCAACCAGATCCGCGAAGTCCCGAACTCGAGTGGCATCGACGTCGAGGCGATCGGCCACACGGCAGGCAATAGTGTAAAGGTCAAGATTACGAACAACACCATCAGCCGGCCGACCGGAACCAACACGAACATCGGCTGCGGCACTCTCGCTCCCTGTCCCCTCAGCACGATCTTCGTGCTCTCGGATACGGACTCGGCTCCGGAGACGGTCTGCTCCTCGATCACCGGCAACTCGGCGTACGACCCGACGAGTTGGGCTCAGGGCGCCGGCCAGGCCGCGTACTATCTGGCGAGGCGGTCTGGCCAAGCGCTGAATCTCGAGGGCAACACAGGCCTGAGCCCACGAAACAACATTTTGGGCAACAACACTGTGACGAATCTCAGCTCCGGCGATTTCATTGACGAGTCAGGAAACGTCACGGTAGTAGCCGTCGGCACGTGCGGAGCGTTTCCCTGATACCAGGGCTGAAGGATAGGTCTCTTGTAATTTTAACGAAAGGGGGAAGGTTGAGATGGCGGAACCATTCTTGAGCGAAATCAGAATCATGAGCTTCGGGTTTCCCCCGAAGGGTTGGGCGCTGTGCGACGGTCAGTTGCTTCCGATCAACCAGAATCAGGCGCTGTTCTCGTTGCTCGGCACGACGTACGGCGGTGACGGCCGGGTGAACTTCGGGCTGCCGAACTTGCAGGGACGCGCCTCGATGCACATGGGCGCAGGCCATACTCTGGGCGAGAGGGGCGGAGAGCAGGCCCATACACTGTCGATCTCCGAGATTCCGACGCATACGCACTCGCTCCAAGCGACATCGACCGCCGGCACGGCAACGATCGCAGCAAGCAATCTTCTGGCTGGTTCGCCGAGCCAGATTTATCAAACACCCGACAACAACCTGGTCGCCATGAACGCGGCCTCCATCGCCAACGTCGGAGGTAGTCAAGCTCACTTGAACATGCAGCCATTTCTTATTCTGAACTTTTCCATTGCCCTGCAGGGCATTTTCCCCAGTCAAACCTAGAAGAGAGAGAGTCTACTCATGGCACAACCTTATGTGGGTGAAATCCGAATGTTCGCGGGCAATTTCGCGCCTGCAGGGTGGATGTTTTGCGAAGGCCAGCTTCTTCCCATCTCGGAGTACGAGACGCTCTTCAACCTTATCGGTACGACGTATGGCGGTGACGGTCAGTCGACGTTTGCCCTGCCCGATCTGCGGGGGCGCATACCGATCCACTTCGGCAACGGGTTCTCTCTCGCCGAGACCGGCGGAGTCGAAACGATAACGCTAACCGTTTCGCAGATCCCCGCGCACTCTCATCCACTCCTCGCAACGAGCTCAATTGCGACGCAGCAGAACGCGGTATCGAATGTATTGGCCGAGCCCTCTCTCTTCAGCCCCTATATCAACATCCCGCCGACAGCTCCGATGGCACCGGCATCCGTGAGCTCCATCGGTGGCAGCCAGCCGCACGATAATTTCCAGCCGTATCTCTGCGTTGACTTCATCATTTCGTTGTTCGGAATTTTCCCGTCTCAGACTTAGGAGAGAACCATGGATCCTTTCGTCGCCGAGATCCGCATTTTTCCCTTCAACTTTGCACCCAAGGGGTGGGCGTTTTGCGATGGCCAGATCCTGCCGCTCTCTCAGAACACGGCGCTCTTCTCTCTTCTGGGCACAACCTATGGAGGGGATGGTAAATCGAACTTCGCTCTGCCGAATATGCAGGGGAACGTCCCCATGCATCCAGGCCAGGGCCCCGGCCTGTCCCTTCACGACCTGGGAGAAACGGGAGGGAGCGATACCGTGTCTCTCCTCGAGTCGGAGATTCCTTCGCACTCCCACGCCCTGATGGCATCGGCACAGCCAGCGACTCGGACGGGTCCCGCCGGGAACGCGCTCGCCCGCATCCCCTCGGGAGCGACGCCCTACCTAGCCCCGGCCGGTGCTCCGCTCGTCACAATGGCTGACGTTTCCCTCGCCCCCGCCGGCGGCGATCAGCCACACAACAACCTGCAGCCCTACCTGACCCTCAACTTCTGCATCGCGCTTCAGGGCGTCTACCCGCCCAGGACCTAAGGACTGGTGGGACCCGCCGGCTCCCGACGGGGGCCGGCGTTTTATCTTTTGTATTTGTATATTGACATCTATTTTTGGAGAGGACGATGAAAATCCTTGACAGCTCTGCGTCCGACCCGCCTTTATCACTCCGGCGTCGCGATTTCCTGGCCTTGGGCTCGGCCGGCTTGTTGATGCCGATCTTCAGCAACCTGGCCTGGGCCGAGCCGCTGGCTTCTTCTGCGGCGGCGGCCACGATCCAGCCGATGTCCGTCGGCTACATCGATGGCAGCGAAGAGCTTCGCAGCCTCAAGTGGCTGCCGCGCGCGGTCCGGCGTCCGGCGGCGGCCGTCGAAGGAGAGGCGCAGTCGTCTCCCGTTATTATCCCAGCCACGAGCCTGTTCCAGGCGGACACTTCATTGCCGGGTCAGCCGCTGCGGATCCGCGTGCACGGCCTCTATCCGCCGGTGGGCGTGGACCGCAAGCGCCAGCGGGAGGTCCCGGCGGCGGTCGATCTCGAAGCGATCTTCCCGTCGAACGATCCGGCGTTTCCGGCTCCCTTGTCGTTCTACGTCTGGAGCCTGCGGCAGAAGCCCGGCTGGGATCCCAGCCCGCCGACGAGCTTTCGTTTTCCCCTGGAATGGCAGGTGCTGCCGGAGCTCGTCCTCAGGGTGCGGGGAGCGAACGGAGCCGCCAAGGTGATGCGAACGAGGTTCACGCTCGACGACGAGCCCGGCCGCCCGAAGCTGCGGCGGGGCCTGTACGTCCTCGGGTTCGATCCCGGAGCCTGGCAGCGGGAGGTCCCGCTCTCGGACCTTGCCGGGCGCGCTCCCGCGGAGATGTTCTCGGTTCTCGTTGCGATGGAATCGGAGCCGGCGCCGGCTGCCTAGACGAAAGGACTGCCCTGGACCCTCGCCTCACCCTGCGCCCCATCGGGCCGGACGACATGGAATTCCTTCTCCGGGTGTATCACAGCGTCCGGGAGGAGGAGCTCGCCATGGTGCTGGACTGGACGGAGGAGCAGAAGGCCGCCTTCATCCGCCAGCAGTTCGAAGCCCAGCACGCCTGGTATCAGGAACACTACCAGGGCGCATCGTTCGACGTCATTCTGGTGGACGGCGTGCCGGCCGGACGGCTCTACGTCCACCGGCGGGCGGCCGAGATCCGGCTGGTGGACATCGCCTTCCTGCCGGAATTCCGCAAGGGGGGGCTCGGCACCTCGATCCTGCACGACCTTCTGGGGGAGGGCGAGGCGGCCGGCAAACCGGTGACGATCCACGTCGAGGTCTACAACCCGGCGATGCGGCTCTATGAGCGGCTGGGCTTCCGGCCCATCGAGGAGCGCGGCCCCTATCTCCTCATGGAGTGGCGGCCGCCCGGTCTCAGTTGAAGACCGCCTCGTAAACCATGCCGCCCTTTTTCGGGTGCGGGCCGAGGGGGACCAGGAAGAGGTCGAGCTCTCCCAGCGGGTCGTGCGTGAGCTTGTAAATCCGCTGCGACAAGATAGGACTGCCGGGGCCGCTGAAGTAGAGGGAGAAGGGCTGGTCTCGTGGTCCCGGATGCGGCTCGAGGAGCCTGACCTCGGAGAGGATGATCTCTAGAGGCGCGATGCCTCCATACTGGACCTGGAAGGGTGTGTTCAGGTGCGCCTCGAACGAGGCCGGGGTCAAGTCCTGCAGCATGATCGAGCCTCCGAACCGGTGAGGCCGGTACTCTAGTGCAAGCTCGCGGGAAAAGCGACGGGAAAAAAAGAGAACGCTGAAGAGAATTTTTACGCGCCGGGAAGGGAGTCGAAGGACGGAGGCGGGCCGCCGGATGGGAAAAACTTCCCACCGGACGGCCAGGGAAAGTGCCCGTCCCAGCAAGCGAAAAGTCCCTACAGGACCGCGCGAGGCCGCGCCGGGAGCGCTACCAGCGGTCGCCGCTGCCGCCGCCGTAGCCGCCTCCATAGTTGTCGCGCCGGCCGCCGCCCCCGCCGCCGCCCGGACCACGGCCGCCCTCGCGCGGCCGGGCCTCGTTGACGTTGATCTTGCGGCCCATCAAGTCATGGCCGTTCAGGTTGCTGATGGCCGCTTCGGCCTCCGATTGCTCCGGCATCTCCAGGAAGCCGAAGCCCTTGGACTGCCCAGTGACCTTGTCTTTGATGATGGTGCAGGACGAGACATTGCCGTACTCCTCGAAGGCGGCTTTCAACTGGTCTTCGGTGATGCGGTAGGGCAGGTTCCCTACATACAGATTCATCGTCGTCTCCTTTGACATGGGTTCGGGTATTCGTGTAAGCAAATCCCCTGCCCGCACGAGGAGACGGCGCTCTCAACCCAGCGATGGGTAGAGCTGGCGGTAGCTGTCCGCCAGCACCAGGATGCGCTTGACGTAGTTGCGCGACTCGTCGAGTCTCAGGGTCTCGAGGAAGTCGTCCATGCGGGCCTGGGGACCCGACTCCTGCCACAGCCGCTTGATGCGGTTCGGGCCGCCGTTGTAGCTGGCGAGGGCCAACTCCACGTTGCCGTCGAAGTCGGCCAGCAACTCCTTGACGTACAGCGTGCCCAGCCGGACGCTGAGGTCGGGGTCGTAGAGCTGGCCCGGCCGGTAGGGGACGCCGGCCTCCTGCGCCATCTCGCGGGCGGTCGGCGGCATGAGCTGCATCAGGCCGCGCGCCCCCACCGGGCTGGTGGCGCGGGGATCGAAGGCGCTCTCCTGGCGGATGATGCCGGCCACCAGGTTGGCGGGCACGCCGGCGCTGCGGGCATAGGTGAGGATGGCGCCGGCGAAGTCGTCCGGCAGCGGGTAGTAGGCGAAGAGGACCTCGGTGGGGACGGTCGACTGGTAGGGCCCCCCAAGGGCGGGGAAGGCCTCGCGCAGCAGGACGAGGCCGCTGCGCTGGTCGCCCTTGTGGCAGAGGATGAGGCCCTTCAAGGCCAGCACGTCCCGCCGGTTCGCCCCGGCCGCCACCAGGTTGAGCTCCTCGCTCGCCAGATCGTCCAAGCCGAGATCGGTGAGCAGCTTGGCGCGCTTCAGGGCAGGCTCCGCCGGCCAGGCTCCCGACGGGCTTTGAGCGAGAGCCACGCCTTCCGGTGCCTGCGTCTCGCCGAGCCTGGCGAGTGCCTGGCGGGTGTAGAAATCGCTGGTGTCCGAGGTGGCCACCAGCCCGCGGTAGAGCTCGCGAGCGGTATCTTGCCGCCCGAGCTCCTCCAGCACCCGCGCCTTCCAGTAGGTCCCGCGATGGGCGTCACCACAGTTCGGGTAGAGCTCGGCGAGCACCGTCCAGAAGTCCACCGCTCTCGACTTCTCGCCGTGCTGGTACTCCTGCCAGCCGCGCTCCCAAAGGGCTGCGGCGCCGGTATCGTCCAGAGGGTCGAGCCGCCGCAGCAGCCGCAGGGTGTCCACCGCCGGCTGAAACAGGCCGGCGTTCAGGAAATCCTTGTAGAGCCGGCGCAGGGATTCGTGCGAGAGCTGGAGACGGGCGTGCGTGGTCAACAGCCGTTGCAGATAGACGGAGGCGGACTGCGCGTCGCCGGTCTCTGCCATGGCCTGCACCCGCTCCCAGTCGAGAGCCGTCCGCTCGTCTTGCGTCGCGGGAAGGAGGGAGCCCAGGAGCTCGAAGGCCTCGCGGCCGCGGCCGGACTGAGTGAGACAGCGGGCCCGCAGCAGATTCCACTCAAAGCTGCGCTCCTCGTCCGGCAGCGCGTCGAGCGTGCTGAGCGCGGCAAATACGCTATCGCGATCGAGGAACGACTGGGCCCGGCGCAGCACTTCCTGCGGTGAGAGCAGACGCGTCCACCCCCGCCCGCCATCGAGAGCGCGGAAGGTGTGAGCGGCCTGCGAGGCCGCGGCAGAGAGCGGGTCCTCCATCAGCAGCCGCAGACCGGCCTCGCGTTGCGCCTGCGGGTCCGCAAGCTTGAGGCCGAGCCGCCAGGCCAGGTTGTCCAGCTCTCTTCCCTCGTCGCCCGTGACCCCCGCTTTGCGTGCCTCGGCCGCGAGGTCGAGAGCGAGGCGCTCGTCGCCGCTGGCGGCGGCGAGCTTGGCCGACTCCAGAAACACACGGGGGCGCAAAGGCGAAGTAGGGCAGTCGGCGAGCAGGCGGGCATAGGTGCCGCGGGCGAGGGCGACATCGCCGCGCTGGACCGCGCTGGCGGCCAGGAGGTAGAGCCGCCAATCTTCCAGCGCTCCACCGGGCGTGGCCGCTTCCGTCAAGAGGTTGGCGGCGAGGGAAGCGTCTCCGGCCGCATGGGCATAGAGCCCGGCCACCACCCGCGTCTGGACGGCTTGCTCCGGGTGACGGGCGGCCACCTTCTCCAGCTCCTGGCGCGCGACTTGCAAGTTACGCTGTCTGAGGGCATGGGCGGCCGGGGCGTACAAGTTCTCAGGGAGTTGCGACAGAGGCCGCCAGCCCTTTTTGGTCTGTGCTGGGACAATGAGGGCCGCTGACCGTGGGTAGCTGATCAGGATCGAAACGGTGAGCAGGGAAAAAATTACCAGGAAGATGAGAACGCCGAGACGAATACGCAGAGACTTTGCGGGCACGCGACTACACCTCCGGACCCAAGGGTTGTGCTGACAGAGTTGTAGAGTCATCCCCAGACAGCCCGAGTCTGGGGCTTTGTACGCCGGGTCGGGTTTCCCCAACCTCGCTAACCACGAGGCGGGCGTGGCTCATTCCCGCAGTTGGCAAATTTTCCGAAGAAAGTTAGTTTTCCCCTGGTTTCGACCGGGTAAGCGGGTGAAATTGAAATTTTTTCCACCCCGTTCATGGAGCGCCTCGGTGTTTTTGGGCCGGACACGGAAAAGAGGGTCGTCGATGGTTCGCCGGGATCGGGAGAGTCGCAACGCTGCGGGGTGTCTCTTGCGGGCGCTGCTGATCGTGGGGCTGCTGTTGGTCGCGGTGGTGCTGTTTGCCACGTTCTATACAGGGGCCACGCCGAAGGTGGTGGTCGAGTCGGCCCTGCCGGGGATCGGGCGGCGGACGCCGATCCAGATCCGCGTCGACGACCCGCAGCGGGTCACGAAGGTGAAGGTCGAAGTGGTGCAGAACGCCGACGTCAAGCCCGTGATGGAGCAGGCGTACTCACCCCGTTCCGTATGGCATTTCGGCTCCATGCCGCCGCTCGTGCTGCGGGCCGAGGTCGGGCGCGAGACGGTCCAGGGCCTGCGCAACGGCGAGGCCACCGTGCGGGTCACCGCCGAGCGGGCCGGCTCCCTGCTGCGCACTCCCGACCCGGCGACGGCCGAGATCAGGCTGCCCGTGCGCCTGGCGCCGCCGACCCTCCAGGTCTCCTCCACCTTCCACTACGTCAACCAGGGCGGCTGCGAGACGGTGGTCTACCGAGTGGGGGAGGGCGCGATCCGCGACGGTGTGCGCTCCGGCGACTGGTGGTTCCCGGGCTTCCCCCTGCCGGGCGGCGACAAGCAGGCCCGTTTCGCCTTCTTCGCCATCCCCTACGACACGGCGGACCCCTCGGGCGTGCGCCTGATCGCCGAGGACGAGGTGGGCAACCGTGCCGAGGCCGCCGTCGTCGACAAGTTCACTCCGCGGCCCATGACCACCGACACCATCCAGGTGACCGACGCCTTCATGAACAAGGTGGTGCCGGAGATTATGGGCCAGTCGCCCGAGGTGGCGGACCAGGGGGACCTGCTCAAGAATTACGTCTGGATCAACCGCGAGCTGCGCAAGAAGAACGCCGCCACGCTCAAGGACCTGGGCAAGAAGTCCGAGCCGAAGTTCCTATGGAACCAGCCGTTCCTGCCCATGCCCAACGCCAAGATCACCGCCGCCTTCGCCCAGCGGCGGACCTATATCTACAACGGCAAGCCCATCGACCAGGAGGACCACCTGGGGTTCGACATGGCCTCGGTGACCCACGACGCCGTGCCGGCCTCGAACAGCGGCAAGGTGGTGCTGGCCCGTTTCTTCGGCATCTACGGCAACGCCATCGTCATCGACCACGGCTACGGCCTGCAAAGCCTCTACGGCCACCTCTCCTCGCTCGCGGTCAAGGAAGGAGACATGGTGCAGCGGGGCCAGGAGCTGGGCCGTTCGGGGCAAACCGGCCTCGCCGGCGGCGACCACCTCCACTTCACCATGCTGCTTGAGGGGCTCCCCGTCTCGCCGGTCGAGTGGTGGGACCCGCACTGGATCCAGGACCGCGCCGCCCGCAAGCTGGGGGCGGCGCTGCCGTACAAGCCGTAGCTCACTTCTCCTCCAGCGATCCGCCGACGTACCCCTCCCGCTCGAGGTAGAGCAGGATCTCCTGCGCCGCCTCCTCAGGGGAGAGGACGGTGGTGTCGATCACCACCTCGGCGTCCGTGGGCTCCTCGTAGGGGTCGGAGATGCCGGTGAACTCCTTCACCAGGCCGGCCCGCGCCTTGGCGTAGAGGCCTTTGCGGTCCCGCTGCTCGCAGACTTCGATCGGTGTCGCGGCATGGACGAGCACGAAGCCGCCGCCGGTCTCGATCGCCGCCCGCACCTCTTTGCGCACGCTGTCGTAGGGCGCGATGGGAGCGCAGATGGCGATGCCGCCGTTCTTGGTGATCTCCGAGGCCACGAAGCCGATGCGCCGGATGTTGATGTCGCGGTGCTCCTTGGAGAAGTTGAGCTCGGAGGAGAGGTGCTTGCGCACGATGTCGCCGTCGAGCAGGGTCACTGGCCGGCCGCCGGTCTCCATGAATTTCACCAGCAGCGCCGAGGCGATGGTGGACTTGCCGGCGCCCGAGAGGCCCGTGAAGAACACCGTGAAGCCCTGCTGCTTGCGCGGCGGATGGGTGCACCGCAGCTCGTCGGCCACCTCGGGGAAGGTGAACCAGGAGGGGAGGTCGCGCCCCTCCTGCAGCCGGCGCCGCAGCTCGGTGCCGGAGATGTCGAGGGTGCGGGAGCCCGGTGGGATCTCGTCCTGCGGCATGTAGGTGTCGAGGTCCTCGACGTAGGAGACCATCTTGAACGGCACCATCTCGACGCCGAGCTCGTCCTGGTGCTGCTGGAGGAGGACCTGGGCGTCGTAGGGGCCGTAGAACGGCTTGCCCTGGCGATCGGCGCCGGGGCTGGCGTGATCGCGGCCGACGATGAAGTGGGTGCAGCCGTAGTTCTTGCGGATCAGAGCGTGGAGCATCGCTTCGCGCGGTCCCGCCATACGCATGGCGAGCGGCAACAGCGAGAGCTTCGCCGTGTGTTGAGGCAGGCGCGGCATCACGGCCTGGTAGCACCGCACGCGGGTGTAGTGGTCGATGTCGCCCGGCTTGGTCATGCCCACCGTGGGGTGGATGAGCAGGTTGGCCCGCACCTCTTTGGCGGCGCGCAGGGTGAGCTCGCAGTGGGCGCGGTGCATGGGATTGCGGGTCTGGAAGGCCACCACCCGGCGCCAGCCCATGCGGGCGAAGTCGGCCCGCAGCCCGGCCGGCGTGTGGCGCAAAGAGCGGAAGTCGTAGTGGATGGGGAGCTGCAACCCCTCGAGCCGGCCGCCCACGGCCACGCGGTTGCTCTTGTGGAGCAGGTGGGCCACGCCCGGATGGTCGGGGCTGGTGGTGCCGAAGGTGGCCTCGGCGCTCTTCTCGCGATCCGGCTCCCAGACCTCCTCCACCGTCATGGCCGCGAGCATCACCCCCTCGGGATCGCGCAGCGCCAAGCGGCCGCCGATGCGCAGCGTCTCCGCCGCCTGCGGCGTCACGTCGAGCAGGATGGGAATCGGCCACAAGGCGCCGCCGGCCAGGCGCATGCGCTCGCAGACGGAGTCGTGGTCGGCCCGCTTCATGAAGCCGGTCAAGGGCGAGAAGCCGCCGTTCAGGATCAGCTCGAGGTCGCAGAGCTGGCGCGGGGTGAGGTCCCAGGAGGGCCAGTCGCGGGAGGCGGCTTTCAGCTCGGCGGCGCGCTCGGGGCCGGCCATCGGGTCGACCAGCGCGCCGCCATGGGGCTCGATGAGGTGGCTCGCGGCACCTTCGGGCCGTGGATCAGGGAACACGGAGACGTTCGCCGGGCTTCAGGGCCGCGCGGGTGAGGGCTCGGGAGGCTCGGTGACCACCACTCCGATGCCGGTGATGGCGGCGGGAATGAGGACCGCCTTGCGCTGCCACCAGGCGATGACGCAGGCGCGACACACCTCGTCGGAACGGCGGATACCCGCATGATTGATCCGCGTCACCACGCCGTCGCAGAGGAAGGCCAGCACCTTCTGGCCCTGCTGCTTGGCCGAGGTTTCGCCCACGGTCAGGTTCTCGGCGACGCCGCGTTCCTTCTCGTTGAGCTGGACCCTGCAGTCGCCGGTGACCTTGATGAGCTGGGATTCGGAACGAGCGACCGTCTTGCCGGTGGCGTCGACCACGGCGGCGTAGGCCTCCAGTTGCTCGTTGCGCATCTCGGGCTTGGGCGGAGTGGCCCAGTAGCGCCCGCCGGGCTCGGCCTCGAGGGCAACCCAGTAGAAGTCCTCATGGTCCCGCCAGCGGAAGTAGAGCCGGGGGGACTGGCCGGTGGCCAGGGGGGGGAGGCTGGCGCGCACGACACCGTTTTGCTCGCGGGGAATGCAGCTCGTCTTGTCCAAAGTGACGGTCTGCGGGCTCTGCGCCCCGGCGGCGATCGCTCCGGCGAGCAGCAGACCGGTGGCCATGAGGATGCGCGTTCTCATCTTGATTCCTCCCTGAGCCCTGTATTGTAACCGAGATCCGCGTTCTGGGCTTCACTGGCCGAGGATCGTCTTGGCGTAGGAGTCCACGTAGGGGGTCCGCCGCAGGTTGGGCAGGGCGCGCTTGAGGGCGGCGGCGGCGGCGGTGTCGTCGCCCAACTCGTGAAGGGCCACGGCCAGGTAGAAGAGGCGCTCGGGCTCGTCGTCGCCGGGGTCGCCGCCGCGGTGGAAGTAGGTGGCGGCGTCGCTCCAGCGGGAGATGCGGTAGGCGGCCTCGGCGGCTAGGTGCTGGGCCTCCTTGGTGCCGGGGTGGGCGTCCGCCACCTCGCGGGCGAGTTGAAAGGCCTCCTTCAGCTCCTTCGCAGGGCGCTCCTGGGAGAGGAGCTGTCGAGCTTGCTCCATCTTCTTGCGCTCGGCGTCGGAGAGGGGTTTGGAATCCGGCTTCGCCGTTGCCTTGACCTCGGCGGCAGGAGCCTTGCCGGCGGGGGCCGGAGGTGACGGCGGCCCCACGACCGGCGCAGCCGCCCCAGGCGACGTGCCAGCCGCCGGTGCCGGGGGCGGCGTCGTGGCGGCGGGCGGGACCGGTTTTTTCACCACGGCCGGTGCCGGCTCCGTCTTCTTGGCCACCAGCGCCGGGGAGTTCGGTTTTTTCGCCGTGCCGCCGCCGGCGGGAGCCTTCTTCGCCACCAGGGGGCGGAAGGCCGGCTCGCTTTCGAGGGTGGCGGCGGGCAGGCGGGCCACCAGCCGCGCTTCGAGAGCGGTCCGCAACTCCGGCGCGACCCCCCCCTGCGTGTAGGCGTTGAAGCGCGACTCCACCTCCGCCAGGCGCCTGAACGTCTCGCGGAAGCCTTCCAGGTCTTCGGCGCGATCCTGGGCGAGGGCCAGCCGCGCCAGGCAATCCACCAGCGGGTGCGGCTCGTCGAGCATGCCGAAACAGGCCAGGCGCAGATGGCGGACCGCGGCCGGGTAGTCCTTGCGGTCGAAGGCAGCCTGGCCGTCGCGCAGCAGGTTCTGATAGAACGGGTCGACGGCCGCTTGGAGCGACGTGCCGGCGAGGAGCAGCGGGACCAGCAGGAGGAGCTTGGATCTCATACGGTTCCTGGCAACGGGCGATCCGCCACGACCGCCCGGGGGTTGTCGGCCACCAGACGCCTTGCCACGTTCTCGCCCCAGCGTCCGGCGATGAGATCGTAGGAGCGTTTGAGGCCCGGAGGGCGGCGGCGGATGCCGTGCGCGTCGCTGGCGACGAAGTGGACGAGCCCCGCGTCGAGCAGGGAGAAGACGTCGTTCTGGGGACGGCGGCCGAACTCGCCGGTGATGCTCATCGCCGTCACCTGGGTGGTGGCGCCCAGCGAGACCAGGCGAGCGACGAGGGCGGGGTCGGGCGCCAGCCACGGAATGAACTCGGGATGGGCGAGGATCGGGTGCCAGCCGGCGACCGACAGCTCGTGAACGAGGTGAATGGCATCCCTGGAGGTGCCCAGGGAGTCGAGCTCGATGAGCAGGTAGCGCGAGCCGGCGAGAGGGAGCAGGCCGCCGGCGGGCAGCTTCTCGACTTCGGCGAGGAGCTCGGAGTCGACGTGGACCTCGCCGCCCAGGTAGACGCGGAAGCCGGTTCCCACCGCGTCCTGCAGCTCGCCGGCGAGCGCGGCGAGGCCCTCGCGGTCGGCGTTCCACCACTCTCCCCGGCGCTGGTGCGGGGTGGCGACCATGGCCTCGCAGCCGTCCTGGGCGGCAAGGCGGCACATGGCGGCGGCTTCCTCGAGGCTCTCGGCGCCGTCGTCGACGCCCGGCAGGATGTGGCAGTGCAGGTCGATCATCAGGCGGCCGAACCGGCTTTCGGCTCGCTCTCCTCGGCGCCATAGGACTCGTAATACCTGTAGCGCTTGCCGACCGCCGGCAGCGAGCGATAGCGGTTGAGCACGGCGCCAAAGATCTTGATGCCGGCCTTCAGCAGGCGGTCGCGGCAGATCCGCGCCTCCTCGCGCGTCACCTTGCCGCTGCACAGCGTGAGGACGACGCCGTCGACCAGCCGGCCGATGATGGTAGCGTCGGTGACCGCCAGGGCGGGCGGCGTGTCGAGGACGACGAAGTCGAAGCGGGTGCGCATGGCGCGCAGCCAGTCGCGCATGCGGTCCGAGGAGAGGAGCTCGGACGGGTTGGGAGGGATTGGACCCGACGGCGTCGCCCAGAGGTTCGGCACCTCGGTGGGGAAGATCGGCTCCGTCTCGGCCGTCGTGGTGAGCTGGTTGACCAGGCCGAAGCGGTTCGAGATGCGCAACACCTGGTGCAGGCGCGGCTTGCGCAGGTCGCAGTCGACGATCAGCACCTGCCGGCCCAACTGGGCCAGCACGATGGCGAGGTTGATGGCGGTGGCGGTCTTGCCCTCGCCGGCCACGGCAGAGGTAACGGCCACCGTCTTGAGCTCGCGGGCCGACGAGAGGAGCAGCGCGGTACGCAGAGACCGGTAAGCCTCGGAGATCAGCGTGCGCGGGCGCTCGTGGGGCACCATTTCGATCTGTGACGGCTGGTTGGCGGCCGCTGCGGCGAGGTCTTTCTTCTTCTGCCGGGTCAGCCGCTTCTCGGGCACGGTGCGGGTCGGGCGCGACCGGACGGGATTCTGCTCCGCCGGTGGATCGCCGTAGGAGTACCCGTAGCCATAGCCCGCGTAGCCGTAGGCCTTGCCGACCTCGGCGACGTCGTGAATGACGGCCAGCGGCGGCACCCCCAGCCGGCGCTCGATCTCCTCGGGCGACTTGACGGTGCGGTCCGTGAACTCGATCAGCACGGCGATGCCGACGCCGACGAGCAGGCCGAGCAGCAGGCCATAGCTGAGATCCTGGCGCAGCGAGGGCCGGAAGGGCCCGCCGGGAATCAGGGCCTTGTCGATGATCCGGACGTTGGACTGCCGGGTGTCCTGGAGGCGGACGGCCACGTCGGTTTCCGATTGCTTGCGCATCAGGTCGTCGAGCAGGTCGCGCCGCGTCTTGATCTCCACCCGCAGGTTGGTGATCTCGACGGAGGCGGAGTTCTGATCGAGGGCCTGGCCGCGCAGGACGTTGAGCTCCGACTCCAGCGACTGCTCCTGGCGCAACGCCGTCTGATAGGCGGCGTTGGCGTTGTTGCGCGCCTTCTCGACCTGGTCCCGGATCACCTGGTCGAAGTGCTCTTTCCCCCGGTCGATGTTGGACTTGAGGGTCAACATGTCGGGGAAGTCGGGCTTGTAGATCTTGAGCTTGGTCTCGTACTCCCGCTCGAGATTGAGCTGCTCGTGGCGCATCTCGGAGACCATGCCGCCCGACAGGCTGTCGGCGACGGTTTCGCGCGGGGCCGTCATCACCTCGTGATAGCGGGCTTCCTTGTCGATGCGGTCCTTCTTGGCCTCCATCAGGCTGGCGTTGAGGGCCTCGAAGCGCTGCAGGTTGACGTTCGTGTGGGGATCGACGGTCACGATGTCGGTCTGGCGGCTGAACGTCTGGAGCTTGGCTTCCTTGTCCTCGATCTCCTTCTTGAGCGTCGCGATCTGGGTGGTCAGAAAGCTGGAGGCCTTGCCGGCGGTGGCGTAGCGGTCCTCGACCCCGAGGTCGATGAACGATTCGGCGAACGCGTTGGCGGCCTTGGCAGCGAACTCGGGGGAGGAGGCGGTGTAGGCGATCTGCACGAGCTGGGTGGTGCGCACCGGCGTCACCGAGAGGCCGCCGCGGATCTGGTTGGCGAGACGCCCGAGCACGGCTTCATCGTCCTCGGCCGTTGGGCCGTGGGCGCTCTCCCGGGCCACGGCGGCGCCGGGATTGAACGCCGGATCCTCCATCAGGTCCAGGCTCTTGACCACGTGCTCGGCCAAGCCCCGGCTCTGCAGCAGCTCGTACTGGGTGGGATAGAACTCCATGTTCCAGTAGTTTTCGAGCCAGGGGTTCGTCGTGCTGGACAAAGGCGTGAGGCTGCGGCGCTCGATCTGGATGGTGGCCGTCGACTGGTACTGCTTGGGGGTGACGAAGAAATGGACGCTGGCGCCAGCGGCGCCGAGGACGCAGCAGGCCACTGCCAGCTTCCAGTGCCGGCGCGCCATGGCGATGTATTCGCCGATGTGGAGCTCGGATTCGCCTTCGGGCGGCGCCACCGGCTCATCATCGAGAGGGACAGAGGTAAGAGCGCTCAAAAGAAAGACTCCTTGACCACGATCACGTCGCCTTGGCGGAGCTCGACGTCAGCTTCCTTGCCGGCAAGGATCTTGTTGAAGTCGGCGGTGATCTCGCGGGAGCCGGCGGCCCCGTCCTGCCGTTTGATGAGAATCTTTTTCGAGGCGCGGTCCGTCAAGCCGCCGGCATGGGCAATGGCGCTCAACAGGCTGATCCGCTCGCTGCTCTTGAACACCAGCGCCCCCGGTTTGTTCACCTGGCCGATGCAGTAGACGGTGATCTCGATCGTCGCCGGGACGTTGATCAGGTCGTTGGCGTAAATGGGGATGTTGAGCTTCGGGTTGCCGCGCAGCAGCAGGTCGTCGAGATCGATCGTCACCTGGTCGGACAGGCCGTTGTCGGCCCGGCGCAGGATGTAGGCGGCGTTGCCGTGGCTCTCCAACAGGCCGCCGGCGGCGGTGAGGGCCTCGAGCAGCGTCCAGCGGCCGGAGAAGCCGAGGTTGCCCGGCTGTTTGACGGCGCCGATGATGGAGATCGGGCGGGAGCGGAACTCCAGCACCTGGACGTCCACCGTCGCCCGTTGCATGTACTTCTCCTCCAGCAGCTTCTTGAGCAGGACGCCCACCTCGGCCGTGGTCTTGCCGGCGACCGGCACGTCGCCCAGCAGGGTGAAGTTGATCGTCCCCGCCTCGTTGACCCGGACCTGGCCGTTGAGCCGGGTGTCCTCGTCGACCTTGACCTGGATCAGGTCGCGCGGTCCGATGCGGTAGGACGGGTCTTTGTCTTGGGCTCGCCCGGCCGCCGCGCAGGCCAGGAGAAGGATTGATAAATAGACGGCTATCTTGTTCATGGCGCTTGCTTTATTGCCCGTCTATCGTACCGCAACCGGGCCGCGGCGTCCAGAGCCCGGGCCGATGGAGCCGGCGGCGCCTTCAGGGGGTGCCCACCAGCTTGAAGGTCAGGCCGGCCGAGGTGAAGGTGCGGTCGTCGCCGGGGAGGTTGGAGTTGAATCGCGAGCGCAGGATCTGGATGCCGGCGACGAGCCGCCCTCCGAGCTCGAAATTGAGCTGCCCCCCGACGGAGGATACGTCGTCGACCCGGTGCGGGATGTCCGGCGTGAACGCGGTGTACTCGTTGCGGCCGGTCTCGGCGAAGACCCGGCCGCTGGTGTGGAAGCCGAAGTCCATGAACAGCGAGGTCCCCAGCCGGTCGTCCTGCAGGTAGGCGTAGCCGTCGGCCAGCGCATAGGAGAGGTTGCGGCTGCTGTAGATCGAGCCCCCCAGCCGCTTGGTGCCGAGGAAGATGCCGGCGTTGCCGGTGACCTGGTGGAAGGGGACGAAATCAGACCCGCGCCGGGCGTCGAGCGAGCGGTCGGCGACCTCGCCGTCGAAGCCGGTGTAGCGGTTGCGGAAGTGGACCTGGAGCAGGGGAGCGGTGCCGCTGTTGGAGCGCGGCAGGGCGGTGTGCTCGAAGTCGGCGCGCGTGCCCTCGACCCCCAGGGCCACCCAGCCGTCCTTGCGCGGCTGCCAGCGCAGCCCGCCCCGCAGCAGGCGCTCCTTGCGGTCGAGCAGGGCGAGGCTTTGGGTGAGCGGGTCCACCTCGGATTCCACCAGGTTCGTCAACTGCGTCTCGGCGGCGGAGGTGAAGGCGAAGAGGGTGTGGGCGAGCTCCACCTCGACGAGGACCTCGGCGCCGTCGGCCCGCGCGCTGGCGAGCACCGGCACCTCGGGGGTGACGATCTGCAACTGCTGCTCGCGGCCGGCCGTGGCCTCGACGGTGAGGCGGTTGAAGTAGGCCTGCAGGCCGAGCTTGTAGTGGCCGTTGACGCGCCGCCGCTCCGCCTGCTTCTGCCACCAGACGTATTCGGGGAGCACGCCGAGGCTCCAGATCACTTTCGGGGTATTGTGCAGATAGGCGTGGAAACCCAGGCCGACGGTGGCGGTGAAGTCGTTCGGCGGCGCCTGGACGCCGGAAGAGAAGAGGCTGCGCACGTAGGCGATGTCGCGCAGCACCGCCCAGGGCGCGAGGCGCACGGCCCCCAGGTGGTAGCGCGTCTGCGCGATCTCGCTCTCGGTCGTCTCCCGGCGGCTGGCCGGCTTCTCTTCGGGTCCGCCGGGCGGCGTATACTGAAACTGAGCACCGGCACGGCCAGCCATCAGCAGGAGGAGCACGATACTCGAGGCTCGGATCTTGGCGCGCATGAAGTCTCCCCAGCGGGCATGCCCGTGTGCAGCGATGCCGTCGCCGTCAACTCTCGGGTGGCGCTCATGATACGTCAATCGGGCTTCGTTCTCACCGCCCTTCTCGCTCTCGCCGTGGCGCTCGCTCCCCTGCCTTTCGGCGGCGTGACGCCCTGGGCCGAGGCGCTCCTGAGGGGCTTCTGCTTCGTGGCCCTCGCCGTGGCCGCGTTGGCGGCCGAGAGCCTGTCGTCGTGGCGGCCGGCGGTCCTGGCGGGCGCCGTGCTGGCGGCGTTCGCCCTGCTCGGGGT
>JBAPYB010000159.1:0-13165 GCA_049284515.1 Thermoanaerobaculia bacterium
CTCGTGCCCCTCGCCCGTCGCCAGGACGAGGATTTCGAACAGCAGCAGGGCGTCGTCGAAGTAGGGCTTGCGGGCGAAACGCAGCCGCTCGTGAGCGGACCAGCGGGGCTCGCACAGGCGCTGGAAACCGGTGAGGGCATGCTCCACCTGCTGGGAACGCAGGTTGGAGAGCGTCAGCCGCTGGAAGAAGGGGGCCACCTCTTCCTGGATCATGAGCTCGATGGCGGGACGAGTCATGGGGCCGTTGTTCATGGCCTCGATGTCCATGCGCCGCAGCATGACCTTGGGCAGCAGCACGGCGGCCAGCAGGGCGGTGTCCGACAGTGGGCGCTCCTCGGCCACCATGCGGTCGATCACCGGCAGGATCTGCCCGAAATCGCCCAGCCCGCGCGCCCCTGCCGTGAGCATGGCATAGGCCTCGGGGAGCAGCACCTCCAGCAGGCCCAGCTCCAGCATCCACTGCATGGCCGCTCCTGCCCGGCCGCACTTGAGGAGCTGGACGATCTCCTCGGTCACCCGCGCCGGCGACGCCTTCTCCAACTCCTTGCGGTGGAGATGGATCGCCTCCTGCGTCTTGGTCTCGATACCGATGCCCAGCCGGCCCGCGAACTCGCAGGCGCGGAGCATGCGCACCGGGTCCTCCTGGAAACGGACGCCCGGATCGCCGATGGCGCGCACGAGCTTGCGCTCCAGGTCCTCGATGCCGCCGACGTGGTCGACGACGCTGAAGTCGGCGATGCTGTAGAACAGGGCGTTGATGGTGAAGTCGCGGCGAAAGGCGTCCTGCCGGGGGGTGCCGTAGGCGTTGTCGCTGGTGATCAGCAGCTCGCCCGGCTCGCCCCGCTGCTCGTCGGGATCGGGATCGCGCCGGAACGTGGAGACCTCCACCACGCCGCCGTCATGGTAGAAGACGTGCACCAACCGGAAGCGCCGGCCGATGATCCGCGAGTTGGAGAACAGCCGCCGGATCTCGTTGGGCTTGGCGTTGGTGCCGACGTCGAAATCCTTGGGCTTGCGCCCCATCATCAGGTCGCGCACGCTGCCGCCTACCAGGTAGGCGAGATAGCCGGCGCTGTGGAGGCGGTACAGGACCTTGACCGCGTTCTTGTCGATGTCCCGGCGGGAGATGGGGTGCTCGGAGCGCTCCAGGATGCGCGGCTCCCCCACGGCTCTCACCCTCACGCCTTGATTGTCGGGGTCCTCGTGAACCATCGATGGGAGGCTATATATCGGCTGCGAAAGGGCTTGTCACTCGCCGCGTCCACGCGGACGCGCTCTCCGACTCTATCGACTCCAGTGGGTCGGAGGCAAGGGCGAAGGAAAAAAAGGGGGCCGAGACGGGCGGAGGGCATTAAACCCGCCCCGGCACCGGAGGGAGAGGAGATTGTCTCTTCGTCCTATCTTCGGCCGCCGTGCCGATCGATCCGGCGGGAGGCGGCTTGGTTTCCGTGGTCGGTTCCGGTCATCGTCGTCACCGTCGGTTTCCCTGAAATCCACGAACCATGCCAGGGCTCTCTGGTGAGGAGAAAGCCTTGACGGACAAGGATTTACGGCGTGGTCGCGGGTTGGAGACGGCGGCGGGAGGCGGGTGCCTGTCCCCTGCGGATGACGGGGGTGGAATCTAAGGAGGGCGGCCTACCGCTCCTTGCTCCTGGGCCGGCTCAGGCACTGCACCCAGACCACGAAGAAGCCGTTCTCCCGGCGCTCGAAGGCGAGGCCGAGCCCGAGCTGCGTGAACCAACTTCCCAGGACGTTGGAGCGGCGGTCCGCGCGGCCGAGCAGCGCCGCGAGGGTCTCCTCGGGGGTGAGGGCGCCCTGGACGACGCTCTCGCCGATCCCCCGGCGGATGGGGTAGCCCTCGGCCTTCACCCGCTTCTCCAGCGCCGTGGACGAGGGGAGCGGGCGTCCCGTCTTCAGCCCCTGGAAGATTTCTTCGGCCTGCGCCTGCGCGGCCCGGTCCAGGGCTGGATCGCGGGTCAGGGGATCGAGCTTGTGCTCGGCGCGGGCCTGGTTGACCAGGGCCAGCATCTGGTCCCGCAGGGCGTCGAGGTCACGGAACCGCGCCTCCTGTCCGGCAAAGAGGTGGCGGGTGTAGTCCGCGAGATAGCTCGCCTCCGAACGGGCGAGGACGAACGCATAGAGGGGGAGCCCCTGATAGTCGACGCTGCCGATGCCGGCCTCCTCCACCTCGGGATGGAAGAGGCTCGCGCGGTGCGCTTCGGGCGACACCCCCCAGGAAGCCGCCAGGGCCTGAGGCGAGCGGTCCGTACGCACCACCTTTTCGGTGACGAGCTGCTGACGATAGCCCGCGTCCTTGAGCCAGCTCTCGATCGTCCGCCCGTCGGGAGAGGCGAGAGCGTAATACTGCCGGGCGGCCATGTCGTCCACCTGCGCCTGCGCCGCTCGCGACAGGGCCGCCGACAGCCGGACAGGCGGCAGCCCCTGCTTGCCGCGCGCCTCGTTGAGCGCCGCGAGGAAGGTCTGGCGGAGCTCGTCCCGGTGATCCCCGAGGCCCTCCTGCGCCACTGCCGGCGACGCCGGCGACACCGGCGACGGCGCCAGGAGGGCCAGCCAGGCCGTCAGGAGAAACCAGGCCGCGGCTCGCAAGGGGAGGAGCATCGGCGGTCTCCCTACACCAGCCGGCTGACGACCTCGATGCCCGTCGTCATCGTCCTGTGGACAGGACACCGGTCGGCGATCTCCATGAGGCGCAGGCGCTGCTCGACGGTGAGGGGGCCGTGGAGCTCGATCTCCCGCTCGATGCGGTCGATCTTGGCGGCCTTGGTGTCGCACGTCGCGCAGTCCGCGGCGTGGACCTTGCCGTGCCGGAGCCGGACGCTGACCCCTTCCAGGGGGATCTTCTTGGCGTCCGCGTACAGCCGCAGGGTCATGGAGGTGCAGGCCCCGAGCCCGGCCAGAATGAGGTCGTAAGGCGTGGGGCCGGTGCCGGTGCCCCCGACGCTCGCGGGCTCGTCCACGGCGAAGCGGTGCTGGCCGGCCACGATCTGCTGAGCGAAGCCGTGGGGACCGCCGGTCACCGTCACCTCGCCGTCCTTCACGGCTTCGGGGAGGACGGGAATGGCGGCGGCGGAGGGCTGCGAGATTTCGTTTTCCATGATCCCGGGATCGTAGCACTCCAGGGTAGACTTGCCCGCGTGCCTGCCGCGCCCTTCCTCGAAGCCGTCGACGTCGCCAAGACCTACAAAAGCGGCACCGTGGCGCTGGGCGGCGTGAGCCTGGCCGTGCAGCCCGGGGAGACGGTGGCCCTGGTGGGCGAGAGCGGCAGCGGCAAGACGACGCTGCTGCGCACCTTCAACCGCCTGGTGGAGCCCTCGGCCGGCGACGTGCGGGTCGAAGGGCGGGCCGTGGGATCGCTCGACCCCATCGCCCTGCGCCGCCGCATCGGCTACGTGCCCCAGGAGGGCGGCCTCATCCCCCACTGGCGGATCGCCAAGAACGTCGAGCTCGTCCCCCGTCTCCTCGGCTGGGACCGCGCCCGCCGCCAGGCCCGCAGCCGCGAGATGCTCGACCTCGTCGGGCTGGAATTCGCCGCCCACGCCGGACGCTATCCCGCCGAGCTCTCTGGCGGCCAGCGCCAGCGGGTGGCCTTCGCCCGCGCCCTCGCCGCCGATCCGCCCCTCATCCTCCTCGACGAGCCCTTCGGCGCCCTCGACGCCCTCACCCGCCTGGAGCTCCACCGCCAGTTCCTCGACCTCAAGAAGGCCCTGGGCAAGACGACCGTCCTCGTCACCCACGACCTCGCCGAAGCCTTCCGCCTCGCCGACCGCATCGGCGTCATGCGCGCCGGCCGCCTCCTCCAGCTCGGCACCCCGGATGAGCTCGCGAAGAGCCCGGCGGACCCGTACGTGGCGGCGCTGCTGGAGATGCGGCGGGTCTGAAAGGCCGAAAACCGCTCCCTCCCCCTTGACAAATCTGCCGCCCTATATAACCATACGGTTTTGTAACCGGAGGGTTATAGAGATGACGCCGTCCGATCGCCTCGATACAACGTTCGCCGCCCTCGCCGATCCCACCCGGCGGGCCATTCTCGCGCGCCTCGCTTCCGGCGAGGCGTCGGTGACCGAGCTGGCCGAGCCTTTCGCGATGAGCCAGCCCGCCATCTCCAAGCACCTCAAGGTGCTGGAGCACGCGGGCCTGATCACGCGCGGCCGGGACGCGCAGCGGCGGCCGTGCCGGATCGAGGCCCAGCCTCTCGCGGAGGCGAACGAATGGCTGGAGCGCTACCGCCAATTCTGGGAGAGCAGCTTCCAGCGCCTCGACGCCCTGCTGGACGAGATGAAGGCCCGGAACGAAAAGAACTGAAAACCCAGGAGCCCTGAAAAGGAGAGGAAATCATGATGACGACCACCCCCAGTCTGCAGATCACCACGCCGTCCGACCGCGAGATCGCGATGACCCGCGCCTTCGACGCACCCCGCCACCTGGTCTTCGAAGCCCTGACCAAGCCCGAATGGGTGAGCCGCTGGATGCTCGGGCCGGACGGCTGGACCATGCCCATCTGCCAGATCGACCTGATAGTGGGCGGCGCCTACCGCTACGTGCTGCGGCGCGACACCGTCCCGGCCAAACCGGACGAGGGGTGCGGCGGCCAGGAGGTGGCGTTCGGCGGCGAGTTCCGCGAGATCCAGCCGCCCGACCGGCTCGTCGTCACCGAGAAGTTCGACGACTATCCCGGGGATTCGCTGGTCACCTGGAGCCTCACCGAGCAGGGCGGGCAGACGACGCTCGTCTGCACCTCGCTCTACGACTCGAAAGAGACGCGCGACGCCGTGCTCAAGAGCGGCATGGAGTCCGGCGTGGCCCGGGGCTACGAGCGGCTCGACGACCTGCTGGCGGCGGCGCTGAAGCGCTGAAGCGGCCTGCCGGGGGCGGGAGGGCGTGGTTTGGTGATGAAATAGGTGCGATGACCCAACGACACCCCCTCCCGGGGACCCTCACCCCTGCCCCTCTCCCGCCCCCTCCGCACCCCCCACACCGGGAGAGGGGTCCCGGCTGGGGCGTTTTGGCTTTTCTCCCTCTTCTCCCGGTGTGGGGGGTTGGGAGGGAGCGGGAGAAGAGGGCCGGGGTGATGAGGGTCTTTCTTGTCCTCGCCCTCCTCGCCTCTGCTCCCCTGCACGCCGCCGGCCGCATCGTCGTCGGCTCGAAGAACTTCGAGGAGAGCCGCCTGCTCGCCGAAATGTTCGCCCAGCTCCTGGAGAGCCGCACCCACCTCCAGGTGGAGCGCCGGCTGGGGCTCGCCGGCACGCAGGTCTGCTTCGAGGCGCTGAAGAACGGCGCCATCGACGTCTATCCCGAGTACACGGGCACCGGCCTCGTCTCCATCCTCAACGAGAAGGTCACGGGCCCGCCGGCCCGGACGCTCAACCGGGTGCGCTCCGAGTTCCTCGGCCGCTGGAACCTCTGGTGGCTCGCCCCCCTGGGATTCGAGAACTCCTGGGAGGTCGCGGTGCCCGCGGAGCTCGCCGCGCGCGAGCACCTGGAGACCATCTCGGACCTCGCCCGCGTCTCGAAACGCCTCCACGGCGGATTCGGCCACGAGTTCGTGGGACGGGAGGACGGCCTCCTCGGCCTGCAGCGCGTCTACGGCCTGGAGTGGAAGTCCGTGGACCACCTCCAGCAGGCGATCCAGTACCAGGCGGCGAAGCAGCGGACGATCGACGCCCTGGACGTCTACTCCACCGACGGCCGGCTCATCCTCTACAACCTGAAGGTGCTGAAGGACGACCGCCACTTCTTCCCGCCCTACGAGGCGGCGGCCCTGGTGCGGGGCGAGACCCTGAAGCAACACCCCGAGGTGGGCTCCGTCCTCGGCCTGCTCGCCGGCGCGCTGGACGAGGACGCCATGCGGGCCTTGAACCTCCGCCTCCAGGAGGGGCACGAGAGCGAGGCCGTCGTCGCCCGCGACGCCCTGCGTTCCCTGGGCCTTTCGACCCGGGAAGAGCACGGTATCTCGCTGGAGCCCCGGAGCTCCAACTTCTGCGCCTACTTCTGGAGCCAGCGCGAGGAGTTGGGACGGCTGACTCTCCAGCACCTCGGCCTCTCGGCGGCGGCCCTGGCCCTGGGAGCGCTCTTCGCCATTCCCCTGGGGCTGTGGCTGGAGCGGCGGCGGAGCTGGGCGGAGACGGTGATCCGCGTCCTGGGGATCTTCCAGACCATCCCCTCCCTCGCCCTGCTGGCCTTCATGATCCCCTTCCTGGGCGTGGGACCCGTCCCCGCCATCGTGGCGCTCTGGATCTACTCCCTCTTCCCCATCGTGCGCAACACCTACAGCGGCGTGCGCGACGCCGATCCCAAGGCCGTCGAGGCCGCCACGGCCCTGGGGATGACGCCCGGGCAGATCCTGCGCGAGGTCCGCCTGCCCCTCGCCGCGCCGGTGGTGATGGCCGGCCTGCGCACCGCCGCCGTCCTCACCGTCGGCACCGCCACCCTCGCGGCCTTCATCGGCGCTGGGGGGCTGGGCGAGCCCATCGTCACCGGGCTCCAACTCGCCAACAGCGCCATGATCCTCTCCGGGGCGGTCCCGGCGGCCCTCCTGGCGCTGCTGGTCGACGGCGGGTTGGGCTGGATCGAGGGGGCGCTGCGGCCGGCCGGCTTGGAACCCCGCCGATAGCGCAGACGTGAGGATTTGCGCTCCGATTTCCTGATTTGAGGGCTTCCCCAAGAGGCCGGGATGGTCTACCCTTGGGACCAGGAGAATTTCACATCTCGGCGGTGTCCAACCCCCGAGGTCATGTAGCACTGTTTGCTTGTGGGCGGCTCGCTCGCGACCGCGGCGGTCGCAAGGGATGAGGTCGTCCGAAAGGAGCCCTATTCTGATGTCTCCCCTCAGTGCAGGCCGAATTTTGACGGCCCTGACCCTCGCCCTCCTGCTCTGCGCCGCCCCGGCTCTCGCCGCGGCCCCGGCGCACACGGCTCGGACGGCCCATGCGGTCGCGGCTCCCCCCCAGCTCAGCATTCTGGACGCCTTCCAGAATGCCATCGCCCACTTCATCGCCAAGATCACCACCTCGAATGGTGGCGGTGGCGGCGGCGGGGTCGGCGGTCCCAGGATCGATCCGGAGGGCCATACCACGAGTCCCGGCAGCAACCCGCCGCCGACCGGCACGCCCTAACCCCCTTCCCCACTCCGCGGGCCGGCGGCGCAAGTCTCCGGCCCGCCTTGGCAGCTCCCCCGTAGCGCCCCTCCCCTACCGCATAGCCTCCATCGGCGACAAACGCGCGGCGCGGATCGCCGGGTAGAGGCCGAAGGCGACGGCGAGGACGAGAGCGATGCCCCAGGCGGCGGCGAGACCGTAGGGATTGACCACCAGGCCCCAGGGGAACTTGTCGGAGAGGGCGCGGCAGAGAGCGCTGCCGGCCATCGTGCCGACCGTGGCGCCGAGGGCGGCCAGCACCAGAGCCTCGAGCAGGAACTGCACGAGGATCTGGCCGTCGTTGGCGCCCATCGACTTGCGCAGGCCGATCTCGTAACGCCGGTCGGAGAAGGAGATCAACATCACCGACAGCACGCCCACGCCGCCCACCAGCAGCACCGTGCCGGCCAGGCTGAAGAGCACCACGGCCCAGCCGTGCATCTCGCCCTCGAACTGCTGGTAGGAACGCGCCAGCTCGGCGTCGAGATCCTTGACCTGCACGTCCTCGATGCCGTGATGGGCCTGCCGGGCCCGCGCCAGCATGGCGGCGGAGACCTCGTCGAGGTCGCGCTTGGACTTCAGCTTCACCGTCACCAGAGTGAGCTGGTGGCCGGTGTCCAGGCGATCCATGTAGGTTTCGAGCGGCACGAGCACGCCGTTGGCATCCTCGTACATCTCGTCGTTGAAGATCTGCCCGCTCGTCAGCACGCCGACGATATGGAAGGGCACGCCTTCGATCACCAGGTCCTTGCCTACGGGATCGCTGCCGCCGAAGATCTTGGAGGCGAGCGTCGCGCCCACCACCGCCACCGCCGAATGCCGGCGCTGATCGTCGCCGGTGATGCCGCGGCCCAGGCCGATGGGGCGGTCCATCAGAAAGGAATAGTCGGCGCTGACGCCGTTGACGAAGATGCGCTCGGCGCCGACGGTTCCCTGCACCACGCTGCGCCGGGTGGCCCGCGGCGAGAATCCCAGAACCTTGGGATGCGGCGCCGTGAGGCGGGGCAGATCGTCGGAGCGCAGGCCGGTGCTCATGGCGAAACGCTTCTGCTCTTCGGAAGTCTTCGGCTGCTTGGGAACCAGGACGAGCGTGCCGTCCCAACTCATGCCGGCGAAACCGGTGGCCACCTTGTCCTGAACGCCGTCGAGCACCGAGCTCATCACCACCAGGGCGAAGACGCCCAGCATCAGCAAGGTCAAGGTGAGGAGCGAACGCAGCTTGTGCGACCACAGCTCGATCAGACCGCCGGTGACGACCTCCCACACCAGGGCGATGCGGACGCCCAGACTGCGGCGGCGGCGAGCAGCGACCGGCGCGTGGCCGTCGAACGAAGGGACGAGAGTCAGCGCTTCACTCATAGCGCAGTGCCTCCATCGGCGACTGCCGGCTGGCCTTGGCGGCCGGATAGAGCGCGAACAGAAAGCCGAAGACGACGGCGAGAAGCGTGGCCCACACGAAGCTCAGGGGAGCGAGCGACAGCGGGATGCCGAGGGATTTGGTGATCGCCCACGAAAAGGCGATGCCGATGAGATAGCCGGCGGCGCTGCCCAGCAGGGTCAGCAGCAGGGCCTCGGTCATGAACGACTTGAAGATCTCGCGGCCGGGAGCGCCGATCGCCATCTTCACTCCCACCTCGCGCACCCGCTCCTTGAGCGAGGCGAGCTGGACGTTGACGTTGACCATGCCGCCGCCGATCAGCGCCAGCACGCCGGAGAGCATGAAGATGATGTTGTAGACGTCGCCCTGGCTCATCTGCCGCTTCAGGCGCTTGGCCACGTCGTCGAGACGGAAATCGGTCTGCAAGCGGTGATTGGAGGTGACCAGCGAGCTCAGGTCCTTGGCAAAGCTGGCCATCGCCTTGAGGTCCGGAACCCGGAAGGTGACGCGGTTCAGGCGGTGGTATTGATCGCCTTCCATGCGCGAAGCGACGAGCAGCGAGGGGACGGCCACGACGCGGTTGCGCCAGGCGAAGACGTTGCGCTGGCCTTCGCGGAAGTGGAAATTCTTCTCCTGGAAGACGCCGATCACCGTCACCGGCACGTTGCCGATGCGCAGGGGCTTGCCGACGATCTCGCCGGTGGGGAAGAAGACGCTAGCCGCCTCCGAGCCGAGGACCGCGACCGGCGCGCCGGTGGCGAAGTCGTGGGCCGAGAAGCCGCGACCCTGCTCGACTTCATAGCCATTCAAGGGCACGTAATCGGCGCCGATGCCGTTGACGTCGCGCTCCTGGTCGGCGAACTCCGAACGCACCCGCGCCCGCGCCGTCTTCAACACGCTGGTGGCGTTGACCGCCTTGGCCGTCGGCACCAGGCCGCCGTCGGTGGCATCCTCCAGGCGCAGGCCCAGGTTGGCGTTGCGCAGGGCGCTCGGCGTGCCCTGATAGACCGTATCGGTGGGCAGCACGTTCAGCTTGTCGATGCCGCCGACGCGGGCGAAGATGCGCATCGTCTGCTGCCGCTGGCTGTCGGAGATGGAGAAGCCGCCGAGCACCGAGGCGACGCCCAGCATCACGCCCAGGGCCTGGAGGAACGAGCGGCCCGGATTCTGGCGCAGCTCGATCCAGGCCTCGAGGAAACGTGCACGGAAGGCGCCGCTGGTGGTCATGCCGCTTTCTCCCATTGATCAAAAAGGATCAGCCCGTCGCACAGCTCGACGCGGCGCTCGGCCGTGGCGGCGATGGCCGGGTCGTGGGTCACCAGCACGACGGTGTTGCCCTGAGCGTGGAGCTCGCGGAACAAGCCGAGCACCTCCTGGCCGGTCTTGGAATCGAGGGCGCCCGTGGGCTCGTCGGCGAGCAGCAGCGCCGGCCGGTTGGCGAGCGCGCGGGCGATGGCCACGCGCTGCCGCTGCCCGCCGGAGAGCACACCCGGCAGCACGTTGGCCTTGTCGGGGATGCCCACGCGCTCCAGCAGGTCGAGGGCGCGCCGCCGCCGCTCTTTGCCGGAGACGCCGGCGTAGAGCATCGGCAGCTCGACGTTCCGCAGGATCGTCGCCTTGGGCAGCAGGTTGTACTGCTGGAAGACGAAGCCGATCTTCTCGTTGCGAATGGCTGCGAGATCAGCGCCGCTGAGCTTCTCCACCTGCCGGCCGTCGAGGGCGTAGGTGCCGCCGCTGGGAACGTCGAGACAGCCCAGGATCGCCATCAGCGTGCTCTTGCCCGAGCCCGAGGGGCCGATGAGAGCGACGAACTCGCCGCGCTTGACTACCAGATCGACGCCGCGCAAGGCGTGGACTGCATTGCCGTTGCTGCCGTAGACCTTGCTGAGGCCGCGGGTTTCGATGATGTTCATGACTGGCTTTTCTCCCCGGAGATCAATTGTTCTCGTCGTCCTTCTCGACCTTCTTACGCGTCACGTCCTCCAGCGCCACCTGATCGCCGGAGCGCAAGCCGGCCATGATCTCGACCCGCTCGAGGGTCGCGATCCCCGCGTTCACCGTCACGGGCTCGAAATAATCCTTCCAATTCTCGGACATCCAGACGAACTTGCTACGGCCGTTCAAAGCCTCGCGCGCCTTGTCGATCTGCTTCGGCCCCAGACTGCTCTTCAAGCGGTAGACCACCGTCTGCCCGTCGCGCCGCTGGAGGGCCTCCAGCGGGATGGAGAGCGCGCTCGCGCGCTTGTCGCCCAGGATCTCGACGTTGGCGCTCATGCCGGTGCGGAAGGCGGGATCGAGCTCGGCGAGGGCGACCTCGATCTCGAAGACCTTGATCTTGTCCACCACCTTGGCGGCGGGAGCGACGAAGCGCACCTTGCCGGCGAAGATCTTCTGCGGATAGGCGTCGAGGGTGACGCGCACCGGCTGGCCGACGCGCACCTTGGCGATGTCCACCTCGTTGAGATTGACGCGGATGATGAGCGACTTGAGATCGGCGACGGTGAACATCACCGTGCCTTCGTTGAATGAGGAGACGCCCGAGGTGACCGTCTCGCCGAGCTCGACGCCCTTCTTGATGATCACGCCGGTCATCGGCGCTGTGACCCGCGCCTGCTGCGTGGTCGAGGCGCCGGAGATCGGGATGCCGTGGTCCTCGACGATCTTGTAGCGCGACCGCGTGCTGGCCAGGGCATCGGCGGCGAGGTCGCGCGAGGTCTGGAAGTTGCGCAGGGTCTCTCTGGGGATCAAGCCCGCGTTGAAGAGAGACTGCTGAGCGGCGAGCTCGCGCTCGGTGTCCTTGAGCTTGATCTCCGCCTGGCTCACCGCGCCCTTGACGTCGGAGAGCGACTGAGCCTGGTTGACGTCGGGCTCGACCTCGGCCAGCACCTGCCCGGTCTTCACCACGTCGCCCTCGCGCACCCGCAGGGTCTGGACCCGTCCCGAGACGGCGGACTTGACGTCCACCTTGATCTCGGGGTCCACCACGCCCACCTCGCGCACGCTCACCTGGAGATCTTGGGCCTGCACCTTGCCGAGACGGAAAGGCGACTCCTCCTCCTTGGGCTTGGACTTGGTCGTCGCCCGCGCCACGACGAGACCGCCGGCCAGGATCACCACCACAGAGCCCGCTATCAGCCATTTCTTGCGCATGAGAATCCCTCTTTCTTGAATTCTTGTGTTCCACTGCCTGCTGAAACGAGAGCGGCTTCAGGGATGTCGGGCTACGCCGAATTGCCTCTCAGGTCTCTTTACGAACGGAGAGGGGAAAAGGTTACAGGGGGGAAGGAAACGATGCGGAGAGCACAGAGTCGAGGGCGCGGAGGAACGCGCCCCCGGGAGGCGATCGCGACCGGCGGCCTACGGACAGATCCCGCAGCCGCAGCGGCAGGCTTCGTAATTGTCGAGGCACGCGGCCACGCAGTCCTGGTCAGTGCCGCAGGCGGCCTTGCACGCCTTGTAAGCGGTGAAGCACATCCCGACGCACGTCCCGCTCGCCGGCGCGCTGTGCAAGGCCAGCCCGACCAGGATCACACCCACAAAGATTCCAAGTCTCCGACGCATCCGGTCACCTCCTTGGGATCAAAGGGCCGGTAACGGCCCGAGGTTTCTACAGCGCGCGCAGTGTAACAGAGAGAGCTGGAGCCGGCCCTGTAACGTTTAGAGCATGTTGGACATAATAGAAGCGACTGAAGGAAATCGAGATGACGGCCTCACCCGACCTCCATGCCGGTTCGCCAGGGCCCTCCCCCGTTCTCGACGGGAAGTACCGGCTGGACGAACGCCTCGGCGAGGGGGCCGTCGGCCTCGTCCATCGCGCCACCCATCTCGGGCTGAAGAAGGTCTTCGCGGTCAAGCGGCTGAAGCCCGGTCCGGCCCTCGACCCCTTCTCGGTGAGCCGCTTCCGGCGGGAGGCCGAGGCGCTCGGCCGGCTGCGGCACCCCCACATCGTGGAGGTCACCGACTTCGGCATCGATCCCGGGACGGGGGCTCCCTATCTGGTGATGGAGTTGCTGGACGGGGTTCCCCTCTCGGAGCTCTGCCGGATGGCAGAACCCCTGCCGCTCACGCGGGCACTTCCCATCCTCGAAGCGATTGCCGCGGCCGTGGACGCAGCCCACGAGCAGGGAATCCTCCACCGCGACCTCAAGCCCGGCAACGTCCTGCTCTGCGGGACTGGCGAGGCGGAGCGGACGGTGAAGGTGCTGGACTTCGGTTTGGCGGAGATCGCGGGGAGCTCCCTCCCGGCGCCCGGGCCCTCGTCCGGAGCCGCGCCGGATGGGCGCCTGACCGCGACCGGCGATCTCCTGGGCACGCCGCTCTACGTGGCGCCAGAAGTCATCCGACACGCTCCGGCCGGCCGCGCTTCGGACCTCTACTCCTTCGGCGTGATCGCTTACGAGATGCTCGTGGGCAGGACGCCGTTCGCCGGCTCGACGCGGCAGGTCCTGGCCGGGCACCTGGAAGGCGAGCCCATGCCCCCGGCGGGAGCGCTCTCTCCTGGAGCCTGGAGCGCCCTGCGGGACGCTCTGGCGAAAGACCCGAATCTGCGGCCGGCCACGGCAGGCGAGGTCGTCCGCCGGCTGCGCGAAGCCGCGGCCGAGGAGGACCGCGTGCGTTGGCGACGGGCTGAGCT
>JBAPYB010000160.1:0-6461 GCA_049284515.1 Thermoanaerobaculia bacterium
GTCTTGCTGTTCGTCCCTGGTGTCCTTGCTGTCCTTTCGGTCCTTTTTTGCTGTTCTCCCTCTTCTCCCGGTGAGGGGGGTGGGAGGGGGCGGGAGAAGAGGGCCGGGGTGATGAGGGTCTTGGGCGGGGCCTCTGAGGCTGCGGAACGCCGACGGCAGCGACGGAAGGGACGGCAGGGACGTAAAAGAAGACGAGCGGCCTTTGCCTCAGTTGTCGGAATAATTCATGATTACTGGAGAAGAGCCCGGTTTCCGGCGCCTTCCGTCTCTCGCAGGAGCTTCTCATGCCACCGCTTTCACGCCTGACCGCCGCGATCCTCGTCCTGGCGCTTTCCGCCCCTCTCGCCGCGGCTCCTCGCTGGACCGCCCTGGGTCCGTTTGGGGGCGACGTGGATCACCTCACCGTGGATCCGGCCGATGCCCGGGTGGTCTATGCCACCCTGGGAGCCCAGGGCACCTTCAAGAGCGTCGACCGAGGCGTTTCCTGGACACCGATACTCGCCGGCGCCGCCGCGGGCAGCGTGGCGGTGGACCCCAGCCACCACACGACGATCTATCAGGCGGTCGCGCCCAACCTGGTGCTGAAGAGCACTGACGGCGGCGCTCATTGGACTCCCGGCATCCCCTTCGCGGACATCGGCCAGGCCCGGGAGGTGGCCGTGGACCCCGCCGCGTCCTCCCGGCTCTACCTGGCGACCTCCGAAGGCGTCTGGCACAGCCTCGACGGCGGCGCCACGTGGCTCCCGAGCCGGCAGCCGCTGCCGGAGGGGAGCACCCGGAACGTCAGGACTGTGAGCGCTCTCGCCCGGCCCGCGGGCACGGTCTTCGCGGGGACTGACGGCGGCCTGTTCAAGAGCGTGGACTTTGGCGAAACCTGGAAGATCGCGGGCCACGGGCTGCCCGCGAGTGGGATCACGGCCCTGGTCCGCGCCTCCCGCGCCGGGATTCTCTGGGCAACCGTTGCGGGACGCGGTACTTTTTTCAGCCCGAACGGCGGCACCACCTGGAAACCGACGGTCAGGCAGCCGGCCGGCGCCGGCAGTGTGACCTCGCTGGCCATTTCCCCCGACGCCAGGACCGCCTGGGCCGGCACCGCGGCGCAGGGCGTCTCCCGCACCACCGACGCCGGCGCCCACTGGTCTCCCGTCGCTTTGCGCACCGGCGCCAACGTCACCTCTCTGGCCCTCGGGGGCTCCACGCTCTATGCCGGCCTGCATACCTCGAGCTTTGTCGTCACCGGCCGCGACCCCGGCGGCGTGGTCGCCAGCAACGACAGTGGAAACACCTGGCAACTGCGCAACCGCGGGCTTGCCGGCTTGATCGTCGATCTGGCCATCGATCCCCGCGACCCCAAGGACCTCTGGGCGACGACGAGCCTTCAAGGCGTCTTTCGCAGCCCCGTCGGCGGCCTGGACTGGAATTTCGTTCCTCGGCCGCCGGTACAGATCACCGCCGATCCGCTCACGCGATTGCTTTTCAGCCCCGTCTTTTCAGAGGACGGCTCCGCGTTCTACGTCGTCGCCGGTCATCGCCTCTGGAAGACCGTGGACGAGGGCGCTTCCTGGAGCGAGCTGAAGCAAGGGAACCAGCCATTCTTCATCGTCGACAACCTGATCACCGACCCACGGGACCCTGACACCCTCTACGTCCCTCAGATCCAAACCGGGCTCGCGATCAGCCATGACGCGGGTGCCACCTTTCAGGGGCAGATTCTGCCCTTGCAGTGTCAATTGGTCGCCCTGGCCGCCGCTCCCACGGTTCCCACGACCCTCTTTGCCGGCGGCGCCGACAATCGCGCCGGCTCCGAGGCCTGCGACCTGCAACGCCCCGCCCTCTATCGCAGCGCGGACGGCGGCGACACCTGGACCCACGCCGACGCCGGCCTTGACGCCGAGCCCACGAGCGTTTTGGTTCGCTCGGTGGCGGTGGATCCGGCTGACTCGCGGAACGTCTATGCCGGGCTCTACCAGAGCGAGGCGGTCTGGAAGAGCTCGGACGGCGGCGACACCTGGAGCCGGATCGATACCGGCTTGGACCTCCAGGGCATCCCCATTCCTACCGTCTCGCCTCTCGACGGCTCCATCTGGGTGACCGACGGCAACCAGGTCGTCGTCAGCCGCGACGCCGGGGCCACCTGGGAATCCGCCGGCGCGCCCCAGTCCAACTTTCTCTTCGCCGTCGTTCCCGATCCCCAGAATGCCAGCCGTGTCTACGTCACGGGCTGGGGAGGCGTCTGGTTGCTGGAGTTGGAGCCAGGTAGCTGAAGAGCCGGGCCTGGCGTCCCCAAGACCTGCCTTCCGCAGTGTCTTATAGAGTCGCGACAGCTCTACGAGTTGCGAGGAGGGAGCCGTAAGCATCGGCGTGAAAAGATCGTCTGATCGCGAGGAGAGCCTTTTTCAGGATGGCTGCCGCGCCTACGAGGCCGGAGAGCTCGAAAAGGCCCGCATCCTTTTCCGACAGGTCGTCTCCCTCAAGGGCCGGCGCCGCGCCGAGGCCGAGCGGTATTTGGAGCTGATTGGGAAGAGGTCCAAGGGAGCAAGGGAGCGCGGCGATGATGGCGCAAAGAGCATGAGAATAAATCCGCCCGTGTCGGATGCTGGGCCTCCACGTGGCGGCCGTCGCCAAGACAGAGAGCCACCGCTGCCGATGGCACGCGCCAACGTGAATGGTGATCCGGGAAGTGTACCCGATGCGCCTGACAAGCCTGGCTTAGCCGCCACTCAGCCTGCCCTTCCAACCCGAGAGAAGGAGCCCACACCAGCTCCGGTGGCGGCCGAGATCCTCCGGCGCACGCCGCACATGGACCTCGTTCCCACACCACCGGTCGCGGCCGAGGCGCGTATCCAGGTCTCCGTCTACACCGACGCCGGACCTCGCCGCGAAGGTGAGGAAGGCGAGGACATCATCCTGGAGATCCCTCCGGATCAGACGCGGTTCGACTTGAGCGTCTGGCTCGTGGTCGAGAAGCCCTTCGAGGTGGAGGGACCCGCGATCCAGGAGCTGACTCTCCTTCGCGACCAGGACCGCTCAGAACCGGTCGTGTTCACAGTCGTCCGCAAACAGGGCCGTGGAACCGGGACCGCTACATTCTCGGCCCTCTTCGCCTACAACGGACGCGCCTGCGGAAAGGTGAGCCGGGCCATTCCTTTGACCGCGGACGCCCAAGGAGGCGGAACGCCGGCAAGCCGCCCGATTGTGCGAATTGAAGCGTCGGCCCAGCCTGCGGATCTCAACGTCCAGATCGCGTCGACCACGGACGAGCGTATCTTCCAGTGCAAGGTCCAGACGGGGCTGCTCCCGGCCTATCGAGACGGAGTCACCGAAGAGTGGCGGCTGAGTAGTCTCGCTGCAGAGGTGGTCCGCCAGCAGATGGCCCAATTCACCGCCAGAGGAGCCAGTGATTGGGATCGCAAAACAGCCTTGATCGGAGCCGGAATGAAGCTCTTCAAGGCTGCGCCTGCCCTGTTCCAGAAAGTGTTCTGGGAGCTTGTCGATTCCGGCAAGCCGCCGAAAACGATCTCCATCGTCACCCAGGAGCCCCACATCCCCTGGGAGTTGATGGTGCCGAACCGACGACCTCCGAGCGGCAAGCTCCAGCAACGCGGGCCACTGGGCGTCGAGTTCCTGCTGAGCCGCTGGTCCTCCGACGACGACGTCCATCCGCCCCAAAGGATCCTTTTGCGTGACGCCTACGTGGTAGCTCCGCGCGACTCCCGGCTCGGTGCCGCCGAGGCCGAAGCCACGGTGATCCTGGACGGATTCCACGGAGTGCGGATCGATCCGGCCTCAGCCAGGCAGTTGGACCAAGCCTTCCAGCAGCACGGCGCGGCTCTTCTCCACTTCATCTGCCACGGCAAGAGCGGAGCCGGTGGCAGCCAGGTGCTCGTCATGGAGAAGACGCAGGAACTCTATGCCAGCGCTCTCGCCGCCATGCCAGGTATCGAGATGGGCTTCGCGGCCTCTAGGCCCTTGGTCTTCCTCAACGCCTGCGAAGTCGGCCGGCAGGAGCCCGCACTGGTCGGCACCGGCGGTTTCGCCGAGGAGTTCATGGCCCTAGGCGCCAGCGCCGTCATCGCTCCGCTTTGGAGCGTCAAGGACACGATCGCCCACGAGATCGCCGTGGAGTTCTATCGCCGGATCAAGGCCGAGCCGGCGACGCCCTTCGCCGCCATCCTCCGCGATCTGCGAGCAAAGTCCTACGCCATCGAAGGCGGCGAGGACACCTACGCGGCCTACTGCTTCTATGGCGACCCGCTGGCGACGGCGGGGTGAGCGCCTGAGAACGGCACAAAGCGAGGTGCGCTATGCGAGAAAAGAGGGCTAGGAGCCTGCGCGCCAGACAACAGGTCTCATCGGTATCAAGCGCTGGGTCCTTTTCGGAGCAGCAGCGTGGGCCTCAGGCAATCCGTCGGCCGGAGGCGGTAGAGACGTTCCAGGTCGTAAACGATATCCGCCGGAGGCCACGGGGACCGCGGAACGTCTCCGAGGCGGGGACCCCGGCCCGATCCGCGCCAACCCAGGACGGGGAGAGGCGGAATCTTGGGTCGAAGAGATTCTTGGGAAGACGGCTCGCCCCGCCGTGGATCCTCGTGGCTCGGGAGGTGTACCCGACCCGGAGACGTGCCGCGGTCCCCGTGAGAGCGAAGGATATCGTTCACGGGTTGGATCTAACCGTCCCGCCGGCCTCAACCCGCCTTCGCCGACCGCCGCTCGGCCATCTTGAGGATGTAGCTCGCGGCGTCCGGCGTCTTGCAGTCGGTATCGCCGTGGTCCACCACGACCTTGCCGATGCGTCCGGCGGCGGCGAGCGCCTTCTTCTGGAAAGCCGGACTGCTGCCGCCGATGGAGATGAGGGCGCCGTTCATCTGGTGGCGCACGCGGTTCTGGCTGCCGTGGAGGTCGCGCTCGATGCGGGCGAGGACTTCCTCGGTCTCGGCGTCGGAGAGCCGGCCTTCGGCGGCGAAGTGGGAGAGGACGATCCAGCCGGCCGAGGCGATCCACTCATCCTTGGAAGCCATCCAGCGCTCCATCAGCTCCCGCGCCGCTGGAGACTTCGCCGCGAGGCCCGCCAGGCAGCCGGTCTCGGGGTAGTTGCCCAGGCCCGCCGCCCAGGCGTCGAGAGTCGCGCCGTCCAGCTTTTTCGGATCGGCGATCATCGTCGCCAGGACGCGGGCATCGTAGTTGCCGCTGGCCCACAGCCCCCCGGCCAGGGCGTGGTCCTGCTTGATCTTCTTCTGGAGATTCTTGAGATCGGCCGTATAGACGCCGTAGCAGTCCTCGCCGGCGCCATGCCGGCGGTAGGTCTTCCGCGTCGGCTCCGTGCCGAGCGACTTCAGGGTGTCGAGGGTCTCTTGGAGGTTCATGGCTCCATTCTATCCACTGCTCACTCCTCCTCGTTGTCGTACCGCACCAGCTCGACCTTCCACACCTCCGGCGCCTGGGTGGTGCCCCATTGCCAGAGGTCATGGTCGAACTGCGCGGTCGTCGTGCCGAGGGTGGCGATGGCTTCGTCGGTGGTCTTGCCGGCGTTGAAGGCGTCGAGGAGGCGGTGGATGCCCGCCCGGCCGTAGCGGTGCTCGACGTAATGGAGGGTCCAGCGCGACTCGTCGTAGCCGATGGCGATGAGCGCGGGCGAAAGGCTGCCGATGGCCGGCTCCAGCAGCGGGAAGCCCAGCAGGTTGCCCTTGTCGCGGTAGCCCTGAATGGGATTGACGTTTTCCTGCAACATCTCGACGTGCTGCGCCAGCCCCTCCTGGAACCAGTGCGGCGCGCGGTCGCCCGTCCGTTCCGCGATCATGGCGTGGGCCAGCTCGTGGGTGAGGATGCTGACGACGAACGGCACGAACTTCGGAGCGTCGCCCAGCGGCACGCGGATCTTGCCGTCGTAGAGCCCGAGGATGTCGAGGCCCGGCGAGTACCCCGCCTGGAAGTCGTCGAAGTGCAGGAAGTGGACCTCGGTGGACTTGGCCGAGCTCAGGGGAATCCAGGCTTGCAGGCGGCTGCGCTCCGCCTCCAGGACGCGGGCCGCGTCTCTCGCGAAGGCGCCGCCGCGCAACGGCGGATAGTGGATCTCGAAGTGCGGGCTGCGATAGATCTGGGCGGAGGCCGCCAGACGCTTCTCCATCTGGAGCTGGCGGATCCGCTCGTCGCCCGCATCGAAGGGGAGCTCCGAGTTGGCCTTGACCACCAGCTTGAGGGCCATGTCGAAATTCCCCTCGGCGGTCAGCAGATCGGCAAGCTGATAGAGCGTCTCGGGGTCCATGCGCTGGCCCGCCCGCTCGCCCTGGACCACCCGCACCAGCAGATCGCGGGCGTCCCCCGCGCGGCCGGCGCGCCGCAGGGCCTCGGCGCGCAGTTGCAGGAGACCGGATGGCAGGCTCGCGACCTCCTGGGACAGGCCGTCGGTCAGCGTCAGCAGCTCGGCCCACCGCTGCCTGCCGGCGAGGGCCGCCGCGGTGTCC
>JBAPYB010000161.1:0-5917 GCA_049284515.1 Thermoanaerobaculia bacterium
CTGCGGGGCTCGGTGCGCGTGCTCCCCTCCTTCCCGGCCGCCGAGGAGGCCGCCCTGTTCGCCGCCGCCGACCTGTTCGTCCTGCCGAGCCTCTTCGAAGGCCAGCCCCTGGCCCTCCTCCAGGCCATGGCCGCCGGCCGCTGCTGCCTCGCCTCGGACATCCCCGGCCCGCGGGACGTGATCGATCATCGCCGGACGGGGCTGCTCCACACCGCGGGCGACGCGGGCCAGCTCGCCGAGCAGATGGCGGAATGCCTGGCCAACCCCGCCCTGCGCGACGATCTCGGCAGCGCCGCCCGCAACCTCATGGCCGGGCGCACCTGGAGCGCCGTGGCCGGCGAGGTGGCGGATTTCATTACCGGGGTCCTCGCCTCATGAGCCTGCCCGCCGAATTTGAAGCCCGGATCGCCGGCCTGGATCTCTCGCTGTTCGCGGCCATCGACAGCCAGTCCGACGACGGCGACCGGCGCTCGTGGCTGGCGCTCCAGCGGCTGGTGCGGCGCTGGAACGGGTCGTACACCTACCTGGAGATCGGCTCCTACCTCGGGGGCAGCATTCAACCGCACCTGCTCGACCCCCGGTGCCGGAAGATCCTCTCGATCGACAACCGGCCGGCCGGCGAGCTCCCCGACGACCGCGGCCAGGGCTTCCGCTACGCGGACAACTCCACGGCGAGGATGCTCGCCAACCTGCGCGCCGTCGATGCCGGCCAGGTCGCGAAGGTCATCAGCTTCGAGGCCGACGCCCGGGGCGTCGACCCCGCGCGCCTCCCGGACCGCCCGGACCTCTGCTTCATCGACGGCGAGCACACCCGGAGCGCGGTGATGAGCGATTTCGAGCTCTGCGCCCGCGTCTGCGCTGACCGGGCCATCATCTACTTTCACGACGACTGGGTCGTCTACCCGGCGTTGGCCCAGATCCTCCGACAGCTCGGGAAGCAGGGGAGGCGTTTCACCGTTTTCAAGCTCCTGGGCTCGACGTTCGCCATCGGGTTGGGAGATTCGGATATTGCGGCGGACGATTTCCTCCGCGAGGTCGCGGTGGACGGCCGGCGGTTCATCCGCCGCCAGCGCGTGCGCCGATTCCTGCGGCAAATCGTGCAACGGATCGTGCCGGCGCCTCTACGGCCGGCGGCCCGCTGGCTGCGCCGGCTCTTCAGAGGCGTGGAGGTCATGAGATGGAATTGAAGGACGGCGGCGGCTCGCGCACCCTGCGCTGGCTGGCCCTGGGGCTTTTCCTGACCTACTTCTTCACCTCGTCCGGCGGGTTCGAGGTGGGCGACACCTCCATCCGCTACTTCACGGCGAAGTCGTGGCTGGAGGGGCGGGGCGGCGCCCTGCCCGCCGAGCTGGCGTGGATCAACGGCCCCGTGGCCGACGACGGCCGGGTCTTCTCCATCTACGGCCCCCTCCAGGCGGTGCTCATGGTGCCCTACCTGGTGGCCGTCCGCGCCGTGCCGGCCGGGCACGTGGACCGCTCGGTGCTGGAGACGTTCGCCATCTCCCTCGGGCTCTTCCCCCTGGTCTCCACCCTCGCCATGGCCGTGCTCTTCCTGGCGCTGCTGAGGCTCGGCCACCCGCCGCGGTGTGCCCTGCTGGCGACCCTGGGGATCGCCCTCGGCAGCCTCTTCTGGCACTACGCCCGCATGGGCCAGGAGGAGAACCTGGTCGCGCTCGGCTACGCCCTGTGGCTCCTCGGCGCCGCCCGTCTGGCCCACGGCGGCCGGTTCCCGGCGACCCTGATGGCCGCCGGCGCCACCCTGGCCCTCACCACCCGCTGGGCCACCGTGCCCTCCCTGGCGGTGCTCCTGGTTTTGTCGCTCTACCTCCTCTACCGCCACTGGCAGAGCGTGGCCCTCGCCGACTTAGGGCTAGGCGCCGGGCTCGCCGCGACGGGCATCTTCCTCCTCCTGTGGTGGAACCACTACCGCTTCGGGGGCTGGCTGGAGACGGGGTACGGGCGCTGGAACGCCCACTTGCACCAGCACATGTTCATGACCGACGGCTTCGGCGACCACCTGGCCGCCCTGCTCGCCAGCCCCTACCGGGGGGTGCTCTTCTACTCGCCGATCCTCATGGCCGGCATCGCCGGGGTGTTCGTGGCCCGCCGCGGCTCAAGCGGCTCAAGCGGCTCGACATTGCGGCTGCTGGGCCTGGGGGCCCTGGGGGTGCTGGTGGTGACGCTGCTCTTCCTCGCCGGCTTCCGGTACTGGGCGGGCGGCCACTCCTGGGGGCCGCGGTTCCTCACGGCGCTGCACGTGCTCTTCGCCCCCGGCCTGGCAAGCCTCTTCGCCAGCCGCCCCCGCATGGCCTGGCTGGTGCCGGCGTGCGCCGTGCTGCAGATCTTCTCCACCATGCTGCCGGCCTCGACGGAGGAGTACGTGCGCTTCAACATGGACCAGGCGCATCCCGGCGCGTGCAGCGACTGGACCCCGCAGTGCACGGCGGTCGTCCAGCGCATCCCCCGCGCCCTCGCCGCCGTGGCCCACACCGTCACCGGCGACGGCGGCATCGCCATCTCCGGCCGGCCGCTGGTGGCCCCGGACGTCGTCCTTCAGACCTCGGACTACCGCACCCTCTACTGGTGGCCGGTGCGGGTGTCGTTCCGCATGAGGGTCCTCCCGCTGTGGGCGGCCCTGCTGCTCTGCATTGCCGGCTTGGGAGGCGCGGCGTACTGTCTGCGCCGGGCCTGGCTTGCCACTTGAGGAGCTCACAGATGCTGCGCATCGCCGTCCTGGGCGCGGGCCACTGGGGCCCCAACCTGATCCGCAACTTCCACAACCACCAGACGAGCGAGGTGGCCTGGGTCGTCGATCGCGACGAGTCGCGCCTGGCGCTGGCGCAGGGCCGGTATCCAGGCGTCCGGACCACGTCGAGCCCGGCCACCGCACTGGCCGATCCGAGCGTAGACGCGGTGGTGATCGCGACACCCACGATCACCCATTTCGAGCTCGCCACCGCAGCGCTGCAGGCGGGCAAGCACGCGCTGGTCGAGAAGCCGATCGCCACTCACGTCGCCGAGGCCGAAGAGCTCTGCGAGCTGGCGGAGAAGCAGGGGCTGATCCTGATGGTCGGCCACGTCTTCCTCTTCAACGCCGCCGTCCAGCACGTCAAGGTCTGTCTGGACACAAATCGGCTCGGCCGTCTCTTTTATCTCTCCATGATGCGCACCAATCTCGGCCCCATCCGCATGGACGTCAACGCGGCCTGGGACCTCGCCGCCCACGACGTGGCCATCGCCAACTATTGGCTCCAGGCAAGCCCGGAGAGCGCCGCCGCCCAGGGGGGGTCCTGGATCAACCCCGGCGTCGAGGACGCCGTCTTCGCCAACCTCTGGTACCCGGACGGCGTGATGGTCCATCTTCATGTATCGTGGCTCAGCCCGCAGAAGGTCCGCGCCATCACTGTCGTGGGAGAGCAGGCCATGCTGACCTTCGACGACATGAACCTCTCCGAGCCGCTGCGCATCTACGACAAGCAGGTCACCGAGACCCGGACGCCGGGCTTCATCGACACCTTCGCCTCGTTCCGGACCAGCATCCGGGACGGCGACATCGTCATCCCCAAGGTCGCCAGCAACGAGCCGTTGCGGGCGGAGTGCGAGCACTTCCTGGAATGCGTGGCCACCGGCGCCCGCCCGCTCTCCGACGGCTGGAGCGGCGCCGCCGCCGTGCGCGCCCTCGCCGCCATCGACCGTTCGATGCGCAACGGCGGCCGCAAGGAGGCGGTATGACCACCTTCGCGCCCATCCCCCTGGTGGACTTGAAGGCCCAGCACGCCGAGATCGCGGCGGAGGTGGAGGCGGGCTTCGCCCGGGTGATCGCGGACACCGCCTTCATCCTCGGTCCTGCCGTGCAGGAGTTCGAGACGGCGTTCGCCCGCTTCTGCGGCGTGCCCCACTGCATCGGGGTCGCCAACGGCACGGACGCCATCGAGCTCGTCGTCCGCGCGCTCGGGCTCGGGGCAGGCGACGAAGTGATCGTGCCGGCCAATACCTTCATCGCCACCGCCCTCGGCGTGCTGCGGGCAGGGGCCCGGCCCGTGCTCGCGGACTGTGGCGCCCATCACCTGCTCGACCCTGACCGTATCGAGGCCGCCATCACGCCGCGCACCCGGGCGATCCTCCCCGTCCACCTCTTCGGCCAGATGGCGGACATGGAGGCGATCGGCGAGATCGCCGCGGCCCGCGGGCTCGCCGTGATCGAGGACGCCGCCCAGTCCCAGGGCGCACGCCGGCACGGCCGGCCGAGCGGCAGCCTCGGGATCGCCGCGGCCACCAGCTTCTACCCTGGGAAGAACCTCGGCGCCTACGGCGACGCCGGCGCCGTCGTCACCTCCTCGGAGGAGATCGCCGCCCGCCTCCACAAGCTCCGCAACTGGGGGAGCGACCGCAAGTACTACCATCCCGAGATCGGCTTCAACTCGCGCCTCGACACGCTGCAGGCCGTGGTCCTCTCCGCCAAGCTCCGGCGCCTGGAGGCGTGGAACGAGGCGCGGCGGCGGGCGGCGGCGCGCTACGATGCGCTCCTCGCTGGCGTGGCGGGCGTCGAGACGCCCCGCACCCTCCCCGGCAACGAGCACGTCTGGCATCTGTACGTCGTCCGCGTGCCCCGGCGGGACGAGGTGCTCGCCAGGCTCAACGCCGCGGGGATCGGCGCCGGCATCCACTACCCGCTGCCCCTCCACCTGCACGGCGCCCTGCACTGCCTCGGCTACCGGGAAGGGGACTTCCCGCAGGCGGAGAAGGCCGCCGGGGAGATCCTGTCGCTGCCGATGTACCCCCACCTGACGGACGCCCAGCAGGACCGGGTCGTGGAGCGCCTCGCGGACGCCCTCGGCTGAGGGCCGCGTGAGGTATGTTGGAAGCATGTTGATCGAGCCCGTGCTCCTCGGCCCCTGCACGATCGGCGAAGGCTGCCGGTTCGACCCCGGTGTGTACCTGGGATATCCCTGCGGCACCCCGAAGTGCCGGCGCCGCAATCCGTTCGAGGAGACGATCCTGGGGCGGGGCTGCCGGGTCCGCACCCACAGCGTGATCTACCAGCACAGCTCCTTGGGCGACGGCTGCCAGGTGACGCACAACGTGGTGGTCCGCGAGCACGCGACGCTCGGCGACGGCTGCGTGTTGGGGATCGGGACGGTGATTCGCGAAGGCGCCTGCCTCGGGCGCAACGTGCGCATGATGGAGCACGTCGTGATCTGCGAGGACGCCGAGCTGGCCGACGACGTCTTCATCGGGCCGGGCGTCACCTTCGTGGCCAGCCGCCACATGCCGGGAGCCCTCCTCGCGGCGGGCTTGATCTCGGACGACGAGGCCGGCCAGCGGGAAGGCCGCTACTACTACGAAGCCCCCACCGTCCGCGTCGGCAGCGGCGTGCGCATCGGCGCCGGCAGCGTGATCTTCCCCGGCCTGAGCATCGGCGAAGGGAGCGTCATCGCCGCCGGCAGCGTGGTGTCGCAATCCATCGGACCTTACCTGCTGGCCGCCGGCAATCCGGCGCGTCCGATCAAACGCGTGAAGAGCTGAGGACCATGAGCGAGGGCGATATCGGCGATATTGAGCACCGCGTGATCCAGACGGTCGCGAGGGCCCTGCGCGTGCCGCAGGACAGCGTCACCCGGGACTCGATGATGGGCGACGTCCCGCAATGGGACAGCCTCAATCACATGGCCGTCATCCTGGCCGTGGAGCGGGAATTCGGCCTCGCCTTCGACCTCGACGACGTGGTGGAGCTGGACGGCGTGCAGGACCTGATCGACCTGGTCGCACGGCTGAAGGACGGCACCGCCTAGTGCAATGCGTCGGAAATGAAGGTCCTTGTCAGACTGCCTCTGGTTGCCAGCCCCGCCCGGGCATAAATGCCGGGGCTAAGAAACAGCGCCCCCTGAAGGGGACTTCAAGCCGGATTCATCCGGCG
>JBAPYB010000162.1:0-2123 GCA_049284515.1 Thermoanaerobaculia bacterium
GGACGGTCCCGGCGCGGGCAGCGCCCGGCGGTCCACTTTGCCGTTCGGCGACAGCGGCAGCGCCGGCAGCACGCTCCAGGCCGTGGGCACCATGGGCGCCGGCAGCCGGGCGCGCAGGTAAGCGGCGAGCGTGGCCGCCAGATCCTCTCCATCGATCCCCTCGGCGGGGACCACGTAGCCCACCAGGCGCGCCCCTTGCGCGCCCTCGGAGCGCAGCGCGGCCACCGCCTGCCGCACCGCCGGATGGCGCTCCAGGGCGGCTTCGATCTCCCCCAGCTCCATGCGGAAGCCGTGGAGCTTCACCTGGTGGTCGAGCCGGCCCAGGAAATCGAGCTGGCCGTCCGGCAGCAGCCGCGCCCGGTCGCCCGTGCGGTACATCCGTCCGCCGGGCGGCCCGAAGGGATCGGGGACGAAGCGCTCCGCCGTCAGCTCCGGCCGCCCGAGGTAGCCCCGCGCCAGGCCATCCCCCGCGAGGTACAGCTCGCCGGGGACGCCCACGGGCAACGCCTCGCCGTAACGGCCCAGCACCCTCGCCTGCGTATTGGCGAGGGGCCGCCCGATGGTGACGAGGGAGGTCCCCCGGGGCACCACCGTCCAGGTGGAGTACGTCGTGTCCTCGCTGGGGCCGTAAAGATTGACCACGCGCTCGACCTGCGGATGCTGGTAGAGCCGCGCCACGAGGTCCGCCTTGAGCGCCTCGCCCGCCAGGTTGACGGTGCGCAGCCCCGCCGGCAGCGGGCGCTCCACCATTTCGGCCAGGGGCGAGGGGACGGCGTTGACCAGCGTCACCTCGGGCATCGCGGCGAGCTCGGGGAGCCCGACGATGCTCGGAGCCAGGATCACCCGGCCGCCCGCGGCGAGAGGCACGAAGATCTCGAAGATCGAGAGGTCGAAGCAGACCGAGGTCGCGGCCAGCACCCCCTCGAGGTCCTCGCGCGGGAAGGCCTGCAAGGCCCAATGCACCAGGGCGACGGCGCTCTTGTGCGCGATCCCCACCCCCTTGGGCCGGCCGGTCGAGCCCGAGGTGTAGATGAGGTACGCCAGATTCCCCTCGGTGGCCGCGTCCGCAGGATCGGTCGGATCCGTCCGATCAGTCGGATCCGTCCGATCCATCAGGACCGCGGGACCACGGAAGAAATCGAAGCGGCCGGCCAGGGCCGCCTCGGTGACCAGCAGCTCCGCCCCCGAGTCTGCGAGCATCAGCTCCAGCCGCTCCTGGGGATAGGCGGGGTCGAGCGGCACGTAGGCGGCGCCGGCCTGGAGAACGCCCAGGATCGCCGCCACCAGGTCCGGCGTGCGCTCCAGGCAGAGGCCGACCCGCACCTCGGGCTCTACTCCAAGCGCCCTCAGGTGGCCGGCGAGGGCCGCCGACCGCGCCATCAGCTCGCTGTAGGTGAGGCTCTCCCGCTCCCCCACCACCGCAACGGCGTCCGGCGTGCGCGCCGCCTGCGCGGCCACGAGGTCGTGGAGACAGAGACCCGGCGGATGAGCGGCGCCGGTGTCGTTCCACTCGGCGCCGATCTGCTGCTGCTCACCGGCAGTCAGCAGGGGAAGCTCGGAGAGGCGGACGGCCGGATCGACCTCCGCCATGCCCTCCACGAGCGTCCGCCACTGCCGGAGCAGGCGGTCGATCGTCACCGGCTCGAAGAGGGCCACGGGGTACTCGGCGATCGCATCCCAGCCGCCATCGGAGCGCGGAGAGACGGCGAGGAGGAGGTCGAGCTTGGCCGTGCCGCTGTGCCGCCGCACGGGCTCCAGTACCAGCCCGCCGGAGGCGCGCGGCGGCAGCGGCTCCTCCAGCACGAGCATGGCCTGGAAGAGGGGGTTCTGCCCCAAAGCCCGGTCCGGCTGCAGATCCTCGACCAGCCGCTCGAAGGGCAGGTCCTGGTGCGCGTAGGCGCCCAGGGCGGCCTCCCGCACCCGCGCCAGCAGGTCGCACAGGGGGGGATCGTCGTCCACCCGCACGTCGAGCACCAGCGTGTTGACGAACAGGCCGATCAGCCGCTCCACCTCGGGCCGGCGGCGGTTGGCCACCGGCGTGCCCACGGGGATCGCCGCCTCGCCGGTGAGCCGCGCCAGCAGGGCCTGGAAGGCGCCGAGGAGGACCATGAACAGGGTGGCTC
>JBAPYB010000163.1:0-11211 GCA_049284515.1 Thermoanaerobaculia bacterium
GTCCTGGGGCGCGCCCTCGCCCTCGCGCTCCTCGGCGTCGTCCTCGGCGGTCTCGGCGCCCTGGCCGCCGGCCGCCTCCTCTCGGGGCTGCTCTTCGGGGTCGCGGCGACGGATCTCCGCATCCTCGCCGGCGCCGCCCTCGTGCTGATCCTCACCTGCCTGGCCGCCGCCTACGTCCCTTCCCGGCGGGCGAGCCGGATCGAGCCGGCGTTGACGCTGCGGGAGGAATAGGCGGGCCACTCTGCTACACTCCCCTGCTCACATCCGGCGGCGGCCCCCCGGCTCTCCGCCTTTCAAGGAAGCCAACATGAACCAGAAATCCCTGCCTCGTCCGGCATATCTCGGCTTGGGGCTTGCCCTGCTGCTCGCCGCCTGGACCGCCTGCAAACCCGCCGACCCGAAGGCGGGATCGACGCCCGGCGCCGCCTCTTCGTCCACCACCGCCACTGCCGCTGCTCCGGGTCAACCCTCTTCGACGCCCGCGTCGGGATCCCCCACCTTCAACCTCTCCGAGAACGTGACTCCTCCTCCTGCCCCGGCGGCGACGATGACTCCGGACAAGATGCCCGACATCGTGGCCAAGGTGAACGGCGAGACGATCAAGAAGGACGTCCTCCTCAAGGGCGCCCAGGTGGCCCAGGTGCAGTTGGGCCAGATGGGCCGGCCGGTCCCCCTGACGCCGGACTTCTACCGCGGTGTGCTCGACCGCCTGGTCGGCATCCTCCTGCTCCAGCAGGAGGCCAAGGCCTTGCACGTCGTCCCCAGCGAACAGGACGTGGACCAGCAGTTGGCGGCCAGCAAGAAGCGGTTCGGCAGCGAAGAGGCCTACCAGAAGGCGCTCAAGCAGTTGGGTTTGACCGAGGAGCTGCTGCGCCAGCAGACGCGCGACGAGCTGGCCACCAAGAAATACCTCGAGTCCCAGGTGGTCCCTCAGGGTCCGGTCCCCGATCAGGCCATCCGGGATTTTTACGAGAAGAACAAGGACCAGATCCGTCTGCCTGACCGCATGCACCTGCGTCACATCCTGGTCGCCGTCAAGGCCCAGGCGAGCGCCGCCGAGAAGGAGAAGGCTCGGGCGAAAGCCGAGGATCTCCGCAAGCAGCTCACGAACGGCGCGGACTTCGCCAAGCTGGCCGCGGCCAATTCGGACGATCCCGGCTCGAAGGTCCGGGGCGGCGACCTGGGCTGGATAGCCTCTGGACAGACGCCGCCCACCCTCGAGAAAGCCGCCGACGCTCTCAAGGCGAACGAGATCAGCCCGGTGGTGGAGAGTCCCTTCGGCTACCACGTCATCCAGCTCCTCGAGCGCCAAGCCGCGACCCAGGTCCCCTACGAGCAGGCCAAGGACCGCATCGCCATGATCGTCAGACAGAAGCTGGCGCAGGACAGCATGCAGGCGAAGATCAAGGAGCTGAGGGCCAAGGCGAAGGTGGAGGTGTACCTCTAGGACGATCTTGACGATCCCTAGAAGGGCACAAGATGAAAATGGGGTCGAAAAAGGATAATAGCCGGATCCCAAATTACCTGGCGGTGATCCGTGTGCGCGAGGTCGAACTGGCGGATCAGTGGGGATGGGAGTTGTCTTCTACGACACTCCATCCCCAATCACCTCCTGCTCCATCTCCGGCCCACCCTCCACCCCCCGCGTCGCCTTGTCCACGATCTCCAGCGTCTCGATCTCGTCGCCGCCGGCCGCGCCCATCTCTTTGAAGCGGCGGGCGGCGGGGAGGACCCGCGATTCCAGCGAGCCCACGGCCTTGTTGTAGGCGTCGACGCTCTGGCCGAGGTTGCGGCCCATGGCGCCGAGGTGGCCGGCGAAAGTCCGCAGGCGCTCGTAGAGGGCCTTGCCCAGGTCGCTGATCTGCTGCGCGCTCTCCTCCACCTGCGCTTGGCGCCAGCCGTAGGCCACGGCCCGGAGCAGCGCGATGAGGGTGGTGGGCGTCGCCAGGATCACCCGCTGCTCGACGCCCACCTCGATCAGGCTCGGGTCCATCTCCAGGGCGGCGCTGAAAAAGGTCTCCCCCGGCAGGAAGAGGACCACGAACTCCGGCGCCGGCTCGAGCTGCGCCCAGTAGCCCTTCGCCGCCAGCCGGACGAGATGGCTGCGGATCTGCCGCGCGTGGTCCCGCAGCTTGGCCCGACGGCCCTGCTCGTCGGAAGCGTCAAGCGAGTCGAGATAGGCGTCGAGCGGCGCCTTGGCGTCGATCACGATGTTCTTCTGGTTCGGCAGGCGAATCACGAGGTCGGGGCGCTGCCGGCCGTCCTCGGTCGTGACCGTGGCCTGCACGGCAAAGTCGCAATAGGCCACCATCCCCGCCATCTCCACCACCCGCTGGAGTTGGATCTCCCCCCAGCGTCCCCGCGTCCCCGGGTTGCGCAGGGCGCCCACCAGCCGCGTCGTCTCACGCTCCAGGCTGGCCTGGGCTCCGGCCAGGGTCTTCAGGTGATCGGCGAGACCCGAATACGCCACGGCGCGGGCGGTCTCGATCTCCTGGATCTTCTGGTCCACCTTGTCGAGCGATTCGCGCAGCGGCTTGACGAGCTCGCCGATCGCCTGCTGGCGTCTTTCGAGATCGCCCCGCGCGCCCTCTTGAAAAGTTTCGAGCGCGGACTTGGCGAGATGGAGAAAGCTCTGATTGTTGCTCTGCAGAGCCTCAGCGGAGAGCGCCTTGAAGGCGTCTGAAAGCTTGGCTTGAGCCTCGTTCAGGAGTCGAAGCTTCTCGCCGGACGCCCGGCGCTCGGCATCGAGCAGAGTGCGCAGCCGGATCACCTCGGCCTGAAGCCGCATCCGCCCGAGCAGCCAGGCGGCGCCGATTCCCAGGCCGAAGGCGAGGACGGCGAGGAGCAGGACGACGGGGCTGTCCATGGCCGGACAGTATACCGCCTGTTGCGTCGGGTTTACGCTCTTGGGTTCCGTCCTTCGACCTCTTGGAGACAAGACTGCGAAACACCAAGAAATGACGAGTGCTTCTCGGCCCTGATCAAGCGACCGGTGCAGCGCGGGGGGCCTTGCGCAGCCCGAACGCCTCGTCGAGAGCGTCGATTTCGGCTGTGCGGGCATCAAGCCGGATAGAGAGACTCTCGATGTCCTCAGGCCCGACGGTCGCATCCGGCTGGATAGGAAGGAAGACCTGCTCGTTCAGTCTGCGGCTCCACCAAGCTTCGAAGGTCTTCAACTCCGGTTTCAGGTGAGGGCGCGTCCACTGGTGGAGCTTGTCGAGTTCTCTTGACGCAAGATTCCGGCGGAGTTGCCCATCCTGCAAAGCCAGGACTGCACGGCCCTTCTGCAGGTGAATCAGCGGCTCGAACCCACCTCCCAGTGCACGCAGCCGGTCGGAGGCATCGAAGACCTTCGCCAGCGACTTTTCACTAAGTCGGAGGGACTCCGCTCGCGCCTGTTCCCGCTCCAGCCGGGCCAACGCCACAAGAGGCGCCGGCGTACCAGGCAATCGCTCCGCCACTCCAGCCAGCAGATCTCGGGCCTCGGGAAGACGGCCGCCGTCGAGCAGGAGCAGGGCCATTTCCGTCAGTGCCCTGGCATCCGCGGGACGCAGTCGGAGAATCTCTTTCAGTAGACCCTCCGCCTGTTGCCGCAGCACTCCGGCCGGCCTTCCTTGATCCGGATCGCCGCCGCTACGTGCCCACCGGCGTAGGAAACGAGCCTCACTGGTCCAAGCGGCTCGCTGGCTTCGGCTCAGGAAGGTCCTCCTCTGAGGCTCGCTGGCTTGAACCGGTTTGTTCTCAGCCTCAATTACCAGAGGCAGAACAGGCGGCAACTCGAGAGATCGGCTCATCTCAAACGTCTCGGCAGCCTCCTCCCTGCGCCCCATTCGCTCCAACAGGCGCCCCTTCTCGGCCAGGGCAGCCGCCCGGTTCTGGCCGCTCCTGTAGATCCGCTCGACAAGCGCCATAGCCTCCTCCCAGCCCGCAGGACCCCGGAGACGGAGCAAAGCCGCCAAGCCTACTGGAGCAAACGTATTGGTCGGGAAGTCCACCATCGCCTGCCGATAAACCGTCTCTGCCTCGGCGGTATGGCCCGCCTCCTTGAGGACCTCGGCTAGACCAGTCCGAGCGACGACACTGGTCGGGAAGTCCGTTATCGTCTGCCGGTAGACCGACTCGGCCTCGGCGAGATGGCCTGCCTCTTTCAGGACCTCAGCCAGACCGTTAAGCGTCACTGCATTGGTTGGCAACTCCGCCATCGTCTGCCGGTAGACCGACTCGGCCTCGTCTAGACGGCCTGCCTCTTTCAGGATCTCAGCTAGACCGTTCCGAGCGTAGGCATTGGACGGGAAGTCCATCATTGCCTGTCGGTAAACCGACTCAGCCTTGTCTAGACGGCCAATCTCTTTAAGGAGCCCAGCTAGGCCGTTCAGCGTCACGACGTTGGTCGGCAACTCCGCTATCGTCTGCCGGTAGACCAACTCCGCCTCGTCTAGACGGCCTGCCTCTTTCAGGATCTCAGCTAGACCGTTCCGAGCATAAGTATTGGACGGGAAGTCCCTCATTGTCTGTCGGTAAACCGACTCGGCCTCGGCTAGACGGCCAACCTCTTTGAGAAGCCCAGCTAGACCGTTCCGCGTCACGTCGTTGGTCGGCAACTCCGTCATCGCCTGCCGGTAGACTGCCTCCGCCTCCGCGAGATGGCCAACCGACTTGAGAATCTCTGCCAAGCCGTTCCGTGCGACAGAATTCTCGGGGAAGCGCTCCACGGCTTCCCAGGCCAGCGATAGGCCTGCCTCCGCGCCTCTGGCCTTCCAGCGGGCTTGTGTCAGTATGTTCCACGAATAGGCGTCCCATGGCTCCCAGCTCACAGCCATCTCCGCCCATTGAAGTGCCCGTTCTGGCACCCTCCTCCAAACTGAGCTTGTGAAATTTCTCAGAGACCGAACAAGATTCCCGCTGTCTCCATAGAGGAGCGCATAGTGCTCCTCCTCTCGCAGTAGAACTCTAGCCTGCTCCAGTGCCTGCGGTTGGTTCTCCCGGAGGGCACGAGCGATTGACTGTGCCCGCTTTGGCCAGGAGTGGATGTCGAAGGTCTCTCGTGGTCTGTGCCGGGACGAAAGGTTCCCCAACTCACTGGTAAGACTAGGGGCAACGATCTCCAGCCACGCCTGGCATTCTGCCGGTATCCCTCGGCGGATCGCTTCCTCGAAAATCTCTTGCCATGACGCAGGAAATGGCAGGCGGGCCATGGCCCGCCGGGCGGTCCAAAGCCACTCGTCCCGAGCCCGCGTAGACTGCAACTCCCGCCTCTCAATCCGACGATGGAGGGCCTCTGCAAGCCGGACAACTCCCCACGCCGCCTGCTCGCGGAAACCTCCGGCCTGAGTCTCGTCCAAGGGGGGCAGCCCAAGCAGCCCGGCAATTGCACAGGGAGCACGGTGGAATGGCACACCGTCCTGCAGATCGCACAGACTCCACCAGAAGGGCGCCAGATGACGATCCTCCTGATGCTCAGCGACGGCCATCAGGTATCGGCCAAGAGGGTCTCGCGAAGGGCTGACGGACAGCGGCCCCAGAAAATCGTCCCGGTCTTCGAAGTGGCTCCGCAACGCCTGCGCCGCCCGAGGGAGGTCCTCCACGTAGGTAACGACGTTGGTCAGCCGCGACCATGCGTCGGCCATCCTAGCAGCGCTCCTTTCTTGCGGAAAGATTCCCCAATTCGCCTCGATCCACGCCGCGAGCGCCTCATCGAGCTGCACGACGAAGCCGTTTGCACCGGCAAGCAGGAGGGCCCAGTCGACGAGCAACTCCTCCGGATCGGCCGCGTTCAGAGGTCCGAAGTAGAACCGCCGTCCGAGCAGAGAGTCGAGGGCTTCGACCGGGGCGGACTCGAAAGCGAGCAGCCATTCCGGCACTGGCTCCGGCGCGAAGACGGCCTCCCAGGCGTCGTTCACGTCAGGAGGTCTCCGCCGTCTGTCCCCATGGCGTAGTCCGCTCGCGAGCACAGAGTCTGAACGGCCAGCAGATGAGTCTTCCGTGCCTCCCGTAGCGAAGTTGGGACGGCTCGCCGCACCGTGCCCACCCGGAACAGATGCTCGACGCGGTAGGGGAAGAAGGGGTGCACCACTTCCCGCGATGGCTCGTTGAAGGGCGCGGACAGGTCCACGACCCTGCCGAAAATCTCCCCCTTGGGCGCCGGACAGAACGCCTCGCACAGCTCTCCGTCCAGGACCGTCGGAGCCGCCAAAGGGCGGCCATCCCGGACCTGCACATGCTTAGGTACTTCTCTCACCGGATAACGGAAGACCAGGATCGGGATCTCCCCTCGCAAACCCGGATTCAGATGCAGGAGACCGAGCCGGTCGCGCAAGGCGTCGGCCCAGTCCGGGCGGTGCTTCTCGAAAAGATCGCGCTGGTCCTCCCAAAAGGTGGCGTAGGTTGGCCGAAGATCGAGGCGGGAGCTCCAGAACCCCAGATACGCCGCAAGGTCCTGCCAGGCCGCGGACCCTCGATCCCCGCTCGCCAGAACTTCCGTCGCCCGGGCGACGAGATCGCTTTCGGTCACCCCCGCTTCCCTGGCTACGCTACGGGCGTTCACGACTCTCAGAAGGTCGAGGTCGGTCTTGGCAGCCGCGAACGTGAAACTCTCCGAGAAACGGAACGTCTCCGGACAGGCTGCGGAGCGCACCGGGTTCAGTGTTCCCGGAGGCCCCGACACAGGCTGATCAAGGCGTACGCGCCGCTCTAGGTAGTGTTCGTGCCGGTCCTGCCACGCATGCGTATCAGCGTGTTCGGCCGCTCCTCCTTCCGCCTCATAGGAATTGGCCCGGGAGTCGAGAACCGCCTCGTCAAGAAGAAAGTTCCTCCCCAGGAACCGGCGATCACCGTGCGGCGGATCCTGACCCGTTTCGCTGAGAAAATCCGCGAATGGGCCGCCACGCTGCGAAAATACACCTCCTCCTTCAAGGCGAATTATCCCCATTTAGGCATTCTAGCTCAGTTTTGAAGAGATTAACCCGCTCAGCCCTTCAGAAGACTCCGCGCGATCACCAGCCGCTGCATCTCGCTGGTGCCCTCGTAGATCGTAGTCACCCGCACGTCACGGTAGAGGCGGGCGATCTCGTAGTCTTCGTGGAAGCCGTTGCCGCCGTGGATCTGGAGGGCTTCCTGGCAGGCGCGGTTGGCGGCTTCGGAGGCGTAGACCTTGGCCTCGGCGGCGAGGCGGCTGCCCCGCACGGTGTGCTCTGCCAGGGCGGCGGCGTGGGTGAGGATCCGGCTCGCGGCGAGCTCGGTCGCCATCTGGGCGAGCTTGAACTGGATCGCTTGATTGGCCGCGATGGGCTTGCCGAACTGCACGCGCTCCTTGGCGTAGGTGGCCGCCAGCTCCAGGGCCCGCTGGTGGATGCCCGTTGCCTGGGCGCCGATGCCGAGCCGGGAATGGGCGAGCGTCGAAAGGGCGATCCTCAATCCCTGCCCCTCCTCACCCAGAAGGTTCTCGGCCGGCACGCGGCAGTCCTCGAAGTAGATCTGCGCCGTGCGCGAGGACTTGAGCCCCAGCTTCTCCTCCGGCGGCCCGACGGAGAAGCCCGGAGCGTCGCCGGGCACCACGAAGGCGGACAATCCCCGCTTCCCCGCGTCCGGGTCGGTCCGCGCCACCACCACGTACCAGCCGGCGAAGCCCGCGTTGGTGATCCAGGCCTTCTGGCCGTTGAGCACCCAATGATCGCCGGCAGCGCCGTCCCGGTGCGCCGCGGTCTTCAGGCTGGCGGCGTCGCTGCCCGCTCCGGGCTCGGTGAGGCCGAAGGCCCCCAGCTTCTCGCCCGTCGCGAGCGACGGCAGCACTTTGCGCTTCAGCGCCTCGCTGCCAAAGCGGACGATGGGCCAGCCACAGACCGAGTTGGTGACGCTCATGGTCACCGCCACGGCCGGGTCGGCCCGCGAGATCTCCTCCAGGGCGAGCAGGTAGGAGAGCGTATCCATCCCCGCGCCGCCGTACTCTTCGGGGATCAGCATGCCGAGCAGGCCCATCTCCCCCATCTCCTTGAAGATGTCCAGCGGGAATCGGTGCTCGCGGTCGCGCTCGGCCGCACCGGGGAGGATGCGCTCCTCGGCGAACCGCCGCACCTCGGCGCGCAGCAGCTCCTGGTCCTCGGTGAGGGAGAAATCGATCCCGGCCGCGGGCTTGGTCTCAGTCGCTGTCTCGGTCAATAGGGCCATGGCGCTTCCTCCTCACGCCTTGTTGAGGACCCAGTCGGCGATGACCATCTTCTGGATCTCGCTCGTGCCCTCGTAGATCTCGGTGATGCGCGCGTCGCGGAAGTAGCGCTCGACGTTGTATTCCTTGGTATAGCCGTAGCCGCCGTGGATCTGCAGCGCCTTGTTGGTGACGCGCTGCGCCATCTCGGAGGCGAAGAGCTTCGCCTGCGCGGCCTCCAGGGTATAGCGCTTGGCGTTCTCCTTGGCCCACGCCGCCTTCCAGGTGAGGAGGCGGGCGGCGTCGAGCTCGGTCGACATGTCCGCCAGGTAGAACTGGATGGCCTGGAAGTCCGAAAGGTGCTGGTTGAACTGCTCGCGCTGCTGCGAGTAGGCGAGCGCCTCCTCGAAGGCCGCCTGGGCGATGCCGATGGCCTGGGCAGCGATGCCGATGCGGCCGCCGTCGAGGGTGGCCATGGCGACTTTGAAGCCGTCGCCGTCGCCCCCTAGCCGCCACCTGGCGGGGATGCGCAGGTTCTCGAACGCGAGCTCGGTGGTGCCGGAGGCGTTGACGCCGAGCTTGAACTCATGGGTGCCATGGCTGTAGCCGGGGGTGTCCGCCGGCACGATGAAGCAGGTGATCCCCTTGTGCTTGAGCGACAGGTCGATCGAGGCGAAGACGAGGGCGACGTCGGCGTCCGTGCCGTTGGTGATGAAGACCTTGTTGCCGTTGAGCACGTAGTCGTCGCCGTCGCGCCGGGCGGTGGTGCGCAGGCCGGAGGGATCGCTGCCGGCGCCGGGCTCGGTCAGGGCGAAGCAGCCGAGCTTCTTGCCGGCGGCGAGGGGGGTGAGGAACTCCTTCTTCTGTTCCTCGGTACCAAATTTCAGCAGCGGATCGCAGACCAGGGAGTTGTTGACCGACAGGATGACACCCGAGGTGGCGCAGACCCGGCTGATCTCCTCGATGACAACGCAGTAGGAGACCGTGTCCATGCCGGAGCCGCCATACTCCTCGGGCATGGCGACCCCGGCGAGGCCCAGCTCGCCCGCCTGGTCGAAGAACGAGCGGGGGAACTCGCCCGTCTCGTCGATCTCCTTCGCCCGGGGCTTGACCACCTCCTCGGCGAACCGGCGGACGGTCTCTTGCAGCAGCAGTTGCTCTTCCGTGAGCTCGATCTTCATGGCATTCCTTTATTGGCAGCTATTGGCAGCGGTATGGCAGGCAGGGATCGCGGCCGGCTCCCGGATCGTAACAATCCGCCGCCCGCTTCTCAATCCCCCCCGTTTGAGGCACAATCCCCGTCGTCATGAAGACGACCGACGCTCCTCTCTCGTACATCGAGACCGAAATCCGTAGCTACCTGCCCACCGGCTGGGACCTGATCGGGAATCCCGAGGGAACCTGGGACTCGAAGAAAAAGGTCTGGCGCGCCCAGGTGATCGACGGCGTGGACTTCGACTGGCCCCTGGTGGTCGACGCCGGCGACGCCGGCAAGCTCGGCCGCCTCGAAGCTCTGCGCCAGGCCTTCGACCGCCTGGTGCGCGAGCGGCTGGGCTAAGGGCATCGGCCTCCTGCCCCTCGGACCGGGAGAGTCCGGCCGACCGCAATGAAGAAACTTCCCCTCTCCAAGCTGACGCCGTTCCTGAGCCTGGCGTTCTTCGGCCTCGCCCTGTGGCTGCTCCACGGCGAGTTGAAGAACTTCCGCTATCGGGACGTCATCAACTTCTTCGGTGGTCTGCCGGCGAGCCACGTGGCGCTCGCCGTGGGCTTCACCATCGCCGGCTACTTCGCCTTGACCGGCTACGACACCCTCGCCATCCGCTACATCGGCAAGGAGGTCGCCTACTGGAAGATCGCTCTGGCCTCCTTCGCCGGCTACGCCTTCAGCAACACCCTGGGCATGCCGCTGTTCACCGGCACGCCGCTACGGGCGCGCCTTTATTCGGGCTGGGGGCTGACGGCGCTGGACATCGCCCGCATCGTGGTGCTTTCCTACGCCACCTTCTGGCTGGGCTTCCTGGGGCTCGCGGGGGTGTCCTTCCTGCTCGAGCCCATCGCCGTGCCGTCCCGGCTGCACCTGCCCGTGGCCAGCGCCTGGCCGGTGGGCGTGGTGTTTCTGAGCCTCGTGGCCGCCTACCTCGCCGCCACGATCCTGCGGCGGCGGCCGCTGGCGATCAAGGGGCTGGAGCTCGCCATCCCGCGGCCGAGCATGGCGCTGATGCAGATCGCCGTGGCCTCGCTCGACTGGTCGCTGGCCGGCGCGGTGCTCTACGCCCTCCTTCCCGACTCCTGGAACATCACCCCCTTCCACTTCCTGGGCGTCTTCCTCTTCGCCCAGGTGGCGGGGCTGCTCTCCCACGTGCCCGGGGGCCTCGGGGTGTTCGAAAGCATGATGGTGCTGCTCCTGCCGGAGCTGCCGCATCCCCAGCTCCTGGCCGCCATGGTGGCCTACCGCACCGTCTACTACTTCATGCCGCTGCTGCTGGCCTCGGTGTCGCTCGGGGTGCACGAGGTGGTGCGGCGGCGCAAGCAGGTGGGACGGCTGGCCCGGATGTTCGGCGGCCGGGCCCCGGACGTGGTGCCGCAGATCCTCGCCGTCACCACCTTCCTCGGCGGCGCCATCCTCCTCGTCTCCGGCGCGACGCCGGCCATCCACTCCCGGCTCTCCTGGCTCAAGGACGCCCTGCCGCTGTCGGTGATCGAGGCCTCCCATTTCGTGGGCAGCCTGGCCGGAGTGCTGCTGCTGTTCCTCGCCATCGGCCTCCAGCGCCGGCTCGACGCCGCCTACCAGCTCACCGTCGTCCTGCTGGCGACCGGCACCGTCGTGTCCTTGGCCAAGGGCCTCGATTATGAGGAAGCGATCGTCCTTGCCATCATGCTGGCGGCCCTCCTCCCCTGCCACCGCCACTTCAACCGCAAGGCGTCGCTCACCGCCGAGCCGTTCACGCCGGGGTGGAGCCTCGCCATCTCGATCGTCGTCCTGGGCTCGACGTGGCTGGGCTTCTTCGCCTACAAGCACGTCGACTACTCACGGGACCTCTGGTGGCAGTTCACCCTCTTCAACGGCAACG
>JBAPYB010000164.1:0-18521 GCA_049284515.1 Thermoanaerobaculia bacterium
GGTCCGCCGTGGCGAGCGCATCGCCGCCGCCGCCCGCGGCCGGGTACGGGAGGCTTCCGCCACCCTGAACGGCATGGATCGCCTCTGCCAGCAGCTCGCCCCCGAGCGCACCCTGGAGCGGGGCTTCAGCCTGACCCGCGACGCGGTGGGCCGCGCCATCCGCCATCCCGACCAGGTGCGGCCGGGAGACGTCATCGCCACCCGGGTCGCCGGGGGTGAATTCAAGAGCCGAGTGGAGGAGCGATGAAGGAACCGAGCGAACCCAGACAGACCACTCTCACCGACACGGCGGCCGAGCCCGCCGTGAGCTTCCGCGCGGCCATGGACGAGCTCGAAGGCATCCTCGAGCGCATCGAAGGCGAGGAGATCGACATCGACCAGCTCGCGACAGAGCTGCGCCGCGCCGCGCAGCTCCTCGACGTCTGCCGCGGCAAGATCCGCAAGGCCGAGGTCGAGGTGACGCAGATCGTGCAGAGTTTGGAGGAGCCGGAGGCGGGGTGAGCGGTTGACCGGCTCCATCGGAGAGGACTAGACTCGGCGTAAAGAGAGCGTAACGGAATGAGCGCTCAGCTAAATCTCTTCGCCCAGCAGGCTCCGAACCCCGTGGTAGCATCCTGGCCGGCTTCAGACGGCATAGAAGGGAATCGCATGAGCATCAGGCGCCAAAAAGCTCCTCTGGAGGAAACCCCGGCGACAGGTCTCTCGGCCCCGCGTCTGACCACCACCCATGGCATCCTCTATCAGGCAGACTGTCTGGAGATGCTTGGCGCTCTGCGCTCCGAGTCGGTCAGCACGGTCTTTGCGGACCCTCCCTTCAACCTCCAGAAGGAATACAAGAACGGCTTCCAGGATCAGTGGCGGGACGAGGATTACTTGAGTTGGGCATTTCGATGGATCGATGAATGCTGCCGGGTGCTGGTCCCCGGAGGGGCGTTCTTCATTTATGTCCTTCCACGCCTGGCCTTCCATTTCGCAGCCCATCTGGATGGTCCGATGGAGTTTCGCCACTGGATCGCACTGTCGATGAAGGGAACCTTCCCGCGCGGCCAGAAGCTCTATCCGGCTCACTATTCGTTGCTCTATTTCACCAAGGGCAAACCGCGGGTCTTCAATCACGTCAGGGTTCCAATTCCGAGCTGCCGCCATTGCGGCGGAGATCTCAAGGATTACGGAGGGCACCGGAAGTATCTCAATCCGGAAGGCCTCAATTTGACCGATTTCTGGGAGGACACGTCTCCCAACCGGCATCGAAGCTCCAAGTCCCGCCCCGGCGTCAACGAGCTCAAGCCGATGATTCCGTCGCGCGCGATCGAAATCTCTTCGCAACCTGGAGACATCGTCCTCGATCCCTTCGGCGGCGGCGGCAGCACGTTCCAGGAAGCCCAGCGGCTCGGCCGCTACTGGATCGGAAGCGAGATCGGTCACTGCGACGCGATCGAGCAACGATTCCGGGATTTCGCGCCCACGACGCTCGGCCGCAAGCCTCCTCGCGAGGTTCTCGCGGTGCTTTCTGAATAGATCTCAATGCCAAAAATCACAGACCGGGAATCGTTCGACGGTGCCATGGAGCGCGTCGCCCGGCTCGGCCTAGAGCCTCTTTGGTCGGAGTTGGAGAGAATCCTCGTGGGCTTCGAGCTGCATGTGGAGGAACGGCGTGACGCCAACGGGGCGGCCGAGATCCGGGCCCTGCTCGATCAGCGCTTTCGCATCGCTCAGGGATGGACGCCCAAGGCCTCTGGCGGTGTGGATTGGACCAAGTGCCATGCGGTGAATGGCACCAGTGTCTGTCTGGGAGCTGAGATTCAAATCTCAGGACGGAGTGACCTTCTGATCGTCGATGTCGTGCATCTGCGGGATGAGATCATTGCCGGAGCGCCAGCCCCGGGCTACATGCCTGAGCCCCTTCGGGGCAAAGACCGGCTGCGTTTCTCCAGCCAGCCTCCTTTTATGGGTGGACAGCAAGGCGGTTGGGTCACACTGATCCTGTCGAGTAGGAAACATGAGACACAATGCCCCGAAGGGGCTAAGGCATGTAGCCCGGGGCTGGCGGCTTTTTGCCAGCCCCGGGTTATCCGAACCGACAAACCCCAAAAGCCCCGAAGGGGCGACGGCGGCTCATCGTTTGGATTCCCATCAGCCCAGGAGATAGCGCTCGTCGTACTCGATCCCGTGCTTCTTGAGGAGGGTGATCAACTCGTCCTTGAAGGAGACCTTGGCGTGATGAGCCTCCTGAGTCTGAATGTACTTTCGGACCTTCGACACCTGCGACTCGCTGACGGAAAAAGCCCCATAACCGGCTTGCCATTCAAAATGATCCGACTTGGTGTTCTTTCCGTTGTGCCATTTCGAGGAGCCTGCCTTGATGTGACCGATGAAGTCTGAGATCGCAATGCTGGCCTTGGACCTGGCGAGGAGGTGGACATGATCCGGGACACCGCCAATTTCAAGGAGGATTCCTCCTTCGCTCCGGATGATGCCGCCCATATATTCATAGAGCGGCTCGCGCAGGCCCCCGTGAATCGCAGGAATCCGATTTTTGGTCGAGAAGACGATATGGAACAGAAGATTGGTAAACGTGCTGGCCATCGAGAAGACCCTCCGCGCGCAGAGTAGGATTAGGTGAATCGTATCGTGCTGGAAATACAACGATATCACCGGTAGGGGTTGGAGGAGGATTCTGGCGCCAAGAAAGGCCGGTCTCATCATCGATACAGGTTCTCGCGCAACCAGTTGGAGAGACCGGCCTATACCGGCATGGTATCGCCCGTGTAGTTAGGCGCTCGGCGGCGCGGCGCCCACCAGTGCCAAGAAAGGCAGGAACCTCGCGCAAGGGACCGACCGCTACCAACTCATTCCGCATTGAGGCGCTCGTCCCTGCCGCCGGCCAGCGGCCAAGTCTGCCGCCTGGTAGAGCACGCGATCCAACGCCAATGTCTTTGCCTTGAAGGGGCTCAGGCATGTAGCCCGGGGCTGGCGTTGTTTGCCAGCCCCGGGTCACGTAAATCCAACAAATCGAAAGCCCCGAAGGGGCGACGGCAGTTCACAGAGGCTCGCTTCCCTTCCGGTTCCGTCGGGGGCAGGCAAGACGGGCGTCCGGCCGAACCCCACCCGCAATCCTCGCGCGGAGCCTCAAGGACGCGCAGATTTCAAAAAACACATTGTGAAAATCGTTTTCTCAGAGTGCCGGGCGCCGCGCACATTGAGAACCGTTTCCCCAGGGCGGCTGACGATTCCGACAATGTGCGGGGCGTTTTTACGAGGAGAAAACGGCTTTCTTATTGTGCCGCGCCGTTTTTTCAATGTGCCGGATGGTTTTTCTCGCTAAAAACCGCTGTCACAATGCGAAAACAGTCCAACTCCCCGGAAAAGCTCCCGCAGTCTGAGAAAACGTCCCGCACATTGTTCCGGGCCGCTTTTCTCGCTGCGAGCCGCTGGCAGCGTGAAAAGGCGTCCGGCGCATTGAAAAAACGTCCTGGAGTCTGAGAAATGGCCCGGGAGCCCGCCCCAGGCCCCGAGGGTCTGCGAATCGGCCCGCCTCTGCCGGCGAACGGTCCGGGCTGGCGCGGCAGGCCACCGGGTCTGCCATCCGGCTGTCACTCGGGGGAGTCTGGGTATAAACTCGGCGGGTTTTGCTGCCGCGCCGCGCCTCTGGGGCAGTCAGGGCGCTGGCGGTTACCCCTTTTGCTGGAGGAAATGAATGCGTCCCTGCTGGAGAACGGCCTGCGCCTCGCTGGTCCTGCTCGTCGCCTTGGCGGCTGCGCCTGGGGCGTGGGGGGATTCCAGCCTCGACGCGCGGGTCGATCAGGAGGCGGGGAAGGTTTCGGCGCAGTGCGTCGAGGTGCGGCATAAGCTGCATCTCAACCCCGAGCTGTCCTATCGCGAGGCGCAGACGTCCGAGCTGGTGGCCGCTCACCTGCGCTCGCTGGGGCTGGAGCCCCGGACGGGGATTGCGAAGTATGGCGTCGTGGCCCTCCTCCAGGGTGGCAAGCCCGGCCCCCTCATCGCCGTGCGGGCCGATATGGACGCCCTGCCGGTCGTCGAGCAGACGGATCTCCCTTTCGCCTCCAAGAAGAAGGACACCTTCCTGGGCCAGGAGGTGGGAGTCGCCCACGCCTGCGGCCACGACGTCCATACTTCGGTGCTGCTGGGGACGGCCTCGGTGCTGGCGGCGATCAAGAAGGACCTTCCGGGAAGCGTCCTCTTCATCTTCCAGCCGGCCGAGGAGGGTCCGCCTCCCGGCGGACGGGCGGGCGCCGATCTGATGCTGGCGGAGGGGGCTTTCGCCCAGGGCAAGCCCGCGGCGGTCTTCGCGCTCCACTCGTTTCCGGATCTTGCGGTCGGCCAGGTGGGGTTCAACCCCGGGCCGACCATGGCTGCCGTGGACCAGTTCCGCATCACGATCAAGGGCAAGCAGGCCCACGGCGCCTATCCCCATCTCGCCGTCGACCCGGTGGTGATGGCGGCCGAGGCGATCCTGGAGTTTCAGACCATCCACTCCCGCAACGTCCCCGCCCTGGAGCCCAGCGTGCTGACGGTGGGGATCGTCCGCGGCGGCGAGCGGTTCAACATCATTCCCGGGGAGGTCCACCTCGAGGGCACGGTGCGCACCTACAAGGCTGAGGTGCGCGACTTGATCGAGCGGCGGATGCGGGAGATCCTCGACGGCATCGCCCGCGGCAACGGCGGCTCGTTCGAGATGGAGTACCAGCGCAACGCTCCCCCCACCGTCAACGATCCGGAGCTGGCCGCCCGCGTGCGGCCGCTCCTGGAGCGGATCGTCGGGGCGGACAACGTCAAGATCGTGGAGCCCAGCATGGGCGGAGAGGATTTCGCCTACTTTGCCAACCAGGCGCCCGGCTTCTTCTACCGGCTCGGCGTCGTCGCGCCGGGCACGACGTCCGGCGGCCTTCATACGCCCACCTTCCGCGCCGACGACAGCGCGGTGCCGGCGGGCATCCGGATCATGTCGAGGCTCCTCGTCGACTACCTATCCGAAAACCACTCTTCGAGGTGATGGAATGCAAAACGAAGGGCCGGCAGTCAGCAGCTTTGGCTTGGAGAAACACGGCATCGAGGGCGTCCGCACGGCGTATTGGAACCTGCCGCCGGCGCGTCTGGCCGAGCTCGCGGTGCAGCGCGGCGAGGCGACGCTCTCCGATGGGGGCGCCCTGGTCTGCGAGACCGGATCGCATACGGGCCGCTCCCCCAACGACAAGTTCCTGGTGAAGGACCCGGCGGTGGACGCCGATATCTGGTGGGGCGACGTCAACCGGCCGTTCGAGAGGGAGAAGATCGACGCCCTGCTGGCCCGCGCCAAGGAGCACCTCAAGGGCAAGGACGTGTTCGTCTTCGACGGCTATGCCGGCGCCGATCCCCGCTACCGCATCAACGTCCGCATCGTCACCGAGGAGGCCTGGCACAGTCTCTTCGCCCGCAACATGTTCATCCGCGAGGAAGATCCGGCGACGCTGGCGAGCTTCGCCCCCAATTTCACGGTGATCAACGTCGCCAACCTCCAGGCGGTGCCAGAGCGCGACGGCACCCGCAGCCCCACGTTCATCCTCCTGGATCTGGCGAAACGCATGGTGCTCATCGGCGGCACCCGTTACGCCGGCGAGATCAAGAAGAGCATCTTCAGCGTCATGAACTACTACCTGCCCAAGCAGGGGGTGCTGTCGATGCACTGCAGCGCCAATTATCGAGGAGATGCAAGGGGCACCAAGGACGACGTGGCCCTCTTCTTCGGTCTCTCGGGCACGGGGAAGACGACCCTCTCCGCCGATCCCGACCGCACGCTCATCGGCGACGACGAGCACGGCTGGAGCGACGACGGCGTCTTCAATATCGAGGGCGGCTGCTACGCCAAGGTGATCCGCCTCTCCCCCGAGGGCGAGCCGGAGATCTACGCCACCACCCGCAACTTCGCCACGGTGCTGGAGAACGTCGTCTGCGATCCCCAGACCCGCAAGCTGGACCTGGACGACGACCGGCTGACGGAGAACACCCGTTCGAGCTACCCCATCACCCAGCTTGCCAACGTCGACCTCGGAGGCAAGGCCGGCCATCCGAAGAACGTCGTCTTCCTGACCTGCGACGCCTTCGGCGTGCTGCCGCCGATCAGCCGGTTGACGGAGGAGCAGGCCATGTATCACTTCCTCTCCGGCTACACGGCCAAAGTGGCGGGCACCGAGCGAGGGGTGACGGAGCCGAAGGTCACCTTCAGCACCTGTTTCGGATCGCCCTTCCTCCCTCTCCATCCCGGCGTCTACGCGAAGATGCTGGGCGAGAAGCTGAAGCAGCACGGCGCCAGGGTCTGGCTGCTCAACACGGGCTGGACGGGCGGCCCCTACGGCGTCGGGAACCGCATCAAGCTCGGCTTCACCCGGCGCATGGTGACGGCGGCCCTCTCCGGCGAGCTCGACGGCGTCAAGACCTGGACGGACCCCATCTTCGGCCTCAACGTGCCGGTGAAAGTGGACGGCGTGCCCGACAAGCTCCTGCGCCCGCGGGAGACCTGGCAGAGCCCGGCCGACTACGACGCCCGCGCCTCGAAGCTCGCGGACATGTTCGCGGAGAACTTCAAGAAGTACGAGAACGAAGTCACGGACGACGTGAAAGCCGCGGGCCCGAGCAAGGTGCGGGCGTAATTCAAGCGCCCCTGCCGGGGCGGACCCTCACCCCCCTGGCCCCCTCTCCCGCCCCCGCCCAACCCCCCACACCGGGAGAGGGGGAACGCAGCGCTAATGCTAATCGTCTCCTTGCTTTGCTCCCTCTTCTCCCGGTGTGGGGGGTGGGAGGGGGCGGGAGAAGAGGGTCGGGGTGATGAGGGTGCTCACAAATCGTGCACCAGCGGCTGCGGGCGGCAGAGCCAGTAGCCCTGGGCGTAGTCGATGCCCATCTCCGTCAGGGCGTCCAGGGTCTCGCGGTTCTCCACCCACTCGGCGATGGTGGTGAGGCCCATGACGTGGCCGATCTGGTTGATGGACTTGACCATGGCCCGCTTCACCCGATCCTCCATCATGTTCTGCACGAACTCGCCGTCGATCTTCAGGAATTCGACCTGCAGGTCCCGCAGGTAAGCGAAGGAAGAGAGGCCGCTGCCGAAGTCGTCGAGGATGAAACGGCAGCCCTTGGACTTGAGGATCCTGATGAAGCGGATGGCGCTGTCGAGCTTGCTGATCGCCGCCGTCTCGGTGATCTCGAAGCAGATGCGCCGGGAATCTACGCCGCTGGCCTCCAGCTCTTCGATGACGAACGCGAGGAACGCCTCGTCGCCGATCGACTGGCCGGAGAGGTTGATGGCGAAGAGCATGGGGCGCGACAGCTCGCCGGCTTGAGCCTCGGCGAGGGCGCGGAAGGCCGTCTTCACCACCCAGCGGTCGATGGAGGTCATCAGGTGGTAGCGCTCGGCCGCGGCGATGAAAGCCGCGGGCGCGATCACCCTGCCGCGTTCGTCCAGCATGCGGATGAAGACCTCGCAGAGGAGATCCTGGGGGCCGGTCTCGGGATTCAGCGGCTGGATGAGCTGGTAGAAGAGGCGGAAGCGGCGCTCCTCGAAGGCCGAGTGGATGCGGTGGATCCACTGCATCTCGCCGTAGCGCTCGGCCACCAGGGTGTCGTCCGTCTCGTATTCGTGGACCCGGTTGCGGCCGCTGTCCTTGGCCACGTAGCAGGCGGCGTCGGCGCCGCTCATGACGTGGGCGAGGTCGCCGCTCTCGTCGTTGATGGAGACGAGACCGATGGAGACGCCCACCTCGAAGATCTGCTCGCGCCAGCAGAAGCGGAACTCGCGGACGGTGCACCGCATCTCCTCGGCGATCTGGCGGGAGTGGTCGAGGGGGCAGTCCTCCAGGAGGATGCCGAACTCGTCGCCTCCCAGGCGGGCGAGGACGTCGCTGCGCCGCACCCGCGAGCGCAGCAGCGCGGTGATCTGCTTGAGCATCTCGTCGCCCACCAGGTGCCCGCAGGTGTCGTTGACCAGCTTGAACTCGTCGAGATCGAGATAGAGCAGCACGTGGTGGCGCCGCTCGGTGCGGGCGGAGTGGATGGCCCGCTCCAGGCGCGCCTCGAACTCCCGGCGGTTGATGAGGCCGGTCAGGGCGTCGTGGCTCGCGAGGTAAGCCATCTCGCGCTCCAGGCCCCGGAGCTGGGAGACGTCCTTGAACACCACGACGACGCCGAGAGAGGCGCCGTTGCGGTCGTAGATGGGCGCCGCCGAGTCGCGCACGGAGTACTCCTTGCCCTCGGCGGAGAGCAACAGGGCCGGGCCGGGTGACTCCACCACCCGCCCTTCGGCCAGGCAGCGCTCGACCGGGTCGGGCAGCGGCCGGCGGGTCAGCTCGTCGATGATCTGGAAGACCTCCGGGACCTTGCGGCCGAGGGCCTCCCCGGCATGCCAACCGGTCAGGCGCTCGGCGACGGGATTGAGATAGTCGATCTCGCCGCCGGGACCGGTGCGGATGACGCCGTCGCCGATCGAGGCGAGGGTCACCTGGGCGCGTTCCTTCTCCCGGTGAAGGGCCTCTTCCGCCTGCTGGCGCTCGGTGATGTCCACCGCCACGGCGATGCAGCCGACGATCCGGTGGGAGTCGTCGCGCAACGGCTCGACGCGCGTCTGGAAGGTGCGGCCCAGCCGTTCCTCGTCGTAGGTTACCGACTCGCCGTCCAGGGCCAGGAGGTGGGCGCGAATCGGCAGCGCCTCGGGATCGCGCGTGCCGTAGTAGTCGAACAGGCTGGTGCCGGGGGTCGTCCGCAGGCCGAAGGAGGCGTGGCCGCTCCCCAGGCCGGGACGGAACACGAGGTCGCAATCGGTGGTCCAGACGATGGCCGGCTTCGGCTCCACCAGCAGCCGCAGCCGGGTGGAGGTGGTGTCACCGAGATCTTGGGAGACCGGGCGCAGGGGCAGCCGCCTGTCACCGTCGAACACTGTGTCCGCCTCCGGCGAGTCGTCGTCGGGTTCGGTAAGCACGTTCAAAGAGGAGAGAATTCTCATAAGAGGGTCTGGGATCGCGGGAGAACAGTAAGCAAAAAGCAGGCCTGAGGGAATTCCCTCATGTCCCCACCCTGTCTCTCCCGGCCGACCCCGTGACGAAGGTCTTGAACGTCCCTAAATCAGCGGTTCCGGCATCGAGAGCCCGAAACCTTGAGCATAGTCGACGCCGATTTCGCGGAGGGCTTCGAGGGTGGTGCGGTCCTCGACGGATTCGGCGATGGTGCGGATGCCCATCACTTTACCGATCTGGTGGATGGACTCCACCAGGGCGCGCTGCACGGAGTTGCCCACCATGTCCTTGACGAAGGTACCGTCGATTTTGAGGAAGTCCACTTGCAGATTTTTCAAGTAGGCGAAGGAGGAAAGGCCGCTGCCGAAGTCGTCGAGGACGAAATGGAAGCCCATCTCCCGCAGGACGCGGATGAACTGCATGGCCTTGCCGAGGTTGCCCACGGCGGCGGTTTCCGTGATCTCGAAGAAAATGCGCTCCGGCTCGATGCCGGTGGCCTCGATCTCCGACAGCACGTAGTCGAGGAACGCGTCGTCCCCCACGGACTGGCCGGAGAGGTTGATGGCGAAGCGGGTGGTGTCGCCGTGGGAGAGGGTGCCGCAGGCCAGGGCCATGAACGCGGCGTGCACCACCCAGCGGTCGATCGAGGCGATGAGGTGGTAGCGCTCGGCGGCGGGAATGAAGGCGCCGGGGCTCGCGATGCGGCCCTCCTCGTCGACCATGCGGATGAAGATCTCGCACAGCGGCGGCTCGCTGCTGTCGCTGCGCATCGGGTGGATGCCCTGCCTGTAGAGGAGGAAGCGGTGCTCGGCGAAGGCCTTGTGGATGCGGTAGATCCACTGCATCTCGCCGTAGCGCTCGGCGAGAGCGCGGTCGTCCGGCTGGTACTCGTGCATGCGGTTGCGGCCGCTCTCCTTGGCCACGTAGCAGGCGGCGTCGGCGGCGGAGAGCACCTGGGCCATGTCGCCGCTGTCGGCGGTGATGGGGACGAGGCCGATGGAGACGCCGATCTCGAAGATCCGCTCCTGCCAGCCGAAGCGGTATTGCCGCACGGCGCTGCGCAGCCGCTCACCGAGCTCGCGGGCGCCCTCCAGGTGGGCGTCCTCGAGCAGGACGCCGAACTCGTCGCCGCCCAGCCGGGCCAGGGCGTCGCTCTTGCGCACCAGCGACTTGAGCAGCGCCGTCACCTGCTTGAGCATCTCGTCGCCCGCCAGGTGGCCGCAGGTGTCGTTGACCACCTTGAACTCGTCGAGGTCGAGGTAGAAGAGGGCGTGCTCGCGCTGCTCCTGCCAGGCGCTGTCGAGGCAGAGCTGGAGGCGCTTCTCGAACTCCCGCCGGTTGATGAGGCCGGTCAGCGGGTCGTGGCGCGCCAGGTAGACCATCTCGCGCTCCATGCCCCGGAGCTGGGTGACGTCCTTGAAGATGAGGACGCTGCCGGTGGTGCGGCCCTGGCGGTCCTGGATGGGGGCCACGGAGTCGCGCAGGGCGAACTCCCGGCCGTCGCGGCGCACCAGCATGGAGTAGCCGGTGTGCTCGGTGACCCGGCCCTCGAGCAGGCAGCGCTCGACGGCATTGTGCAGCGGCTTGCCGGTGGCCTCGTCGATGACGTTGAAAACCTGGGTCACCGGCTGGCCGCAGGCCTCCTCGGCGCTCCACCCGGTGAGGCTCTCGGCCACGGGATTGAGGTAGTCGACCACGCCGAGGTCGTCGGTGCGGATGACGCCGTCGCCGATCGAGGCGAGGGTCACCTGGGCCAGCTCCTTCTGCTGCGCCAGGGCCTCCTCGGCGAGGCCGCGCTCGATCTCGGCGGCGGCGCGGGCGGCGAAGACCTTGAGGATGGAGACGGCGGCCAGATCCTCGGTCGCCGGCTCCGTGCTCATCACCGCGATGTGCCCCAGGAGCCGGTCGTTGCCGTCGTAGAGCGGCACGGCCAGGTAGCTCTCGATGGCCATTTCGCGCAGCCCGGGATCGCCGGGGAAGAGGCGCCAGGTGCCGCTGGGGTAGAAGCAGAACTCCCGGCCGCGAACGGTCTCGCAGGGGGTGCCGACCAGGCCGTACTCGAACGGCTCGCCGTAGTCCGTCCCGTTCCAGAACGCGAGGATGCGCGCCCGGGTCGCCGGCTCGTCCAGAACCTCGGCCACGAAGGCGAACTCGACGTCGAGGGCGGCGGCGAGGTGGCGAACCAGGGAGCGCAGGAAGTCGGTGCCGGTCGTGCTGGAGGTCCCCTCGACGATGGCGCGCAGGCGCTCCTCGCCGAGCCGGCGGGTGCTGATGTCGTGGGCGACGCCGATGAGGCGGACGGGGGTGCCGGCGGAGTCGCGCAGGGCCTGGCCGCGCTCGGAAAACCAGCGCCGCTTGCCGTCCGGCGCCAGGACGCGTACTTCGAGGAAAAAGTCCTTCTCCCCGCGCAGGCAGTGGCGCAGAGCCTCCACCAGGACCGGCTGGTCTTCCGTCACGACGGCGGCCAGGAACTCCCGGCCCGTCTTCCAGATCTGGTCGGGCCGGCAGCCGAGGATTTCGGCCGCGTGGGTCGAGACCACCATCTCGTCGGTGAGCAGGTCCCAGTCCCAGGTGATCACTCCGGCCACCCGTTGAGCGAGCTCGAGGCGGGCATTGCTCTCGCGCAGGGCCACTTCCCCCAGCTTGCGCTCGGTGACGTCGACGGCGGTGGCGAGGGCGGCAGGCTGGCCGTCGTCCAACCGGATCAAGGCGGAGGTGAGGTCGAGCCAGCGCTCCCGTCCGTCCTTGGTGACGATGCGGGCTTCGTAGCGCTCGGGCACCGGCTCGCCGCGCAGCCGGGCGAGGGCGCGGTCGCGCAGGACGGCCTGGATCTCGGGAGGGGCGAAATCCCAGGGCTGCCTATCGAGCAGCTCCTCGGCGCTGTAGCCCGTCAGCGCCTCGCAGGCCGGGTTGACGTAGAGCAGCCGGTCGGCCTGGAAGACGAAAATGGCCGTCGAGGTGGTTTCAGCGAGGGTGCGGAACCAGTCGTTCGTCTGCCGGAAAGCGACCTCGGCCGGGCTCGGAAAGGCGTGTCTCATAGCGCGACTGCGGGTTCCAGTTCCGGGCGTATGTGTCCAGGTGAGAGGATCTCGTCGCTGGCCTCTCCAGTAGAAACGAAACTCCAGAATACCGGTCTCGCCGGTCCGGGCGCAAGGCGGGGTGCGGCGGGGGGGCGGCCCGGATGTCCGGCCCGGGCTAGCCGACGTATTCCGCGGGCTCGAAGCGCAGCCCGGGATTCCGGGTGACCTGCTCCATGAACGAGCGGACACGCTGGATCATGGGCACCGTCAGGCGCTGCCGCCGGCACGCCTCGCGCACGAAGTAGAGGGCATGCTGAGCCGCTTGGCGGATTTCGAGGAGCTCGAAGGTCTCGTACATCTCTTCGGCCAGCGTCCGCACTTCCGCGATGCGCCCCTGCCGGAGCCAGACGGCGGCCAGCTCCAAGCCCAGCAGGGCGGCGTCGTAGTGGCTTCCGAGATGGACGAGCTCCTCGCGAACCGAGCAGAAGATCCGCTCCGCCCGGTCCAGGCGCCCCAACCCCGCATGGATCTTGCCTTCCATCCACCGGACCTTCAGAAGGTTCAGCGGCGCGGTCGAAAACGACTCCCGGAGGCCTCCGGACAGGATCAATTGGCTCGCACTGCCGTACTCCCCGGCGTCGACGAGGGCGTGGAGGAGGTCCTGCTTGCCGACCGCATAGACCTCGGGGTCGCGGCTTGGATCCACGAGGGCAAGGCCGGCGTTGAGGGTGGTCACCGCATCCTTGGGGAAACCCTGGTAGTGGACGTTGATGCCCTTGCTGATCAGCGCCCGGCCCGCAAGGTGTTCGTCACCGGCCTCTTGATAGAGGTCATGGACCTTGCCCAGGAGTGAGATCGCGTCTTCAAAACGCCCTTGGCTGCTGCACAGCGAGGCCTCGAGGTCCAGCACCCGGGCCTCCAGCAGGAAGTCGCCGGTGCCTTCCGCCAGGAACGCTTTGGCCCGCGAGAAGGCCTCCTCCGCTTCGGACAGCCGATCGTTGATGCGATAGGCGTTTCCCAACTCGGCGAAGGCACGCGCCCGGAGGTCCATGACGAAGCCGGGAGAGGGTGGATACTTTTCGGGCGGGGTGTGCTCGGCGACCCGCGCGGCGTCATAGGCGAGACGCAGCATCTTTTTCGGATCGCGATAGCGTTCGTCGAAGCTCTTGCTCAGCAGGGCTTCACACAGGGGCCAGCCATGGAGTGCCTGCGCCTGGCGGAGCGGGAAACCCTCGCCAAGCCCCCCGGCTTTATCGATGAGCGTCCGGGCCCGGGCCAGCCGCTCCGTCTCCTTGCGCCATTGCGATGCGAACCGGCTCGCCCCGGCGACGGCGCGGGCGAGAGGCGCATCGTAGGCATCTTCGGGCACCTCTTCGGCGTGAGCCCAGGGTTCGCCTTCCAGCAGCGGCACGGCCAGGTTCTTGAACAGCCGCAGGCACCATTCGCACCGGGTAAGGAGATGCTTCAGCAGGCGGTCGCGATCCTCCTGTGACGACCGGCCTGTCAAGAACGCCTCGATCTCTCCCTTCCCCAAATGCGTCATCTCAACACCTCCCGACGAAACCAGACCCAACCAAGGCTGCCCTATTGTCGCACACCGGCCCGTCCGGAGAAAACCCGGGAGCGGCGCCAAGGCCGCTCCCGTCCCTCTGCGCCCTTCCGGCTACAGGCCGTTGGGACCGATGCTCAAGCTCCTCCCGGTCGTTGCGCCGTTGGGGTCGATGCTTGCTCCCTGAGCTCCAACCAAAGCCTTCGGGCAGCCGTTGGGGTCGATGCTCCCACCGTGGTCGCACGGCGGCGCACTCTTGAGGACCGGTTTGACGTCCAGCCAGGCGAGGACGCGCGTGAAGCCGTCCATGAAGAAACCCTCTGCGCTCTCCCACCTCGCCGGCAGGTCCCAGCCGGCCGCGGCGAGCGGGCTCACCACGACGAGAGCTACGATGACCGCCAACGCCGCGACCCTTCGTTTCGTGTCCATGCAAAACATATCATTTCCCTCCTTCCCGGGATCGCGAGGCGACGACATGGCGCCGGTCGTCCGCGGGATCGCCCTCAGGCACTCCTAGTTTGACCTGAGTTGTCTCCATTGGTGCCTTTTGTTGTCAAGTGGACAAGCGCCACGTTCAGGAAAAACGGCGGCTCGATCGGCGGGTCCCCCCGCGGGAGCGGGCGCAATCGATGGTAGACTGGAGGCGCCAGGTAGCCCTCGCTGGAAAAGGAGATCGACGAAGATGCACTCGGGTCACGGACGCGCAGTCTCCGCCCTTTTTCTGCTCCTGCTCTCGCTCGCCGGCGCCGCCGCGCGGGCACAAAACAGCAGTCCACAAAGCGGTAACTTGTTGATCGCCGACTTCGACGGCGGGAAGATCGAGACCGTGCTGGGTCTGGCCTTGGCTCCCATCTGCGACGACCAGTTGGGCGGCACCAGCGATGCGCGAATGACCCTCGTCCACCCTGGAGCTCAGGGCTCGCAGGGCGCTTTGCGCATCTCCTTCCTGCTGGGGGAGGGTTTCGCCTATCCCTTCTCCGGGGCCTGGGCCTTCCTCGGCACGGAGGGCTTGCCGATGGATCTGTCGGCCTACAAGGGTCTGCGCTTCTACGCGCGCAGCCAGGGGACCGGCGCCTTCCGGGCCGGGGTCCGGCAGAACTCCGCCCCGCCAGGGAACTACATGGCCCCCTTCGAGGTCAAGCCGGAGTGGACCCTGGTCGAGCTGCCGTTCGACAAGCTCGTGCCGTCCCCCCCCACCGGCAAGCCGTCGGCGCCGGCGACCACGAGCATCTCCTCGGTCGGCTTCAGCGTGTCGGGGCGCCCGCCGGCCAAGCTCGACCTCGAGATCGATCAAGTGGAGCTCTACAAGTGAAGGAGGGAGCGATGCGATCCACACCCGCCAGGCGCCTCCTCATGGCGCTCTCGTTGCTCGCCGTCGCCGCGCCGGCCGCGGCGCAGCCCATCCAGAAGGTCCAGCTCCTCGCCGCCGACGCGGTGCCGGCGCTCACCTGGCGCTCCGTCGCCTCCGACCCGCCGGGGGACGTGCTGCATCCGCACCTGCCCGACGCCCGCGACTTCGCCTACGCCTTCGATCCCAAGACCGACCTGCTCTGGTTCAAGGTCAGCACCTTCGAGGCGCTCCCCGAGCGCTGGTTCGGCATCAACGTCGCCCTCGACGTCGACGGCAACCTGGAGAACGGCATGACCTGGTGGGGCACCAACAAATTCAAGTTCGACCGCCTGGCGAGCGCCTACCTCTTCATGGCCGAGGGCTACTGGCAGGGCCTCGCCGGCGTCGCCGACAGCGAGGCGGCCGGCCGGGGCTTCCTCAGCAACCTCAGCAAGGACGTCAAGGTGGCCCTCGACCGCGAGAAGCGGGCCATCTTCCTGGGCATCCCCCGTTCGACCCTGGGAGGGGCCACCACCGTCCGGGCCATCGCCACGGTCGGCTCGATGCTGGTCAACAACGACGACGTGCCGAACCAGGGCTACGCCACGATCCAGTTGACTTCGCCGTAGCCGGGCCCCCCTACTCCAGCCGCAGCGCCGACATGGGGTCTACCTTCGCCGCCCGCCGGCTCGGCAGGTAGGCCCCCAGGCTGGCGATGACGGCCACGCAGACGGCGCCGCCCAGCAGCACCCAGGGATCGCTGGGGGAGACGCCGTAGATCAGGCTCGCGAGCCCGCGGCCGAGCAGCCAGGAGCCGATGAGCCCCACCGTCACCCCGGCCACGGCGGCGCGGGCCGATTGCCCCATCACCAGGCGCACCACGTCGTCGCGCCGCGCTCCCATCGCCATGCGGATGCCGATCTCCCGCACCTGCCGGCTCACCGAGAACGACACCACGCTGAAGACGCCCAGAATGGTCAGGGCCACCGCCATGACGGCGAAGACCACCATCATCGTCGTCAGGAACGAGCGGTCGCTCCAGGTGTCCTTCACCATGTTGTCCATGGTTTCCAGGGTCGAGACCGGCAGCTCCGGGTCGATGGACCAGAGCTGCTTGCGGAAGGTCGGCGCGAAGGCCTGCGGTTCGCCGAGGGTGCGCACCACCACTCCCATGCCGCTGAAAGGCACGGAGGCGAACGGCAGGTAGAACTCCGGCGCGGGCTCGCGCAGCATCCCGTAGTGGTAGACGTCCCCCGCCACGCCGATGATCTCGTAGTTGGCAGGAGGGCCGAGGAAGAGGGTGACCTGCTGGCCGACCACGGACGGTGAACCCGACAGGTACCGGGTGACGAACGCGTGGTTGACCATGACCCGCCGCAGCTCGGGACCGCGGTCCTTGTCGTCGAAGGCGCGGCCCTGGAGCAGGGGGATTCCCATGGTCTTGAAATACCCGGGCGTCACCACGCGGATGGAGGCCCGCCCGGCGTTTTCGCCCGCTTTGCCCGGCAACTGGACCGGGAGGTCGAAGTCGATCCCCGTCTTGCCGGTCGGCAGCGCGCTGGAGGCCCCCGCCGAGGCGACCCCCGGCGTGTTGCGCAGCTTCTCGACGAAGCTCTCGAACACCTGTTGGACCTCTTGCGGCTTATGGTACCGGCGCTTGGGAAGATAGATCTGCGCGGCGAGGAGGTGGCTGGTATTCCACCCCGGATTCGCGTCGCGCAACGCCAGCATGGTACGCGCCATCAGGCCGGACCCGGCCAGCAGCGTCAAGGCGACCGCGATCTCGAAAGTCGCGATGAGCTGCCGGGCGAAGCGCCGGGAGGTGCTGCGCGATCCGTGCGAGATCTCCGGGCCTTGCCTGGCCTTCGCCACCTCCCAGGCCGGCAGGGCCGAGACCACGAGAGCGGTGATCACGACCAGGACGGCGACGATGAGCGGGATCTGGATGCCGTGGCCGAGCGCCCCGCCGCGCGGCAGCTCGAAGGGCGTCAATCGCACCAGCGCTTCGACCATCCAGCGCGCCAGCAGACCGCCGGCGATGCCGCCGCAGACGGCCAGCACCAGGCTCTCGGCGAAGACCACGCCCAGCAGGTGCCGCCGCTGCGCCCCGATGGCGAGGCGCGTGGCGAACTCGTTGCGCCTCTCGATGGCGCGCACCAGCAGCAGGTTCGAGAGGTTGGCGCAGCAGATCAGGAGCACCAGCAGGGCCGCGGCGCTGCCCACCAGCACGAAGGGCCGCGAGTCCTTGATCAGCTCGTCGAAGAACGGCACGAGATGGATCCTCATGCCGCGGTTCGCGTCCGGATTCTCCGCGGCGAGCCGGCGGGCGATGCCATCCGCGTCGCCCTGGGCCTGGACCAGGTTGAACCCAGGCCGCAGCCGTGCGACCACCATCAGGTTCCTCTCCTTCTTCGCCGGATTGGGCACCAGCGGTGTCCACATGCCCACGTCGTGGCTCGGCACGTCGAAATCCCTGGGCATGACGCCGGCCACGGTATAGATCTCGCCGTCCAGGTTGATCCCTTTGCCGACGATGGCGGGATCGCTGCCGAGATGCTGCTCCCAGAGCCAATAGCTCAGCAGGACGACCTTGCCCTTCGTTTCGCTGGTCAACTGGGGGCTGAGGATCGCCCCGAGATGGGCTTTGGCGCCGAGGATGGAGAAGAGCTCCGGCGACACCAGGGTGCCCTGGAAATCCATCGGCTCGCCCTGCCGGAGCAGGGTGAACTCCGTATAGCGGAAGCCTCCCACCCCGTCGAAGGTATGCGAGGCCTGGCGCCACTCGTCGATCGCCTGCTCATTGAACTTGTCCCGTTCGCTGGCGCCGCCTTCGTAGCCCGCCCACGCGATCACCAGGCGGTCGGCGTAAGTGTAGGGCTTCAGCAACACGCCATACAGCACGCAGAACATCGTCGTGCACAGACTGAGGCCGAGGGTGAGCGTCAGGAAGGCCACGACGAAAATCGACTTATTGCGCAAAAACCCCCGAACGGCCTCCCGCAGGGAGATGGCTGCAAGACTGGTCGCCATGACGTCATCCTTCCTTTCTTACGGTGCTGAGGGCTGCCTGGGAGGCCCGGCCGACGATCACGGGCAGCAGGGCCGCCTCGGCGAAACCGTCAGCGCCGAGCAACCTGGAGAGCTCGTTGTCGAGGAAACCGCCGAGGGCGCAACTGGCGAGGCCCATCGCGGTCGCCAGCAGGGCGAGGTTCTGCGCCACTTCGCCGGCTTCCATGAGGATCATCCGGTATCCGCGCTCGCGGTACTTGACCGTGGAGCGGACGAAGAACGCCGTGATCACCAGCATGAGAGAGGCGCTGCCGGCGTCGACGTCGTCCAGCCAGACGCACTGCGACAGGTCCGCCAGGACGTCCCTTCGCGCCACGACGTCCAGACGGTGGGCCGGCGGATCGTAGTGGTAGACGGCGGGCTCCAGCCCCTCGACGTTCCACGCCGCCACGTAGAGCTCCAGAGGGTAGAGGGCGCCGCCGGAAGCCACGGCCCGCAGACCGCGGCGGGGCTGGGTGACGCCGTAGGAATAGCGCAGCAGCCGCGCCAGCTCCGGCCGGGTGACCGCTTCCCCCGAGAAGGTGCGCGCCGAACGGCGATCGGCGATCGCC
>JBAPYB010000165.1:0-2049 GCA_049284515.1 Thermoanaerobaculia bacterium
GGCCTGCATCGCGCTCCCCGAATGGCTCCCCTGGGAGCCGGCGGCGGCGCTGCCGGTGACCCATCTCACCGCCTACCATGCGCTGGTCACGGTGGCCCGGGCGCAGCCCGGGGAGGTGGTGCTGATCCATGGCGCCGGCGGCGGCCTGGGCAGCGCCGCCGTCCAGATCGCCCGCTGCCTCGGGCTGCGGGTTCTGGCCACGGCCTCGACGCCGGAAAAGCGCGCCCGTGCCCGCACCCTCGGCGCCGAGCACGCCGCCGACTATGCGGGCTTCGAGGCTGCGGTGCGGGAGCGCACCGGTGGCCGCGGCCCCGACCTCGTGCTCGAGACGATCGGCGGCGAGGTGATGCGCCGCAGCCTGCGCCTGCTGCCGCCGCTCGGCCGCCTGGTGGTGCTGGGGATGGTGAGCCAGCGCGCCCCCGCCCTCGACAGCGTCCAGCTCCTCTTCCGCTCTCAGGCGGTGCTCGGCTTTCACCTCCGCGCGCTGCTCGGCCGCGACGACCTGATAGCGCCTTCCCTGCGGCGGATCCTGGGCTGGGTCGGCGCCGGCGAGGTCACGGTCGAGGTCGGCCCGGTGCTGCCCCTGGCGGAGATCCGCCGTGCCCACGAGCTGCTCGCGGGCCGCCAGACGGCCGGCAAGATCGTCCTCGTGCCGTAAGATCCCTTCAGTAGTTGAGGCGGCGCGCGAGCCACTCCCAGAGCCGGCTCTTCTTCCGGTCCAACGGATCGTAGCTCGCCGCGAGCACGATCCGTTCTCCCTCGTCGAGCTGCGTCACCCCGCGGTGGATGACGGCGCCGCCGTGGACGATCAGGAGATCCCCGGGCGCGGTGACGATCCGGGTCGGCCGGCCGAGCTCGAGCAGGCGCTGGAAGGGGAAGAGGAGGTAAGGCGCCGGCTTCAAGATGCGGCTCAGGCGCGGGCTCAGCACATCGGTGGCTCCCCGGTTGGTGTTGACCAGGGTCAGGAGCGCGCCGTAGGTGCCGCCGTCCAGGTGCCAGAGAAAACCCTCCGTTTTCCGGCGGTAGCACTGGAGCCGGACCGAGCGCTTCGGGTCCCGCATCAGCTCGATCGGCTTCTCGACCAACGCCTGGGCGGTTTCCTGGAGACGGCCCGACGTCAGCGCGAAGAGATCGGGAAGCTCCTGACGGAGCCGGAAGCCGTCCACCACCTGATAGGTCAGGTTCATCCCGGCCTTGGCGGCGACGGTCTGGAACCGGGTCTGCTCGCGGACCTGCCCGCACAACCGCTCGGTCTCCGCCGCCGAGAGGAATCCCGGGAAGAGGCGGTAGCCGTGCTCCCGGAAGCCGTCCCTGCCGTGGTCTCTCCGCGGCGCCTCTTTCACGGGCATCTCCCGGCGCCGAGCTCGGCCAGCAGCCGGCCGGCGAGAGCGTCGGCGTCGGCGGGCGGCAGGGCGTTCAGCCGGTGGGTGATCGCTAGTAGGAACCCCGAGGCGGTCTCCAGTCCCTGCAAGGCGGCGCCCATGTGCAGGCACACCGGGCCGTAGAGGCGTTGGTCGAGAAGCTCGAGGCGGCCGCCGGAAAGGCGGGCGATCTCACCGGGGTCGACTGGCGAGCGCATCCAGGTGAAGTGGCTGGTCGCAAAACCGCTGTAGGTGGTATCAGAGGCCAGCCGGCGGAAGAGCCACCAGGGCAGGTAACGGCCGGCGGCGGTGAAGGTGGGGACCGCCAGATGCGAGCGCCGGCGCACGCCGGTGGCGAACTGCCGGTGGAGGTCGCGGGCGATCTCTTCGAGCGGACGGCTGGTGTCGGCAAAAAGGAGGAGCGGCGAGATGCCGTTGCCCAGCTCGGCGGACTCCTCCCCATGACCAGGCCGGGTGCTTACCGGCAGCTCCAGCGACACGAGCGGGTTGTCCCTTCCCCGCTCCGCGTTCCAGCCGCCGAGGGTCCGCATCCAGGCCGCACAGCAGAGCCAGGGCAATCCGACTCCGCACTGTCGCGACCGCTCGCGGAGCCGGTCTCGTTCCGCCCCCGCCAGCCGCCGCGAGCAGACCGCGACGTCGCCCGGGGCCGTTTCCCGGACCGCCAGCC
>JBAPYB010000166.1:0-21205 GCA_049284515.1 Thermoanaerobaculia bacterium
ACATCACGCAGACCCGGGTCTACGAAGAAATTACCGCGGTCTACGAAGCTGAGACCGCGGTCTGCGGAAGAGAGACCGTGGTCTACGTCACGCAGACCCGGGTCTACGAAGAAATTACCGCGGTCTACGAAGCTGAGACCGCGGTCTGCCGAAGAGAGACTGCGGTCTACGTCACGCAGACCCGGGTCTACGAAGAAATTACCGCGGTCTACGAAGCTGAGACCGCGGTCTGCCGAAGAGAGACCTGCGGATAGTGGGGTAACTCTGCATTGCTGGCCACTTCAGAATTCCGTAACGCACTCACTCCTGACGCTCCCGGCCGGCCGCCCGTTCGGACCTTATGCAGCGCTTGCGATAGGCTTGGCGGGCCGGCCGGGGGTGTGCCATGCTCGGGCCTTACCATGGGGGTGCTCATCCCATGGTGAAAAAGGACGACCGCTCCTCTTCTGACCTTACGCCTCTCATGGTACCGCCCGCTACCTTCAACCTGAACGACTACGCGCCAGCGGTTAGCTATGCCCTATTGGCCACTATTCAAGACCAGGGGGTGATGCTAGACAGGAGCGCGGCGGCTGAACGCAGGAAGGACTTCGAACGAACGGCGCGAGAGGTTGTGGCTGGCCTTCAGCGCATGCTTAAAGACATTCAAGAGAAGGGCATCCTTGAAGACAATCTCGCGATTGTTCGGCGAACGGCGGGTCAAGAGTTGCTAGCAGCTAGAGAGTCAATCGCCTATGCTGATCGAGAGCTTCCTTTCTTGCGCCTGAAGATTAAGCAGGTGTCTGACATGGTGCTAGCGGCTGAGCTGGCTCCTGATCGTGAAAAAGCATTGCGCGACATTCAGGTGGCGATAGATGGTCTGGAAAGCTTCAGGGATACGGTTTCAATAGTCCATGAAGGATATCGCGCTTTCCTTGAAGCGCATTCCGCTATTACTCCAAAGCGATTGAGCGCAAAAGACTTCGCGACCCTCCGCCAAGTCGATGAACTACGAGCAATGGTCGCCGCTCTCCCTCAAGCAATGGCTGAAGCGGATGCTACCCGCGCACGTGAAGCCGAAGACGAATTCAGCGCACGGCGGGCACTCGGTTTGTTGGGAGGGCTAATCCTGGGACTTCCATCTCTCTATATCGGTGGCCCTATCGTCGCTCTGATAGGTAGCGCTGTAGGAGCCTTGCTAGCGCTTCGCCTTTACCCTTCCCTGAAAGGTCGCGGAGCATGAAGACTTCGGCAAATGGGGCGCTCGATTCTATCGGACATACCTTGCTCGATACGATTGATTATCGCGTGTCGATGTTAGTAGGTGCATTAGTGGTTATCGTTGCCGTTTTTATCTCTTGGCGGATGAATGGAAAATGGCCCAGTAAAATAGAGATTATTGAGGCGGCTCTTGGGGGTACGGAATGATTTCCACCGCGTTTACTGTTTTCTGTGTCTTCTTTCTTACCAAGCCGCCAGACGTTGAAGCATTGGGAGCGGACGGTATTGGCGCTACTGCTTTTATTGCCGTCATTTTTTTGGTCGGTTCGGGGATCGCAGAGGTCAAGCGGCTTATTTCTAAGAAGAAGCCGCCGACTGCTCCGCCGCCAGTGCCGCCCGCATCCTAGCTGCTCGTCACCTGTGCCGCCGCCAGCAGCTCCGCCAGCTTCCACGGAGCCTTAGCAACGCCCGCTTTCATGGCAGGTGTCATCCGGATGCTGGAGTGGATCTTCACAAAATTGTAGTAGCTGAAGTAGAGCGCCAACGCGGCGCGCAGGTTGCTCTTCTTCCGGCTGAAGCCGTTAGACAGCCGAGTGAAACGGCGCAGGTGTCCGCGCAGCGTCCAGTTTGAGCGCTCGACATGTGAGGTACAAATCCGGTCCTCATCCGGGCTTCCGGAGACTGCAATCTTTTCCTGACCTATCAGGCGCGGCGGAGCGTACCGCCGCGCCTCAGTGCCGCCCATGCTGCCGAATTCTTTGATGTTCTGGCCGTACGCTACACGGCTTCCCAGGGCAAACTCTACCGCGTTCGGGTAGGCGTTGAACCCGTCCGTGCTGAGCTGAAAGTCTCCCGCCGTGGCGCTGCTGAGCTTCACTATGAAGTCGTGGGCATCCCAGGTGTTGCGCCGTCCCAGGTGCCACGCCAGAATTAATTTACTGTGCCGCTCGATGCCGATGTAGCAGAAGGAATCGCCCGCGTCAGGATCGGCAATTTGCTTGCGAGTGACGGTCCCTTGCTTGGCCCGAATGTAGGTCCAGACCTCATCCGCCTGGACGTCCTTGACCGGTACACCTTGGATGGTTTCGGTCATCATACGCTCGCACCCTTCGCCGACCTGGACGAGCAAGCGCAAAATGGTCTTCTTCTCGGTTCCGGTGATGCGCTCGATAGCGCGGACGCTGGAGCCTTCGCAGAGAAGATTCAGGCATAGCAGCGCACGGTCTAGGGGGAGGTTCATGGCGCCAAGAGGACGCTCCGGCCGCTCGCTGCACGTCTTGCGGCAGGTCAGGTAGCGGTACCGCTGATTCCCCTTGCGGTCTTTTCCAAACTTCTTAGTAGGTGCTTCACAGGTGGCGCAGTTCATGAGCGGGGCTCCCTTGCGGTAAGCCCGGCCGAAAGCCATAATCAGGATGGAGGTCCGTTCGGCTTTGGTCGGGCGGTTCCAGGCTCCGGGAGTTGCGTCAACAACTGCCGGAGCCGTCTTCATTTCTTGGAGTATAGCACGGGGATATCCCCTGTCAAGCCCATTGGCTTGACTTCGTCAATCTTTATGCTATTCTCCTGGCATGGAAGACCTAGAGATACGCCCAAAGAAGTCCGACCACGGACGGAACCAGACGGAGCCCGTCCTCCTGCGCTTTGAACCTGCCCACCTAGAGATTATCGACCGCGCCGCCGAGCATCTAGGGCTCAGCCGGGCCGCTTGGGTGCGGTCTACGATGCTACAGGCGGCACGGGAAGTGCTTAAACAGGCGGGAGGCTAGGAAGATGGACCGCCGGACCGCCCCAAGACTGTGCTAACCTAAGTGTGAGCCCTCTCAGGGCCGGGGAGAGTGTTATGGATCTACCGCCGCCGCAAGAGTCGGAAACTCTTCTCAAGCTTAAACGTACCGTTGCCGCGCCCGGGCTACTAAAGGGTGCACATCGGTTTTTTTTGAGTCGCGTTGGCACTGACCTCATTCTTGAAGTAGGCTTTATTGATTTGGGTGAGCTGCAATATGCCGCCGCAACATCCAGTGAGTCAGGGTCGCCCCTAGAGGCAAATCTTATAGTGACCGATCGATTTGCGCTTTCGCCCCAGGGGGCCGCGCATTTGTTTTTAGTGGCGCAAGCAATGCTTGAAGATTTGAAGTCGGCTGGACTTATATTTGACCCTTTGCCGGAATCTGAGCCATGAAAGCAAACGGCGGTACTACAATCCCCTCAAGCTTCTCACCTCTGTCATTGAGGTGGGATAACATGGTGATCGACGCTAGGACCTTGCGGCAATTGAGATTGCCTAGCAGGGATTATCTGATCTCCTTCAAGAGCGAAGCATCAAAAAACCAAAATCTGTTTTTGCGCTTAACGAAGAGCTGGCGCGAGGCGACGCAGTACATTAGCTCGACAACGGACATGGTGATGCATCCCGCCTATCAGCGCATTATCGGCATGGGGCCTGCTGCGCTACCGCTAATTTTAAGAGAACTAGCTCGCGAGCCCGATCATTGGTTTTGGGCATTACAGGCTATTACGGGTGAAGACCCGGTTCCTCCAGCGGCGCGTGGAAATCTAAGCAAGATGACGGATGCATGGCTGCGATGGGCCTCCTTACGCGGCATCAATCCGGCGTCCTAAAAGAATGTCATTCTTATTTGTTTTCCCCGCCCTGAAAACGTCGGCGGCTTTTAAGATTACAAGCCAGCCGGATGAGCACTACAATTGCATTGCTTGGTCAGTCGGTGATATGAAGAATTGGTGGTGGCCAAATCGTGGATTCTCTACCAATTATTGGCCAGAAGGAATTCCCGCAGAGGAAACAATTGAAGCCTTTTCTTCAGCGTTTAGAAGCAAGGGTTATGATGAATGCGAGTCTGTTGAATTAGAAGACAACCTAGAGAAAATCGCTCTATACGCCAGGAGTGGCGCTCCCAAACACGCAGCGCGTCAGCTAGAAAACGGTTTTTGGACAAGCAAGCTTGGCAAGGGCGAAGATATTCAGCACGAGTTAGCGGACCTTGAAGGAGATTTTTACGGCCGAGTCGTGAGGATCTTTTGCCGCGTGCGCAAAGAATAAAGGGCCGGTTCCTCGCGGTCCCGGCCCTCGGTGCTACGTTGCTTCCTTCTGGTAGCGCTCGATTACGGGACCCGCGCGGATGTCCTCAGCCTCCCCGCCACCGCGAGCCCACAGCCCGCTAAGCTCCGCCGCCAATGCCCTGCACTCCCGCGCATAGCGAAAGGTGGCGACGATCCTCCGGCTCGGAAGGTAGACCAACGTCTGACAGTGAGTGGACCCTGCCGGGATCGGGCCTCCTGGTGAGCCGTGGAAGTGGCCGAAGGGCCGGGAGATCCAGCCGGGAATCTCCAGGTCCGCGCCGTCTTCAAAGACGACGCGGAAGCGGCCACGGCGCCAGATCAGCGGGAGGGGCAAACCGGCCTTTGCTCGCATCTTTAAGTAGGCGTCGAGAGCGCATGCCGCCCAACTCCCCACGGAGGAGAAGCCTTCCGACTCCGCCGCTTTCTTCCAGGCGATGGACTGCGGCATGCTCGCCCTCATGCTGAAGGTGGCGACCTTCATCCCTCCTCCCGCTTCCGGCGTTCTTCATGCCTCCCGGCGACTGGCCTCCTCTCCTGGGTTGGTGGGATTCAGCGACTCGTGGTGCTCGTGGTTCGCGTCTTCAAAGGCCCGTTTCAGAGCGAGGTACATATCCGCGGCATAGGCGGCAAAGGCACCCGCCGTGGCCATGCCGTGGAGCTTTGCGGCCTTCTCCCAGCGGCCTTTCTGGAAGGTGGTTGATTTCACCGAGACGTTGCAGCGGGCGTCCGGCGGATAGGAAAGCTTGGTCGCCCAGCTCATGACGGCTTGCCCTGCCAAGAGTTCAGCTCCACTTCCAGGCGGTCCGCCAGCTCGCCCACCGCAAGCGCGATGCTGGCGCCGACTCCTGCAAGCCTCACTTCGTACTCGCTTGAGCCGGTGAACGCCGGGCCGCACCAGGAGGACACGGCGCCCTGAAGATGCCGCATGTCGGCCACTGCGGCGCGCAGCTCGTTGGGAAAGATCCCCTCCCGATGGTCGGGCCACTGGCCCCACGTTTCGATGACCATTTCGTATTGGAGGTGGCCGAACGCTCGCATGGCCGCGTTGGCGCGCGGGTCGGTGAACATTACGAGGAAGATTTCCCGGAAGCATGGGAAGTCCTCCCAACGGTCGGGAGGGATGACGGGCGGGGAAACGGCGCGTTCCGGCGGTGGGGATGGGGGCGGACTGGACGGGGTAGACTTAGACAGCTCGTGCATGGGGTCAGACCTCCTGCATGGGTCAGGTCCGGCAGAAGCGTTACCGCGCCCTGCCGGGCCGCTTACCTGGGAAATGAGGGGAACGCTCCCCCCTTCTACGAGGTAAGTTACAGCAAAATCAGGAGGTTAGGGCCGGCCAGCGGGAGCAACTCACAATTACCCCACTATCAGACTGCGGTCTACGTCACGCAGACCCGGGTCTACGAAGAAATTACCGATGCTCCGCCTATGCCGGCGGCTCTCCTCGTGTGCTACTTCCGTGCTACTCTTGCCGGCCGGGAGGTTAAGCCCATGATCAAGGAGATCACCCTGAGGCAGGCGGGAGGATCGGTGACGGCGACGCTGCCCAAAGAGATGGCGGAACGGCTTCAGGTCCGGCCGGGAGACCGGATGTTCGCGGTCGAGACGAAGGACGGAGTTCTGCTGACTCCCTACGATCCCGACTTTCACGACGCCATGGCGGCCTTCTCTGAGGTCCGCCGGCAATATCGCAACACGCTCAAAAAGCTGGCGGAATGAGCCGTGAGGAGCCTCGCTGGCTGACCCGGGCGATCGTGGACGCGATTCACTCCGAGCTCCTCCTGGAGCATGGCGGCGCCGCCGGCGTCCGGGCCGGAGGTGACGATCTCCTCGAGTCGGCTCTGGCGCGTCCGAAGAACCGCCTCGCTTACGAGCCCGACTCGGATCTGGCTAGCCTCGCCGCGGCCTACCTCTTCGGCCTGGTCAAGAACCATGGCTACGTGGACGGCAACAAACGCGTGGCCTTTGCGGCAGCCGCCACCTTCCTGCTGCTCAACGGCCGGAGGCTGACGGCATCGGAAACTGAAGCCTACGACGCCGTGATCGAGGCAGCGGACGGGCGGCGCACCGAGCCGGAACTCGCTGACTGGCTGCAGGCGAATTCAGCGGGCCCGCGCCCCGCGGAGGCTTCATGACCGACGGGAAAGAGCCGCAGCCCAGCCGGCAGCAATCCCTCGTCCGCCGTTTCCTCGCGACTCTCGGTCCCGGAGTCATCACCGGCGCGGCGGACGACGATCCTTCCGGGATCGCCACCTACTCGATCGCTGGCGCGCAGTTCGGCACCCTCTTCCTATGGGCGGCACTGGTGACCTGGCCGCTCATGGCCGCCGTCCAGATGATGTGCGCACGTATCGGCATGGTCACCGGCAAGGGGCTCGGCGGGGCGATGCGCGACCGCTTTCCCAAGCCGGTGCTGATCGTCATCTGCCTGGCTCTCCTCGCCGCCAATACCCTCAACATCGCCGCCGACCTGGCGGGCATGGCGGACGCCGCCATCATGTTGACCGGCTTCAACTCCCATCTCTTCGTCATCGTCTTCGGCGTCGGCATCGCCGCGGCCACCCTCTGGATCCGCTACCAGCGGTTCGCGTCCATCCTCAAATGGTTGTCGCTGTCGCTCGGCGCCTATGTCGTGACCGCGTTTCTCCTCCATCCCCGCTGGCTCACGGTGCTGCGTGACACGTTCACCCTGTCGCTGCCCAAGACCTCCGACGGCTGGGGTATGCTGGTCGCCATCCTCGGGACGACGATCAGCCCCTATCTCTTTTTCTGGCAGGCCTCCCAGGAGGTCGAGGAGGAACGGGCGATGGGACGGCGGATGCTGATCCACCGCCAAGGCGCCACCCGGCGGGAGCTCATCGACCGCCGGCTCGACGTGGGGACCGGCACCTTCTTCTCGAACCTGGTGATGTTCTTCATCATCCTCACTACGGCCTTGACGCTGCACGCGCACGGCAAGACCCATATCGAAAGCTCCCGCCAGGCCGCCGAAGCCCTCCTCCCGATCGCCGGCCGCTGGGCCAGCACTCTCTACACGCTGGGGATCTTCGGCGTCGGCTGCCTGGCGATTCCTACGCTTGGCGGCTCGGCGGCCTACGCCTTCGCCGAGACCTTCAGTTGGCGCGAGGGGCTCGACCGCAAGCCCCGGCGGGCCCGGGAGTTCTACGCCATCGTCGTGCTCTCGACGGCGCTGGGAATCCTCCTCGACTTCCTGCACGTCAACGCCATCCGCATCCTTTACTGGTCCGCCGTCATCAACGGCCTGCTGGCGCCCCTCCTGCTCCTCGCCATCCTCATCCTGGCCTCGGACTCGAAAACCATGAACGGCCAGCCGAGCCCGCGCCTTGGCCGGATCACGGTAGGCTTGACCACGCTCCTGATGTTCGCGGCGGCGGTGGGGATGTTCGTGTTTCGGTGACGTCGCGGCCGGGCCGCACCGCCAGGACCTCCCCAGCCCTCTTCAGGGCCGCGGGGTGAAGTAGGCCCTGGCCCTGCCGGTCCGGAGGACAGCGAGAAGGAGCGCGGCGATGGGGACGCCCACCCAGGCGCGTGGCTCCAGACCGAGCACGGCGTTGGCGAGGTCGCCGAGCAGGCTGACCGTCAGCAGGGTGAGGCCGAGGACGTAGCCGAGACGCCGGCCGCGCCAAAGACCCACGGCCGCAGCGAGACAGGTGGCCGAGACGACCGCCATGAGCATCCAGGCCCAGATTCCCATGCTCGCGAACTGCTCCCGGGCTCGCGGATTGAGCTGCCACATCGGCTCGAGGAAACCGCCCGGAGCGGCCAAGGCCACCAGCGTCGTCGCGCTGATCGCGGCACCGAAGCCGAAGAAGACGCTCAGCGAGGTCACCGTCCAGGGTCTTTGCATTCCGCGGGCGAATCTCAGTCCTAAGGTCCGGGCACTACGAACCCACCCCTGCCACCACTGCCGCCCCCTCCTGGTCCTTGTACTGGAGCAGGTACAGCTTGTAGTAGATCCCCCGCAACGCCAGCAGCTCCTGGTGGGTGCCGTATTCGCGGACTTCGCCTTTGTGCAGGACGAGGATGCGGTCCGCTTTCTGAATGGTCGAGAGGCGGTGGGCGATGACCACGCTGGTGCGTCCCACGAGGAGGCGCTCCAGGGCCATCTGGATGAGCTGCTCGGTTTCGGTGTCGATCGAGGAGGTGGCCTCGTCGAGGATGAGGATGCTGGGGTCGAAGGCCAGGGCGCGGGCGAAGGCGATGAGCTGCTTCTGACCCACCGAGAGCCCAGCCCCCCGCTCGCGGACCGCGGTGTCGAAACCGCCGGGCAGGCGCTCGATGAAGGGGAGGGCGTGGACCTCGCCCGCCGCCCAGCGCACCCGCTCGTCGTCGATCGATTCCTCCCCCAGCCGGATGTTCGCGCCGACGCTGCCGGAGAAGAGGAAGACGTCCTGCAGGACCATGGCGACGCTGCGCCGCAATTTGGCGAGGTCCCACTCCCGCACGTCGACGCCGTCCACCCGCACGGCGCCGCGGTCGATGTCGTAAAAACGCAACAGGAGATTCGCCAGGGTGCTCTTGCCGGCGCCGGTGTGCCCAACCACGGCCAGGGTCTCGCCCGGGCGGACGCGGAAGGAGACTCCCCTGAGCACCGGCTCGTTCTCTTTGTAGGAGAACCAGACGTCGTCGAATTCGAGGTCGCCCCGCACCCGCACCGGGCTGTAGGCCGCCGGAGGTGCCTCGATCGTCACCGGCGTGTCGAGCAGCCGGAAGGTCCGCTCGGAGCTCGCCATCGCCGACTGGAGGATGTTGTACTTCTCCGACAGGTCCGAGAGTGGCTGGTAGAAACGCTGGGCATACTGAAGGAAGGCGATGAGGCCGCCGATCGACAGGGTGCTCACCAGCATCCGGCTGCCTCCCACCCAGATCAACAGCCCGGCGCCGATTGCGGTGATGAGCTCGATGCCGGGGAAGAAGATGGCGTAATAGACGATCGACCGCACGTTGGCGTCGCGGTGGGCGGCATTGATCGTCTGGAACTCTCCGTAGGCCCGCGCCTCGCCATTGAAGAGCTGCACCACGGGCATGCCGGTGACGTGCTCCTGGAGGAAGGCGTTGATGCGGGCGATCTTCACGCGGACCTCGCGGAAGCTTTCCCGCACCTTGGTCTTGAACCAGGAGGTCAGCAGCAGCAGCAGCGGGACGATGGAGAAGGCCACCAGGGCGAGCCGCCAATCGAGCCAGAAGAGGATGGCGGCGATGCCGGTGAGCACCATGACGTCGCCGAAGATGGTGACGATGCCGGCGGTGAACATCTCGTTCAGGGCGTCGACGTCGGTGGTCACCCGGGTCACCAGCCGGCCGACGGGGCTGCGGTCGTAGAAGGCGAGCGGCAGGCGTTGGAGATGGCCGAAGATCTCCCGCCGCAGGTCCTTCATGATGTATTGCCCCATGAGCTGCAGCACGTAGCCCTGGGCGAAGAGGGAGATCGCGGTGAAGGCCAGGGCGGCCAGAAAGAGGAGGGAGATCACCGCCAACCCGGGCACCGCGACCTGCGCCGGATCGATCCCCCGCGCCAGGAGCTGGCTGCGGACGAAGAGGCTGGGCGCCGAGATCTGCCCCGTGCTCCCCTGCGGCCGGATGAAGAGGTCGAGCGCCACGGCCGTCAACAGCGGTCCCAGCAGTTGGAAGATGGAGGAGGCCAGGATCAGGGCCAGGGCGCTCGCCGTCATTCCGCGGTAGGGGCGGATGTAGCCCAGGAGCCGGCGCATGAGGCGGGCGTCGTACGCCTTGCCCAGCACCTCTTCGTCATGGACACCTGCCAGCGGCTCGCTCACGGGGGGAGGATATCAGGGTGGGAGAGCGACGCGGTCTCCAGCTTTCCCCCGCCCAAGACCCTCATCACCCCGGCCCTCTTCTCCCAGCCTCCCCCCCGGCCGCCGGGAGAAGAGGGAGAAAGACAAGACCGCGACACCGCGAGCCCGTAGGGCGGCATTTCCCGTAGCCCCGGGTGGAAACCGGCGGAGCCGGTGGGAACCCGGGGATGGGGACGGATGCCGACTCATACCCTTTCATCTATTCCCTCAATGGTGTAGACTTGGCTCGGTATCTACCGTTCAGGAGACAGGATCGTCCGCCGGAGCTCGTCGTCATGCCGCCGACACTGAATCAGCTTTTGAAGTCGATGGTGGAGATGGGAGGCTCGGACCTGCACATCACCACCAACTCGCCGCCCCAGGTGCGGGTGGACGGTCACCTGCGGCCGCTCAGTCTGCCGCCGATGACGCCGTCGGAGACCAAGCAACTCGCCTACTCCATCCTCACCGACAACCAGAAGCACCGGTTGGAGGAGAACCTGGAGATCGACCTCTCGTTCGGCATCAAGGGGCTCGCGCGGTTCCGCGCCAACATCTTCCACCAGCGGGGCGCCATCGCCGCGGTGTTCCGGCAGATCCCCTATGAGATCAAGGGGTTCCGCGAGCTCGGGCTGCCCATCATCATCGAGCGGCTGTGCGAGAAGCCGCGCGGGCTGATCCTCGTCACCGGGCCCACCGGCTCGGGCAAGTCGACGACGCTGGCCGCCATGATCGACAAGATCAACCGCGAGCGCAGCGAGCACATCGTCACCATCGAGGACCCGGTGGAGTACCTGCACAGCCACAAGAAGTGCATCGTCAACCAGCGCGAGGTGGCGGCGGACACCCACAGCTTCACCGCCGCCCTGCGCTCGGCGCTGCGGCAGGACCCGGACGTGGTGCTGATCGGCGAGATGCGCGACCTGGAGACGGTGGAGGCGGCGCTGCGCATCGCCGAGACGGGCCACTTGACCTTCGCCACCCTGCACACGAACTCCGCGGCGCAGACCATCAACCGCATCATCGACGTCTTCCCGGCCCACCAGCAGGGGCAGATCCGCGCCCAGCTTTCCCTGGTGCTGGAAGGCATCGTCTGCCAGGCGCTGCTGCCCAAGGTGGGGGGCAAGGGGCGGGCGATGGCGATGGAGATCCTCATCCCCAGCTCCGCCATCCGCAACCTGATCCGCGAGGACAAGGTCCACCAGATCTACGGCATGATGCAGGCCGGCCAGGCCAAGCACGGGATGCAGACGTTCAACCAGGCGCTGGCCGCCCTCTACTTCAAGCGCATGATCACGCTCGAGACGGCGCTCGGCCGGTCGTCCTATCCGGACGAGCTCCAGGAGATGATCAACCGCGGTCCGACCGCGCTGAACCCGGTGTTGACGTCGCAGTAGCGACAGGAGCTCAAGGGGATGCCAAGCTTCGTGTGGAAAGGTAAATCTCGATCCGGCCAGATCCAGGAGGGACAGCTCCTGGCCGATACCCGCGACGCCGCGATGCTGGTGCTGCGCCGCCAGCAGATCCAGATCACCAGCCTTCGCGAGAAGGGCCGCGAGATCAAGCTGATCCCGCGCATCCCGCGCGGCATCGGCTCGAAGCGGGTGGCCATCTTCACCCGCCAGTTCTCCGTCATGCTCGACGCCGGCCTGCCGCTCGTGCAGTGCCTGGAGATCCTCGGCGAGCAGGAGGAGAACCGCACCTTCCAGACGATCATCCACCAGGTGCGCACCGACGTCGAATCCGGCGCCTCGCTCGCCGACTCGATGCGCAAGCACCCCAAGGCCTTCGACGCCCTCTACACCAACATGGTGGCGGCCGGCGAGTCGGGCGGTATCCTCGACATCATCCTGCAGCGCCTCTCGGTGTACATCGAGAAGGCCGTCAAGCTCAACAGCCAGGTGAAGTCGGCGCTCATCTACCCGGTGTCGATCATCGTCATCGCCGCCCTGGTGGTGTTCATCATCCTGTGGAAGGTGATCCCGGTGTTCGCCCAGCTCTTCGCCGGCCTGGGCGGCGAGATGCCGCTGCTGACCCGCATCGTGATCAGCGCCAGCAACTTCGTGGCCGATTATTTCTTCCTCATCGTGATCGTCATCGCCTTCGCCTGCGTGGCCGTCAACCGCTGGCACAAAACGCCGCACGGCAAGCGGCTCCTGGACGGCGCCATGCTCAAGATTCCGGTCGTCGGCATGCTGCTGCGCAAGATCTCCGTCGCCCGCTTCTGCCGCACGCTCGGCACCTTGACGGCTTCGGGCGTGCCGATTTTGGACGGCCTGGAGATCACCGCCAAGACCGCCGGCAATGCCATCATCGAAGACGCCATCATGGCGGTGCGCAAGAGCGTCGAGGAGGGCAAGAGCATCAGCGAGCCCCTGGCACAGACCAAGGTTTTTCCGGCGATGGTGGTGCAGATGATCAACGTCGGCGAGCAGACCGGCGCTCTGGACCAAATGCTGTCGAAGATCGCCGATTTCTACGAGGACGAGGTGGATACGGCGGTGGCCGGCCTGATGAAGCTCATCGAGCCGGTGATGATCACCGTGCTGGGAGCGATCATCGGCACGATCGTCGCCGCCATGTACCTGCCTCTCTACTCGATTCTGTCCAAGATCGGGTAACGTTGGCCGCGAGATCCACAGCCGGGGTGGCTTCCCCATCCCGGCTCTCCTCGCCATGAAGCCGCTGGTCAATCAGCTCCGCTGGTACACCGCCATCCGCGTGGTGGCGATCGTCAGCGTGCTGCTCCCCTACGCCCTGCTCCAGGTTCCCGGCGCCCAGGCTCCGGCGGCGACGACGACGGCGGCCCAGCCGGAGCCGAGCTTCGTGGGGCCGCCGGCCCCCCTGCCGGCGCAACCGGCGCCCGCCCCGGTCGTGACGCCGCCCGAGTCCGAGGTCGTGCCCCCCCACGTGCTGTTCTTGCTCGCCGGCGCCACCTTCATCGCGACTCTCGTCTACATCGCCCTGATGCGGCTGCTGCGGCGCTGGCCCACCATCCAGGCCTACATCCAATTCGTCGGCGACCTGATCCTGATCACCGGCCTCGTGTACTATCTGGGCGGAGTCACCAGCCCCTTCTCGCTGCTCTACCTGATCGTCATCGCCGTGGCCTCGACGCTGCTGCGCCGGCGGGCCGGCCTGACGGTGGCGAGCATCGCCTTCCTGCTCTATGGCTCGCTGATCGTGCTCCTCTATTTCGGCAGGATTCCACCCGCGAGCTCCTCCCAGGAGGCGGTCTCCGGGGTACGCGTGGGCTACAACCTGGTCGTCCACGGTTTCGGTTTCTATGCCGTGGCCCTGCTGACCTATTACCTGGCCCACAACGTGACCCGCGCCGAGCGTGCCTTGGAAGAGAAAAGCGAGCACCTTGCGGACCTCCAGGTGGTGCACCGCGACGTCATCCAGTCGATCAGCAGTGGCATTCTCACCACCGATCTCGAAGGCACCGTCACCAGCGCCAACCACGCCGGGTTGGAGATCCTCGACCGCGAAGAGGCGGAGATGGTCGGCCGGCCGATTCAGGAGTCCGGCCTCTTCACCGCCGCGCAGTGGGGCGAGGCGACCGCCGCCAGCGAGCAGACCGGCCGCATGCGCTCGGAGGTGGAAATCACTCGCGGCAGCACCACCCGCTACGTCGGCTTCTCGGTCTCCAGCCTCAGCGACGCCGAGCACAACCAGCAGGGCTACATCATCATTTTCCAGGACCTCACTCGCTGGCGGCGGATGCAGGAAGAGCTGCGGATGAGGGACCGCATGGTGGCCGTGGGCGAGCTCGCGGCCGGCCTGGCGCACGAGATCGGCAACCCGCTGGCTGCCATCTCGGGGTCCGTCCAGATGCTCTCGGGCTCGGTGGCCGGCGATCCGGCGCAGCGCAAGCTGATCGAGATCCTGCTCAAAGAGAGCCATCGCCTGGACCGCACCATCAAAGGCTTCCTGCGCTTCGCCCGGCCCCGCGAGCGGTCGAGCGTCTCCTTCGACATCGCCCGCCTGCTGGCCGAGAACTTCGAGCTGCTCAAGAACAGCGAAGAGGTCTCGGGCCACCACCGGCTGGAGATGGAGCTCGACCCGCCTTCGGCACGGCTGTTCGCCGATCCCGACCAGGTGAGCCAGATCTTCTGGAACCTGGCGCGCAACTCCCTGCGGGCGATGCCCGACGGCGGCCGGCTGCGGGTGGTCGGCGAGCTCCAGGGCGACTGGTATCGCCTGCAGGTGATCGATACCGGCCGCGGCATGACGGAAGAGCAGCGCACCAACCTGTTCCATCCCTTCCAGTCGTTCTTCGATGGCGGCACCGGCATCGGCATGGCGATCGTCTACCGCATCGTCCAGGACCACGGCGGCCGGCTGCGCGTCGACAGCCGGCCGGGTGCCGGCACCACCATCACGGCCGAGCTGCCCACCGTCGGCTCGAGCGTCACCCTCCTTTCCGCGGAGGCGCCCGCATGAGCCCGCGCGTCAAATTGCTGATCGTCGACGACGAGTCGAGCATGCTCGACTTCCTCTCCATCCTCTTTCAGGGCGTCGGCTACGAGGTGAGCGCCGCGCGCTCGGTGAGCGAGGCCCACAAGCAGTTGGAGCGCAATGCATTCGACCTCGTGCTGTGCGACATCCTGATGCCGGACGGCAACGGGCTCGACCTGTTGCGGGAGATCAAGGTCAACGGCGGCGGGCCTCCGGTCGTGATGATGACGGCCTACACCTCCACCAAGTCGGCCATCGAGGCGATGAAGCTGGGCGCCGCCGACTACATCTCGAAGCCGTTCGACGTCGAAGAGCTGAAGATCGTGGCGCAGAAGGCCCTGGAGCGGGCCGAGCTGGCGGATGAAAACGTGTACCTGCGGCGCGAGCTGGAGCAGAAATACACCTTCAACAACATCATCGGCAAGAGCGCCCGCATGCAGGCGATCTTCTCCCTCGTCGAGCGCATCGCCCGCACCGCCTCCACGGCCCTGATCCACGGCGAAAGCGGCACCGGCAAAGAGCTGATCGCCCGCGCCATCCACTTCGCCAGCCCGCGGTCGAGCCGCCGCTTCCTCTCCATCAATTGCGGCGCGATGCCCGAAAACCTGCTCGAAAGCGAGCTCTTCGGTCACGAGCGGGGCGCCTTCACCGGCGCCGTCAAAGACAAGAAGGGGCTGTTCCAGGAGGCCGACCGCGGCACTCTGTTCCTCGACGAGATCGGCGAGATGACTCCCTCGATGCAGGTCAAGCTCCTGCGCGCCTTGCAGGAGAAAGTGGTGCGCAAGGTGGGGGGAACGGACGAGGAGACGGTCGACGTGCGGATCATCGCCGCCACCAACCAGGACCTGGAAGGGCGGCTGCTGACCGGCGAATTCCGCGAGGACCTGTACTATCGCATCAACGTCCTGCCGATCCATCTGCCGCCTCTGCGCCAGCGGCGGGAGGACATTCCCCTGCTGGTGGATTTCTTCCTGCAAAAGTACAGCACGCAGATGGAGATGCCGCTGCGGCAGATCTCGATCGAGGCGATGCAGATCCTGGAGAGCTACGACTGGCCGGGCAACGTGCGCGAGCTGGAAAACCTGATCGAAAGAGTCCTCGCCCTTTCTCACGCCGAGACCATCACCACCCGCGACCTGCCCGTCCACCTCCTCACCAACCGGCGCACCCACCCCGACCTCGTCCAGCTTCCCGAAGAGGGGCTGGACCTCGAGGCCTACCTCGAGTCCATCCGCACCCAGCTCATGATCCAGGCCCTGGAGCGCACCAACGGCGTCCAGACCCAGGCCGCCGAGTTGCTGGGGATGAGCTTCAGGTCGTTCCGGTACTACGCGAAGAAGGCGGGGTTGAAGGGCGGGGATTGAGGGGACAAATAGGATCTCGCGAGCTCATCGGGCGTCTGGGGCGATGGAGAATGGCGCCGACCGGAGACTCCCTGCCTTGAGCGACCTCACCCAGCGCACCCCGCCCGCCTGGCTGACGTTCGTCGCCACCCTCGCCGGCAACCTCTACTTGATCCTCGGCACGCTCCTGCTGTCCATCTTCGGTATTCTGCTCTCCTGGATCCCGCCGCGGGGGAGCTGGATGCTCATCGCCATGCGCCTGTGGGGGAACGCCCTCCTCTCCGCCAGTATGGTGAGAGTCGAGGTGCGGCGCGATCCGGCCTTCGATCCGGACAAGAGCTACGTCTTCCTCTGCAATCATCAAAGCCTCTATGACGTCCCGGTGCTGCTCGCCACCTGCCCCGGCCCGATCCGCATGATGGCGAAGCGCGGCCTGTTCCAGATCCCCATCCTGGGCTGGGGGCTCCGGGCCGGCGGCTTCATCCCCGTCGACCGGGCCGACCGCAGCACCGCCCGCCAGACCTTCGCCTCGGCGTCGGAACGGCTCAAGACCGGGACCTCCGTCCTCCTGTTTCCGGAGGGGACCCGGGCGCCGGACGACGTCCTCCTCCCCTTCCAGCGCGGCGGCTTCCTGCTGGCCCTGAAGAGCGGCCTGCCCATCGTCCCCGTGGGCCTTCGCGGGACGCGGGCCATCCGGCTGCCGGGAGGGTTCCGCATCCATCCCGGCACCGCCGTGGTGTCCTACGGCGCCCCCATCCAGCCTGCCGGCTACGGCCTGCGGCGCAAGGGCGAGCTCATGGCCGAGGTGCGGCGCCAGGTGGCCGCCCTGGCGGGCCTGGAGCTGCCGGCGGACGCGGAGAGCGAGGGGGCCGAGTAAACCGGACCGTCGTGGTACCCTTTCCAGTATGGACAGCGACTTCGAATCCAAGGTTTGGGATGCCCTGAAGGCGGTGAAGTTCCCGGGCATGAGCCGGGACATCGTCTCCTTCGGCTTCGTGCACCAGGTGACGGCGGCCGCCGGCTCGGTGACGGTGGACCTGCAGATGGCCACCCACAATCCGGCGGCCGGCGAGAAGGTGCGGGAGGAGGTGGAGCGGGTGCTGCGCGCCCTGCCCGGAGTTGCGGACGTGAAGGTCGACATCCAGGTGGTGAAGCCACCGGGCCGGGAGGAGGCGGCCCAGAAGGCGATCTCCCAGGACGCCAACCTGATTCCCGAGGTGCGCCACGTGGTGGCGGTGGCCAGCGGCAAGGGCGGCGTGGGCAAGTCGACGGTGGCCGCCAACCTGGCAGTGGCCCTGGCCCAGCTCGGCCACAAGGTCGGGCTCCTGGACGCCGACATCTACGGCCCGTCCGTGCCGACCATGTTCGGCATCAACGAAAAGCCGCGCGTGGTGGGCAACCGCATCCACCCCTTCGTCAAGTACGGCCTCAGCCTCATGTCGCTGGGCTTCATCCTGGAGACGGACACGCCGGTGATCTGGCGCGGCCCCATGGTGATGCGCGCCATCGAGCAGATGCTGGGTGACGTGGAGTGGGGAGCGCTCGACTACCTGATCCTCGACCTGCCGCCGGGCACGGGCGACGCCCAGCTCACCGTCACCCAGCGCATCGCGCTGTCCGGTGCGGTGATCGTCACCACGCCCCAGAAGGTGGCGCTGATCGACGCCCGCAAGGGGCTGGCCATGTTCCGCAAGGTGAACGTGCCGGTCATCGGCATCATCGAGAACATGTCCACCTTCGTCTGCCCCCACTGCGGCGAGACGACGGACGTCTTCAAGAAGGACGGCGGCAGCCGCACGGCCGAGCTGCTGGAAACGGCGTTCCTCGGCTCCATCCCTCTCGATCCCCAGATCGTGATCGGCGGTGACGCCGGCGTCCCCATCACCGTCGCCGAGCCCAAGGGCCCCCACGCCGAAGCGTTCCGGCGCGTGGCCCATGCGGTGGTCGCGGAGGTCGAGCGCCAGGACGCGATGAAGACGCCGCTGTCCATTGTCTAGGGCGCGGTTCTTCGAGAGACCGCCGAATGTCCATCGCCCTCATCGCGGATGCCCATCTGGGCGGGCCCGGAGGGCCGGCCGGTCCGCTCGTGGCCCAGCTCCAGGCTCTCCCGGCCCAGGGATGCCGGCGGCTGATCCTCCTGGGCGACCTCTTCCAGGTCTGGGTGGGGTTTCCCAGCTTCGAGACCGCGGACATCGCTCTCGTCGTGGCGGCCTTGCGGGACCTGCGGCGCCAGGGGATAGAAATCGACTACGTCGAAGGAAACCGCGACTTCTTCCTCGCCGGCGGCCCTTACGCCGATGTCTTCGACCGCGTCGGCCTGGAGACCGCTTTCACCGCCGGAGGGCGCCGCTACCTCGCCGTTCACGGCGACGGGCTGAACGACCGCGACTGGAAATACCGCTTCTGGCGCCGCGCGTCGAAGAGCGCGCCCGTCCGCTTCGCATTGCGCCATCTCCCCCGGCGGCTCGCTCAACCGGCGGTCGACTCGACCGAGCAGCGGCTCTCCCAGACCAACTTCAAGCACCGGAGGGCGCTTCCCGAGGAGGCCATCCGGCGCTACGCCGCGCGCCGGCTGGCCGAAGGGCACGACGTCCTCCTCCTGGGCCACTTCCACGAGCCGCGGGTTTGGGCCGTCGCGGGCGGCGAGGTGCGGTTGCTCGACGCCTGGTTTCGCAGCCGCGAGGTGGAGTGGCTGCGATAAACTCGCCGGCTCCATGTCTTTCCGCGTCACCATGCTCGGCAGCGGCACCTCCACGGGAGTGCCGGTGATCGGCTGCGACTGTGCCGTCTGCCAGTCCGGCAATCCCAAGAACAAGCGCTGGCGCGTGGGCCTCAAGCTGGAGGTCGGTGACCGCATCGCCCTCGTCGACACGCCCACGGACCTGCGGGCTCAAGGTCTGCGCTTCGGCCTGCCGCGGGTGGACGCGGTGCTCTTCACCCACGCCCACGCCGACCACGTCTTCGGCCTCGACGACGTGCGCATCTTCAATTTCCGGCAGCGGGCGGCCATCCCCTGCTACGGCTCGGAGGCGACGCTCTCCCGCATCCGGCGGATGTTCGCCTACGTCTTCGAGGCAGGGCAGGAGGGGGGGGGCAAGCCGCAGCTCGAGCTGATCCCGGTTGCGGCGCCGTTCGAGCTCCTGGGCCTTACGGTGGTGCCGGTGCCCGTCTGGCACGGGCAGCTCGAGGTCTACGGCTACCGCATCGGCTCCTTCGCCTACGTCACGGACACCAACCGCATCCCGGAGGAAAGCTTCCGGCTGCTGGCCGGCGTCGAGACCCTGATCCTGGACGCCTTGCGCTATCGGCCCCATCCAACGCACTTCTCTTTCGCGGAGGCGCTCGCGGCGGCGGCGCGCGTGGGTGCCCGGCGCACCATTTTCACCCACCTCACCCACGAGGTGGATCACGACTCCCTGGCCGTGCAGTTGCCGCCGGGAGTGGAGCTCGGGTATGACGGACTCTCCTTCGACGCCGAGTGAGCCTTTCGCGGTGCCCGGCGGCCGGCGAGCGCGGGGCCGCCTGCGGGTGCCTTCCTCGAAGAGCCTCACCCACCGCTACTTCAACCTGGCGCTGCTCTCCGGGGCGCCGGTGGTGGTCGAGCGCCCTCTCTTCGCCGAGGATACGCGCCTCTTCCTCGCCGCCCTGGGCCGCTGCGGCTTCCAGGTGGAGGAGGTCGACGACGAGGTGCGCCTGACGCCGCAGGAGCCGCCGGCAGGCGAGGTGGAGATCCTCTGCGGCAACGCCGGCACCATGCTGCGCTTCCTGGTGGCGACCTTGACCGTGATCCCCGGCCGCTGGCGCCTCGACGGCGTGCCGCGGCTGCGGGAGCGCCCGGTGGGGCCGCTGGTGGACGCTCTGCGCAGCCTCGGAGCGGGCCTCGAATACCTGGGCGAGCCCGGCTACATCCCGCTGCGGGTCGAAGGCGGCAGCCTGCGCGGCGGCACCGTGATCCTCGACGCCGGCGAGTCCAGCCAGTACCTGTCGGCCATTCTCATGGCGGCGCTGCGGGCTCCGGAGCCGGTGGTGGTGGAGGTGCCGTCGCTCACCTCCCGGCCCTACGTGGACGTCACTCTGGCCGCGGCCACGACCTTCGACGGCCACATCGAGCGCGTGGGTCCCCGTGCCTACCGGGTGCGGCCCTCGGCGCTGCGGGGCGGGCGGGTGCGGGTCGAGGGTGACTACTCGGCGGCCTGTTACCCCGCCGCCGCCGCCGCGCTGACCGGCGGCGAGGTCCTGCTGGAGGGGCTCTCCCCCGACTCCCGGCAGGGCGACCGGGAGTTCATGGACCTGCTGACCGAGATGGGGGCGGAGGTCTTCTGGAAAGGGGAGCTGCTGCGGGTCCGGGGCGGCGAGCTGCGGGGGATCAAGGCCGATCTCTCGGGGATGCCCGACCAAGTTCCCACCCTCGCCGCCCTGGCGCCGTTCGCCCAAGGAGAGACGCTGATCCACAACGTGGCTCACCTCCGCATCAAGGAGAGCGACCGTTTGGAAGCCATGGCCTGCGGGCTCGAAAAGCTGGGCGCCGACGTCCGGGAAGGGCGGGACAGCCTCTGGATCCCCGGTGTATGGAGCGAGGAGGAGCCGCCCTCCGGAGCGGTTCACGTCGATCCGCGAGGCGACCATCGCATCGCCATGAGCCTGGCCCTCGTGGGACTGCGCCGGCCCGGCGTGGTGATCGACCACCCGGAGGTGGTCGCGAAGTCGTACCCGGGGTTCTGGCGGGACCTGATGAAGATCGTCTGACCGCAGAGCTCCGGCATCTCTGTCCTGAGTACGCACTGCGTTACACTCCGCGTACTCATGGTATCCCCGCCGGACACGGGAGTGTCGATCGGTGTTGTCCATCCGTGCCTCGTTTCTCCGGCGCGCAGCCTCCCCCTGCCTGACGCCTGGCTGACGGACCGCCAGCGGGTCGGCGTCCTGCTGCAGGCCGCGGGTCTGCTTTCGCTCCTCGACCGCGCCGGCCGGCACCTCGCCGGCTGGGAGGGGGCGCGGATCGTCGCGGGCGGCCTGCTGGCGGTGGCGGGCGACGGGCCAGGCCGCTCTCCCCGCCCGGCGCAGGATCTCCTTCGGGAGCTGACGGCGCTCCTCTTCGGCGATTTCGGCGATGGCCTGGTGGCCGGGAGGGGCGAAGCGCGGCGCTCCATGCGGGCGCTGCTCGACGACTGGGGGCAATCGCTGGTGCCGATCCTGGCGGACGAGATCGTGGCACAGATCCTGGAGGCGGCGCCCTTCCTCTGGCGGCCGGACCTGGGGGCGGCCCGCCGTGCCCTCGCCGGCGAGCTCGAGGCCGGACGTCCGTGG
>JBAPYB010000167.1:0-1515 GCA_049284515.1 Thermoanaerobaculia bacterium
GCCCCCACCAGGGCCCGGGGCGGCGGCGGCACGCCGGGCTGCGCGGTGAAGGCCGTGGTGACGGCGATCTTCCAGCCGCCGGGCGTCTGCAGGAACAGCCGCTCGGAGATCCCCGTATCTTCCCGGCCGCCGTAGCGCACGCGGTAGCGGTAGGTGCCGTAGACCAGCCCGGGGCGCACCGGCGTCAGGTGGACGTCGTCGGCGTCGATGTGGTCGGGCCAGCCCTGGCCGACGACGGCGGCAAGGCCCTTGTAGCCGAGTTGGGGCCCTTCGAAGCCGGTGCGGGCCAGAGCCTCGGAATCGAGGTAGCAGGAAAGGTACGCCGTTTTGTCGCGGGCGCGGATGGCTTGTAAGTTCTTCTCGAAGACGGCCCGGGCGGCGGCCACGTCGGCCTTGGGATCGGTCGCCTCCGCCGCGCCTCCCATCCGGAAGGATGCGGGCAGCAGGATCAGGAACAGCGCGCCGATGCGTCTCAGGACTGCCGGAATCTCCATGTCTCGGCTCCTCCTCGTCGGGCTCTTGGGCCGGCCTATGCTAGCAGCCTGGGGCGCTCTCCGGCGGCAAAGCTCTTGCATTGAAAACTTCGTCCGTTGTCAGCTACGATCACCGCCCGAATCGTATGTAGGCCGTCGTCTATGAGCAGCTCATCCATCGAACCGTCCTACCGCCGCTCCAGCGGGCTGGTCGACATCCTCGACCGGGTCCTGGACAAGGGGTTGGTCATCGCCGGCGACATCCGCGTGTCGCTGGCGGAGGTCGAGCTGATCACCATCCGCATCCGCCTGCTGGTCTGCTCGATCGACAAGGCGGAGCAGATCGGCCTGGACTGGTGGCGGCACGACCCCAACCTCTCCGTCGCAGCGCGCAAGCTTTCGCTCGAAAACGAGTCCCTGCGCGAGCAGGTCCGTCTCCTCGAAGCGAAGGTCGACGCGCTGGCCGTCCAACAACCGTCCGCGCCGCGGCGCCGGGCCCAGCGGATCAAGAAAAACCAGGGGGAATGAATCATGCCGGTTGAAAGAGCCTCTGGGGGCACCAGCCTCATCGACGTCCTGGACCGGGTCCTCGACAAGGGCATCGTCATCGACGCCTGGGTGCGGGTGTCCCTGGTCGGGATCGACCTGCTCACGGTGGAGGCCCGCATCGTCGTGGCCTCGATCGACACCTACATCAAGTATTCGGAGGCCGTCGCCCAGGTGCCCTCGGTGTCGCGTCCCGCGATCGAGAGCCGCACGTCCGAGGACCTGCTGGCGGAGAACGCGTCGCTGCGCGCCCAGCTCGCCGCCTCCATGGCGCGCGAGGAGATCCCGGCCCGCAGGGCCCGCAAGCTGGCGAAGGCCTGACGCATGGGCAGTGTCGCGCAGCTCGACGTGCTCCCTTCGCCGCGCGCCAATAGCGGCATTGGCGCGCGGGTGAAGCTGTCGCTCGTCGATGCGCTCCTGGCCGAGCCGGAGCCGCGCCACGCCGCGGTGGAGGCCCTGCGCTGGCTGGCCCGTCACGCCGGCGTCGAGCGGGGAG
>JBAPYB010000168.1:0-23348 GCA_049284515.1 Thermoanaerobaculia bacterium
CTCTTTGGTGAGCGCCAGCGTCGCGGCCACTCGCCGCACCGCGCTCCCCTCCCAGGCCGCCAGCCGCCGCGCCTCCCGCCGCAGTAACATTCCGCGCACTCCTCTCCCCCGTTCCGCCGCCGCCCGCCAGAGATCGCTCTCCACGTTCTGCGCCCGCAGCACCACGGGAATCCCCCGCGCGAACGCCGGCTCCGCCTGCGGCAACGCCTGGAGCTGCTCGGCGTGGACGAGGTCGAAACGCTCCGCCCTCAGCCGCCGCTCCACTTCTCTGCGGATCGCCGGCAGGGAGTGGCGACCGATCGACAGCGGCGCACTGCTCGACCGCAGCAGCGCCGCGGCCGGCGGCAGCGGAGCCGCTGGGATCAGCACGGGCTCGCACCACGCCGACAGCTCGCGGGCCACCCGCCCAAGGTCGAACGCTTCCGGGTCGACCGGCGCCACCAGGGTGAGCCGGCAGCCGGCGGCGGCGAGGGCCTCGAGGGTGTTGAGGAGCAGGAAACGGCCGCCGTCGACGGGGGGCCAGGGGGCCTTGGTGGCGACCAGGAGGAGCTTCATTACGTTTCAGTCAGTCTGCAAGTATCCGAAAAGCTGCCCTTCAAACCCGCATTCTTCTAGGGGTTGCAAGTTTGGCGGGTCTTTTTACGTGTATAGAGGGCATGCTAGCACGAGCCACTGCAGCCACGCCGTGGGGCATTGAAGCACGCCCCGTCCAGATCGAAGTCGACGTCCACAACGGACTCCCACAGGTTCAGATCGTGGGACTCGCCGATGCCGCGGTCCGCGAGAGCCGCGAGCGGGTGCGCGCCGCGATCAAGAACTGCGGCTTCGACCTGGAGCTCAAGTCCATCATCATCAATCTCGCTCCCGCCGACCTGCGCAAGGAAGGCAACCACCTCGACCTCGCCATCGCCCTGGCGATGCTGGTGGCCCACGAACAACTACCCCAGGAAGCTCTCGACGGCCGCCTCATCTGCGGCGAGTTGGGCCTGGACGGGGCCATCCGCACCGTCCGCGGGGGCCTCGCCATCGCCGACCTGGGCTGGCGCCTCGCCTGCCGCGAGGTGCTGCTGCCGGCGGCCAACGCCTCCGAGGCGGCGGCGCTCGGCGCCATCTCGGTGGTGGGCCTCCTCGGCCTGGCCGAAGCCGTCCACCATCTGACCGGGATCGAGCCCCTCCCGGCGGTGCCGGCCTCCCCGCTCGCCACGGGCGGCTGGGCCCACGGCCCCGATCTCTCGGAGGTGCGGGGCCAAGAAACCGCCAAGCGCGCCCTCGAAGTGGCCGCTGCGGGAGGGCACAACCTCCTTTTCCTGGGGCCTCCGGGCTCGGGCAAGACGATGCTCGCCCGGCGTCTGCCCGGGCTGCTGCCGCCGCTCACCCTGGCGGAGGCCATCGCCGTCACCAAAGTCCACTCCCTGGTGGCGGAAGAGCCGCCGGCGGGCCTGCTCCAGCACCGGCCGTTTCGCAGCCCCCACACCGGCACCAGCACGGCCGGGATGATCGGCGGCGGCAGCAACCCTCGTCCCGGCGAGGCCAGCCTGGCCCACAACGGCGTCCTCTTCCTGGACGAGCTGCCGGAGTTCCGGCGCGACACCCTCGAAGCGCTGCGCCAGCCGTTGGAGGAAGGCTTCGTCACCGTCGTGCGGGCCCGCGCCCGTCTCGCCTTCCCGGCCCGGTTCTCGCTGCTCGCCGCGATGAATCCGTGCCCGTGCGGGCATCTGGGGGATCCGAGATACGTCTGTCGCTGCCCTCCCCCGCTCATCGAGCGCTACCGCGGCCGGGTTTCGGGGCCACTGCTCGACCGCATCGACCTCCACGTCGAGGTGCCGGCCGTCAGCCTGAAAGAGCTGCGGTCCAGTCCCGGCGAGACCACGGCCGACGTGGCACGGCGGGTGGCCGTCGCTCGGGCTCTGCAGGCCGAGCGCTTTGGGCCGGAGGCGCCGACGCCCAACAACGCCGCCATGGGGCCGGAGCAACTCCGGAGATTCTGCCTTCTCGATCCGGCGGGCCGCGGCCTCCTCGATGCTGCCTTCGAGAAGCTCGGCCTCTCCGCCCGCGCGCTCGACCGCGTCCTCAAGGTGAGCCGCACCATCGCCGACCTCGCCGGCAGCGAAGCCATCCGCGCCGCCCATCTGGCCGAGGCCATCCAATACCGCAGCCTGGACCGGAGGGTCGTGGGATGAAGCTCGTCCGCATCGCCAAAGGGAGGTGGGAGGTGCTGGCCGAGGTGGACTCCGAGGGGCGTTGCCAGGTTCTCGACCTCCTCGACCGTCCGGGAGAGGGGCTGCGGGCGGCGCGCGATTTCCTCAATCTCTTTCTGCGGGTCTACCTCCCACTCGAGGGTCCGCCGGGCGGCGGCGTCAGGCCCTGCAAGCCACTGGGAGAGGGGCTCTTCGAGCTCCGTCGCCGTCCCGGAGAGCCCGCCCTCCGAGTCTCTCTCTTCGACGACGGCGACCGCATCGTCTGTACCAGCGCCTTCGCGAAAGGCAAGGCCGGCGACAAGGCGGAGGTGCGGTCGGCGAGGAGCTCGAGGGAACGCTATTACGAGGCCCGCTCCGCTCGCGGCCTCTACATCTCGGAGACACCATGACGAACCGGAGGAGAGCGAAATGAAACCAGGAAAGGTCTTGACATACGTTAACCCTCCAGTTAACATGCGGCTCGTTCGGATCGCCAGGGACCGGTGGGATGTCTTGGGCGTCTTGGACGGAAGAGGTTGTTGCCAAGTGCTCGATTATCTCCGCCAACTCCCCCCGAATTACGCGGCGGCGCAGAGATGGATGCTCCAGTTCCTGTTCCTCCAACTGCCGGAGTCCGGCCCGCCAAGGCACAACGCCGACCTCTGCAAGTCTCTGGGCGGTGGGGTCTTCGAGCTCCGACGTCAGCCGAAGGGGCAGAAGCTGAGAACGCTCTTCTTTTATGACGACCTCCGCCGGATCGTGCTGACGAACGCCTTCCTGAAGGCGGAGACCACCCCGAGGGCAGAGATAGCGCTGGCACGAAGCTCGAAAAAACGGTACTTCGAAGCCAAGTTCCGACACGGGCTGCAGATTCTCGAGGAGACCTGAATGGAGAACCTGAAGAATTACCGGCAGATGCTCGAAGAGGCGGAGGCCTCGGTCGACTACTGGTTGGCCGGACCGGTCACCGACTTCACCGAGGACCTCTGCCGGCTCATGAAGGAGAACGACGTCACTCGCGCCGAGTTGGCCCGGCGGATTGGAAGCTCGCGAGCCTACATCACCAAGCTCCTGCGCGGAAACGCGAACTTCACCCTGACGACGATGGTCAAGCTGGCCATGGCGGTGGGCGGGGCGATCCACATCCACGTCTCCGATCAACGAGCGGTCACCCGCTGGCACGACGAAGTCCGCGGCCGGAAGCCGAAGGCCGGAGATTCTCCAAAAGTGAGACGCGCTCGCCAACAGGCTACGGAAAAATCGAGGGTCGAGGCCCGCGAATCCTGATCCTCCCGGGAGAGTCCTTTTCCTTTTTACACTCCTTCCTGCCCATTTTCATGCTGATTCGCCATATTTTATCGGGTGCTTGACATCCCCGATCCAGGACATACAATGCCCAGGCAAAGTCGGTCGGTCACGCATTCAAAGGTCCGGGGTCCAGCCACTACGGCTCTCTGTAAGACAATTCATGGCGAAACGGCACCATACGATCATCGTCATCCCCCACGCCCACGCCAAGCTGCGGAAGTGGCGGGTGACGAGCCTGCAGATCGGCCTCCTCTCGGCCGCCTTCCTGCTCCTCACCTTCGCCGCCGCCTTCTTCATCTGGTCCCACTTCAGCACCAAGGTCAACCCCGTCGAGATCGCCCGTCTCAAGGCGGAGAACGACCAGCTCCGGAAGACGAACCAGACGTTCGAGTCGAGCGTCAAGCGGCTGCAGACCCAGCTCACCGAGTACGAGGAGCGCACCCGCCAACTCGCCATCGTGGCCGGCGTGGATAGCCTGGAGAGCGGCTCGGCCGAGGCGGGGATCGGCGGCGGCAGCCCGATTGATCCGATGGACGAGGTCGAGCCGAAGGACCTGCCGGCCATGGAGAGCCGGGCCGGCGTGCTGGCCGGCACCTTGAGCGCCGTCGAGGCCAAGTTGGCGGAGCGGGTGCGCTGGATCTCCTCGACCCCCGCCATCGCCCCCGTGCGCGGCATTCTGACCAGCGGCTTCGGCTATCGCGCCGATCCCCTCACTCACGGCCGTGGCGTTCACCAGGGCGTCGACATCGCCGCGGCTCCCGGCCAGCCGGTGCGGGCGAGCGCCGACGGCATCGTCGTCGAGGCCGGCGAGGTCACCGGCCTGGGCCAGGCGGTCTACCTGGCCCATGGCTTCGGAGTGACCACTCGCTACGGCCATATGTCCCACGTCGACGTCCGCCCCGGTCAGCGGGTCAAGCGTGGCGACGTCGTGGGCCGGGTCGGCAACACGGGCCGCTCGACCGGTTTCCATCTCCACTACGAGGTCCGGGTGGACGGCGATCCCGTCAACCCCCTCGCCTACATTCTCGACGCCGCCGCAGCCGGCGCCTCCTGAGCGGCCTCTGCCGCCGGCCTGAGCCGGCACGTCCTCTGGAATCTTTCTGTTAGACTGCGGGTTGTAAGCGCAAGCCGCGCCGCCGAGCGTTCCTCGGCGAGCCGTTCTGACCCCCAGCATCCAGGCGAGATTTCGATGATCAATACGATTCTGACCAAGGTTTTCGGCAGCCAGCACGAACGGGAAGTCAAGAAGATGCTGCCGCTCGTGGTGGCCATCAACGAGATGGAGCCGCGGATCAAAGCTCTCTCGGATGACGAGCTGCGGGCCAAGACCGCCGAGCTCAAGGCACAGATCGAAGCCGGAGCCTCCACCGACGACCTGCTGGTGCCCGCCTTCGCCGTGGCCCGCGAAGCCGCCTGGCGATCGGTCCACATGCGCCCCTTCGACGTGCAGCTCATGGGCGGCATCATCCTCCACCGCGGCCGCATCGCGGAGATGAAGACCGGCGAGGGCAAGACTCTGGTGGCCACGCTGCCGGTGTACCTCAACGCCCTGGAAGGCAAGGGCGTCCACGTCGTCACCGTCAACGACTACCTGGCCCGTCGCGACTCGGAATGGATGGGCCGCATCTACCGCTTCCTGGGCCTCTCGGTGGGCGTCATCCAGCACGACATGCCGGACGCCGACCGCCAGGCCGCCTACAACGCGGACGTCACCTACGGCACCAACAACGAGCTCGGCTTCGACTACCTGCGCGACAACATGAAGTTCGAGCTGGAGTCGATGGTCCAGCGCGGCCATCACTATGCCATCGTCGACGAGGTGGACTCGATCCTCATCGACGAGGCCCGCACGCCGCTGATCATCTCCGGCCCGTCCGAGGAGTCGGTGGACAAGTACTACCGCATCGACCGCATCATCCCCCGCCTGGTGAAGGGCGAGGAGATCGACGAGGGCGACGGCAAGAAGAGCACCACCGGCGACTACGTGGTGGACGAGAAGGCGCACCAGGTGAGCATCACGGACGAGGGCGTCGAGAAGGTCGAGCAGCTCCTCGGTATCCGCAATCTCTATGAGATGGAGAACATGGAGATCCTCCACGGCGTCAACCAGGCAGTGCGCGCTCACGCCCTTTACAAGCGCGACGTCGACTACCTGATCAAGGACGGCAAGGTGGTGATCGTCGACGAGTTCACCGGCCGCATGATGCCGGGCCGGCGCTGGTCCGACGGCCTGCACCAGGCGGTGGAGGCCAAGGAAGGGGTCAAGATCGAGCGCGAGAACCAGACCCTCGCCACCATCACCTTCCAGAACTACTTCCGCATGTACAAGAAGCTCTCGGGCATGACCGGCACCGCGGATACCGAGGCCGCCGAGTTCGGCGAGATCTACAAGCTCGACGTCACCGTCATCCCCACCAACCGGGACATGATCCGCGACGACCGTGGCGACCTCGTCTACCGTACGGCGCCGGAGAAGTGGAACGCCGTGGTCGAGGAGCTGCGTGAGTGCCAGGTCAAGGGCCAGCCGGTGCTGGTGGGCACGGTGTCGATCGAGAAGAGCGAGATGCTCTCGAAGCTGCTCAACCGGCCGCCCAAGGTGCCGCACGTCGTGCTCAACGCCAAGTACCACGAGCGCGAGGCGTCGATCGTGGCCCAGGCGGGGCGCAAGGGCGCCATCACCATCGCCACCAACATGGCCGGCCGCGGCACCGACATCGTCCTCGGCGGCAACCCCGAGGGTCTCGCCCGCGCCGAGGCGGACCCGGAGACCGAGCCCGAGGCCTACGAGGCCGCGCTCGAGCGCTACACCGAGACCTGCGCCCGCGAGCGGGAGGAGGTGCTCGCCCTCGGCGGCCTGCACATCCTCGGCACCGAGCGGCACGAGTCGCGGCGCGTCGACAACCAGCTCCGCGGCCGTTCCGGCCGCCAGGGCGATCCCGGCTCGTCGCGCTTCTACCTCTCGCTCGAAGACGACCTGATGCGGATCTTCGGCTCCGACCGCATCCAGGGCCTGATGGGCAAGCTCGGCATGGAAGAGGGCGAGGCCATCGAGCACCGCATGGTCTCCAAGGCCATCCAGCGCGCCCAGACCCAGGTCGAGGGGCGGAACTTCGAGATCCGCAAGCACCTCCTCGAGTACGACGACGTGATGAACAAGCAGCGCGAGGCCATCTACTCGCTGCGCCGCAACATCCTCGACGGCAAGGAAGGCCGCGACTACCTCATGGGGCTCGTCGAGGACATCCTCGACGGCATGCTGGAGGCCCACTGCTCCGAAAAGATCGACCCCTCGGAATGGGATCTGACCGGCCTGCGCACCGAGATGCTGGCCTACTTCAACATCAACGCCGGCGGCATGAGCCTCGACGAGCTCGGCATCGACGAGCTGCGCGAGGCCCTCTGGAACGCCATCGAGGGCCGCTACAAGGAGAAGGAGGCCCGCCACTCCGAAGAGGTCATCCGCGGCTTCGAGCGCGCCATCATGCTGCAGGCGGTGGACACCTCGTGGAAGGACCACCTCCTCGCCCTCGACCATCTCAAGGAGGGCATCAGCTTAAGAGGGTATGGCCAGCGCGATCCGCTGCAGGAGTACAAGAAGGAGAGCTTCGACCTGTTCGAGATGATGCGCGAGCGGGTGGAGGACGACATCGTCCAGAAGCTCTTCCGCTTCGAGCCGGTGACCGAGGAGCAGATGCTCGAGCAGCGCGCCCGCCAGCAGCGGGCGGCGCCGAAGATCGAGTTTTCTGCTCCCCCCAAAGTCGAGGGTCAGCGGGCGCAGCCGACCGTCAACCGCGACGCCAAGGTCGGCCGCAACGATCCTTGCCCCTGCGGCTCGGGCAAGAAGTACAAGAAGTGCCACGGAGCCCAGGTGACGGTCGGCTGAGATGCCGTCACCCGCAAAGAGCCAAGGGCGGCCCAATCGGCCGCCCTTTTTCGTAGGCGGAGACAATGCATGATCGACTTCGACCCGCGCCTCGCCCTCACCTTCGACGACGTCTCGATCGTCCCCGGCTACTCGGAAACGCATCCGAACGACGTGGACCTGCGGACCCGGCTCTGCCGCGGCATCCAGCTCAACATCCCCATCCTCTCGGCGGCCATGGACACGGTGACCGAGTCGCGCCTGGCCATCGCCCTGGCCCAGGAAGGCGGCGTCGGCGTCGTCCACAAGAACCTTCCCATCGAGGTCCAGGCCGACGAGGTCGACAAGGTGAAACGCAGCGAGGCCGGAATGATCGTCGATCCGGTCACCATGCGGCCGGACCAGAGCATCCGCGAGGCCCTCGGCGTAATGGCCCGCTACAAGATCTCCGGCGTTCCCGTCACCGCCGCCGAGGGGCACCTGGTGGGCATCCTCACCAACCGCGACCTCCGCTTCGAGGAGAACCCCGACAAGAAGATCGGCGACCTGATGACCAAGGAGGACCTCGTCACCGTGCCGGAGGGGACGACCCTGGAGCAGGCCAAGGCCCTCCTCCACCAGCACCGTATCGAGAAGGTCCTGGTCGTGGACGCCGCCGGCAACCTCAAGGGGCTGATCACGGTGAAGGACATCCAGAAGATGATGCAGTACCCCAACGCCTGCAAGGACGAGCTCGGGCGGCTGCGGGTGGGCGGCGCGGTGGGGGCCTCCGGCGATTACCTGGAGCGCGCCGCGGCGCTGGTCAAAGCGAAGGTGGACGTGCTGGTCCTCGACTCCTCGCACGCCCACAGCCGCGGCGTCCTCGACGCGGCCGCGAAGCTGCGGGAGACGTTCCCCGAAGTGAAGCTCATCGTCGGCAACGTGGCCACGGCGGAGGGGACGCTGGCCCTGATCGAGCGCGGCGCCGACGCCGTCAAGGTGGGCATCGGTCCGGGAAGCATCTGCACCACCCGCGTCGTCACCGGCGCCGGCGTGCCCCAGGTCACCGCCGTCATGGCCTGTGCCCGGGCCGCGGCCGAGCACGGCGTGCCGGTCATCGCCGACGGCGGCATCAAGTTCTCCGGCGACGTCACCAAGGGCCTGGTGGCCGGCGCCCACTCGGTGATGATCGGCTCGCTGCTCGCCGGCACCGAGGAGAGCCCCGGCGAAACGATCCTCTACCAGGGGCGCACCTTCAAGGCCTATCGCGGCATGGGCTCGCTCTCGGCCATGGCCCGCGGCAGCGCCGACCGCTACTTCCAGGACAGCGGCACGGGCACCAACGGCGGCAGCCTGGCCAAGCTGGTGCCGGAGGGGATCGAGGGCATGGTGCCCCACAAGGGGAGCCTGCACCAGATGCTCCCCCAGCTCACCGGCGGCCTACGCTCCGGCATGGGGCTCGCCGGCTGCGCCACCATCGAAGAGCTGCGGACCAAGGCGCAACTCGTGCGCATCTCCCCCGCCGGCCTCAAGGAAGGCCACGCCCACGACGTGGTCATCACCAAGGAATCGCCGAACTACTGGGTGGAGCGGTAGGCCGGCTCCACGGGATCGTTGAAACGCCCCCCGAGCTCTTCGGCCTCCGCCAGCTCATGGTGGACCAGCAGCTCGCGGACCGCCGCGCGGTGGAGCTCCACGCGCGCCTCCGCCTCCGGCGTGGCTCCCGTCCGCTGCACCCGCACGAGATCGTCCATCAGGGCGAGCGCCCAGCGGGTCAGGTCTTCGAGGAGCGCTTCGGAGGCCAGACCGTCGGCCGAGAGCTGAACCGCGGCCTCCGCCGCGCGGATCACCAGGAAGCGCAGACGGTAGAGCAGGATGCCCTTCTGCCGCGCCTCGCGGCAGGGCTCTTGGAGCGGCTCCTCGATCCAGCGCCCGCTGGAGAAGGTCTCGCCGCAGAACCGCAAGAGGTTCGCGGTGTGCTCCGGCTGCGGCGGCAGCAGGCTGACCAGGCGCTGGAACACGGGGTGCCAGACCCGCCGCCCCAAGCTCTCGGCCCACGACGCATGCATCTTCTGGGTCAGCGGATCAAACCAGTCCGCCAGGTCGGCCGGGATGTCCACCGAGTCGACGATCCGTTCCGTGACCGTCGATCGCGTCCCGAGATGGAGTTGGGCCGCCGCCTTGAGCGCCACCTGGTAGGCCCTGACGCGGTCCGGATCGCCTGCCGCCTGCACCGTCACGCTCGGCTTCCCCACCTTGGACCCCGACTCCAGCTTCCGCAGCCCCGTGAGGGCGTGCAGGTGGACGCCGAACCGCGTGAGCTCGGCGGCGAGCACGAGATCGAGCGTGCAGACCGTCTCCTCGGCGTTGAGCAGCAGGGAAGCGGTGGTTTCCGGGGTACCCACGGGGCGCAGGTAGGCGTCGCCAAACAGGACGATGTGCGCGAGGTCGTGGCTGTAGTTGTAGAAGGGGATGCGCGGCGGCTCCGCGTCGATGAGGCTGGGGGGATGCAGGTGGAAGTGACCGTATTCGGGCCGGAAGGTGGGAGACTTCCCCGTCCGCCCGGCGAGGGTGCGCAGGCCCGTGTTGTAGGCGGCGAGGCGGATGCCGCGATACGTGGGGCTGACCAGGAAAAGGAGGCTGTCGTCGAGGATCGCCAGCTCGTCTCCAGTCTCCAGGCGAGGCGGTCCACCGAGAGAGCGCACCAGACAGAGACCCACCGCCAGGGTAGGCCAGAAGCTGCGGGGACCCTGTTCCGCGCAGGCCTGGAGGAAGGGAGCGAACCGGCCGAGCAGGGCCGCCGGACGCCCCTCGTTCAGGGAGCGGATGGGGTCGCCCGCTCGCGCCGCGAAGCCGAGGTAGGCCTCGAGATAGGCGTCGAAAGTCGGCTCGTCCACGGTCCGGAAGGCGGTGAGGCCGTCGATCCAGAGATCCGCTCCCAGCGCGGAGTAGATCCAGGCCTCGGGGTCCGCCGCCCGGGCTCGCAGATCGCGATGGAGGTCGCGCAGGATCCGTCGTGGGTTCGGCATGAGCCCTTGGCGACCGCCAGCCTCCTCGATCCTGCCGGGCTACTTCTTCGTCTTCTTCTTCGGCGGCTTGGGCGGTTTTGGGGGTTTGGGGGGCTTGTAATGGGGATTAGAGTAGGATTTGCCGAGCTTCTCGACGACCGCGGGATCTACTCCGGCGGCCTGCAACTGATCCCTCAGCTCATCGAGCACCCCCTCGGGAAGGCCATGCTCACGGATGACCGCCCGGGCGAACTCTTTGGCGAGGTCCACGGTGGTGGGGACCGGGTCCTTGCTTTTCGACGGCTGCTTCTCTTTCTTGTCAGCCATGGACGGAAACCCTCCTGACTCGTCAGACCGGCCCGACGACAATCGCTTTATTGGGAACGAAGGTAGGATAGGCGTCCGCATACCGGAAGTCAAGATATGGTTCTGTTACACTCACCCCCTCATTTCCATGGGTTGGACGTCGTCAGAGGGCTTTGCAATTGATCGGTAGCACGATCTCCCACTACCGGATCATTGAGAAGCTCGGCGCCGGCGGCATGGGTGTCGTGTACAAGGCCGAGGACCTCCGGCTGGACCGCTTCGTGGCCCTCAAGTTCCTCCCCCCGCAGACTGCGGCCGGCGAAGGCCGGCAGCGGTTCCTGCACGAGGCCAAGGCGGCCTCGGCGCTGGATCATCCCAACATCTGCACCGTTTACGAAATCGACGAGACGGAAGACGACCGTCTGTTCATCGCCATGGCCTTCTGCGAAGGTGAGACGCTGCGCGAGAGGATCCGCCGCGGCCCCCTGAAGCTGGAGGAGGTCGTGGATTTCGGCTCTCAGATCGCCTCCGGGCTGGGCGCGGCTCACGCCAAGGGAATCGTCCACCGCGACGTCAAGCCGGCGAATCTGCTGGTCACGCCGCAAGGGCGCATCAAGATCGTGGATTTCGGCGTCGCCAAGCTGGCGAGCCAGACCCGCCTCACCCAGGCCGGGAAGATGGTCGGCACCCTGGCCTACATGTCGCCAGAGCAACTCCGGGGGTTCACCATTGACCCGCGCACCGACGTCTGGTCGCTGGGCGTGGTGATCTACGAAATGATCACCGGGAGGTTGCCCTTCCCCGACGAATACGAGCCGGCCCTCGTTCTTGCCGTTCTTCAACAAGATCCCGAGCCGGTGACGGCGCTGCGCACCGGCGTGCCCATGGCCCTCGAGCGGGTGGTCGCCAAGGCCATGGCCAAGGATCCCGGCGACCGCTACCAGCACGCCGACGAGATCCCGGTGGACCTGCGGGCGATCAGCCGTCTCAGCAGCCGTTCGCTGCCGGCGAACGACTCCACCTGGATCGACCTGCCCCGGGCCAGCGCTGCGCCGCCTCGGACCTCCGCCCGGCAGCCACGGTCCCGGAGGGCGTTCCTGCTCGCCTTTCTGGCTCTTGCGGTCCTGGTGGCCGGCGGGCTCGCGGGGTGGCTGGTGCGCGGCCGCCCGGTGCCCGGCGAGCCCCCCTCCTTCCGGCTCCTCACCTTTCGCCGCGGCACCCTCCGCTCGGCGCGCTTCGCTTCCGATGGGCAGACGGTCGTCTATGGCGCCGCCTGGGACGGCAAGCCGATCCACGTCTACCTTACGCGGCTCGACAGCCCGCAGCCCACCGAGCTGGCCCTGCCCCCCGCCGAGCTCCTGTCGCTCTCCCCCACCGGCGAGCTCGCCGTTTCCCTGGGCCATCGGGTCGAGAGCGCCCTGTTGGGCGAGGGCACCCTCGCCCGTGTCCCGCTCCTGGGCGGCTCGCCGCGCGAAGTCCTGGAGCACGTGCGCGAGGCCGACTGGGCGCCGGACGGCTCCGGGCTCGCCGTGGTTCGCCGCGCCGGAGGCCAGGAGCGGCTGGAGCTCCCGGGCGGACGGGTCCTCTACTCCACCCATGGCTACATCAGCCAGGCCCGCTTCTCGCCGTCCGGCAAGGAGATCGCTTTTCTCGATCATGCCGTTTACGAGGACGACCGGGGTGCCGTCGCGGTCGTGGACCTCAAGGGCCGCAAGACCGAGCTGTCGACCGGCTGGTCCGCAGTGCGCGGGCTCGCCTGGTCGCCATCCGGCTCCGAGGTCTGGTTCTCCGCCTGCCGGGCTGGAGAGGGCCTCGGCCTCTATGGTGTCGATCTCCGGGGCCATGTACGTCCCCTGTTGCGGAGCCCCGGCAGCGTGGTGCTCCTCGACGTCTCGCGCGACGGGCGCGTCCTGCTGGCGCGGGAGGACGAAACCCGGCACATCATGGCCCTGCCGCCCGGAGAGAGCCACGAGCGCGACATCTCCTGGCTCGACCTCTCGAGCGCCCGCGACATCTCCCGGAATGGCCGCCTCGTCCTGCTCACTTATTTTGGTGAAGGGAGCGGGCCGAACTATTCGGTGATCCTCCGCGCCACCGATGGCGCCAGCGGCGTGCGGCTCGGGGAAGGTGAGGCCCTGGCCCTGTCGCCGGACGGCCGTTGGGCCGCCTCCCTCCTCAAGGGTCCTCCGTCCAAAGTCCTGCTGCTGCCCACGGGCGCCGGCGAGGCGCGCTCCCTGGCCACCGGCATCGAAGTCTCGGCCGCCGGCTGGTTCCCGGACGGCAATCGGCTCCTCCTCGTGGGGCGCGGGCCCGGGCAGGGGGTGCGGTGCTACGTCAAGCCTCTCGCCGGCGAAGCGCCGCGTCCAGTCACCCCCGAGGGCGTGGGGGAAGGGCCCTGGGGAGTCCAGCTCTCTCCGGACGGCGCACGGCTCGCGGCCGCTTCGCCCGAGGGCCGCATCACGCTGTACCCGACCACTACCGCCGCCGGCGCCCCTCGCCCGGTGCCGGGTCTGGCCAGTCAAGGAAGGCTCCTGCGCTGGACTTCCGATGGCTCGAGTCTCCTCGTGGCGAGCCGCTCCGAAATCCCGGTCAAGATCTACCAGGTCGACGTGGCCACCGGAGCGCGTGCCCTGTGGAAGGAGATCGCCCCTGCCGATCCTGCCGGGCTGATCCCCAAGATCACCATTTACCTCACGCCTGATGGCCGCTCCTACGTCTACAACTCCCAGCGCATCCTCTCGTCCCTCTACCTGGTGGACGGATTGCGGTGAGGGCTGAGCCGCCTACCAACTGCTCGACGAGCCGCCGCCGCCGAAGCTGCCGCCACCGCCGGAAAATCCGCCGCCGGAGAATCCGCCGCCGCTGCTCCAGCCTCCTCCCCCGCCGCCGAAGCCCGGCCCCAGGAACCAGCCGCCCGGCCCGCCGCGGCCACCGCCTATCGACTTCGGCAGGACCGTGCGCAGGATCGGGAACAACACGGCCCACACGCCCAGCGCCACGAGGCCGGCCGTGACGCTGACGAGGGTGCCGAGGAAGAAGTAGACGGGCATGAGGAGGAGGTAGAGGAACCAGCTCCGGCTGCGGGCGGCGTTCAGCGAGAACGGCAGCAGGATGAACAGCGCGAAGAGCAGGAAGCCGAAGTCGGGGCCCCTCTTCCCCCTGGCAGGCTGGCCGGCCGGCTCGGGAGCGGGCTGGAAGGGCTTGCCCTGGAGGGTGCTCAGGATGGCGTCCACTCCGGCTTCGATGCCGCCGCCGAAATCCCCCCTCTTGAAGTAGGGGATGATGACTTCGTTCTGGATGACACTGGTTTGCAGGTCGGTGAGCACGGGCTCCAGGCCGTAGCCCACCTCGATGCGCATCTTCCGGTCCTGCTTGGCCACCAGGAGCAGCGCGCCGTTGTCTTTCCCCTTCTGTCCCAGGGCCCAGGCGCGGCCCACTTTGTTGGCATAGTCCTCGATGGCCTCGCCGTCGAGGCTGTCGAGGGTGAGCACGGCCACCTGGTCGGTGGTCTCCTTCTCGAACGCGGCGAGCTTGGTTTCGATCCGCTGCTTCTGATCGGCGGTGAGCAGGTTGGCCTGGTCGACGATGCGGCCGGTGAGCGGCGGAATGTCCTTGGCGGCGGCGGCTGGAGGGAATAGAAAGGAAAGGACAAAAGGGACGACAAGGACGGAAAGGACGAGAACGACCTTGGATCGACGGCAGCTCATCTCAGTCCCTCTCCCGCCGCAGCTCGTCGCTCAGCTCGTTGCGGTCGCCGGGCTGGATCTCGACGTGGTGCCGTGCGAGCACCTCGCCGCACTCGCGAATGGCCTCCACCAGGGCCGCACCCGGCCGGCCGTGCCCGATCTGGGCGGCCAGTTGCCGGGTGATGCTCTCCCACTGTCCTTCCTCGACTTTCTGGTGAATGCCGGAATCGGCCAGCAGCACCACTCGCCGCTCGAAGAGCGAGACGAAAAGGAGGATGCCCGTGCGGTTCTCGGTCTTGAAGACCTCCTGCTCGAGGAAGGCCGCGGCGGCCCGGCGGTGCACTCGGGCCTCCAGCACGTGCCCGCCCGCCAGCCAGCGGCGGATCGGCGAAACGAAGGCCGCAAGGAGGTAGGCTGCCGCGCCGCCGAGCGGCGCGGGCAGCGCGATCCAGTACGCCAGCGGAATGCCCCAGATGTTGGTCCAGCGGTAGACGGCCAGGGCGACCAGCGGCGCCAGCAGCGCTCCCATGGCTGCGCCTTTCCAGGCGGCCGAGGCGTACTCGTCGCTGCGGTCCACTACGCAGGGGACGATCTCGCCGGACGTCCGCGACTCCGCCTCGCGCACGGTGGCCCGGATGGCCTCGCGGTCTGCCTCGCTGAAGAAACGGTCGGATTCCATGCCCGGCGCATGCCCCCCGGAGCCATCCTATATCAGGCGGTCAGTCGTGAGGGATCGGCGCTGCCCGCTCTCTCTTCTTTCCGGAACGGCGCCGTTTCTCGTCCAGGCGCCGGGCTTTCGCCGCCCGCGAGGGGTGGGTCTTCCGGCGCGGGACTTCCTCCTGCAACGCCTCCCTCACGAGCTCGGCAAAGCGCTCCACGGCCGCATCCTTGTTCGCCACCTGGCTGCGGTGGCGCTGGGAGGTGACCTGCAGCACGCCCTCCTTCGTGATGCGCGTCGCCAGCCGCTGCCGGAGCCGAGCCTTCTGCTCCTCCGACAGGACGGCGGAGGCCCCGACGTCGAAGCGAACCGTCACCCGCGTCTCCAGCTTGTTGACGTTCTGCCCTCCGGGCCCGCCACTGCGCGAGGTCGTGAAGGCGATCTCCTCGTCAGGGATGGCGAGGTCTGGGGTGATGGGGATCATGGCGGGGGCTACGATAGCGCGATCCGGGGAGGGCACGGTCTCCAGGATCGTGACGCTGGATGAACCTCGTGGACGGAGCTCTGTCCGCCGCTTCGAAGCCCTCACTCCCCCAGCCCCTCTCTCCCAGCCTCCCCCCCGCCGGCCGGGAGAGAGGGGAGCCGGACAAGAAGCGAAGTTAGTTGCCGGCGGGTCCCCCAGCCCCTCTCTCCCAGCCTCCCCCCCGCCGGCCGGGAGAGAGGGGAGCCGGACAAGAAGCGAAGTTAGTTGCCGGCGGGACGCCAGCGCTCCCAGGGGTGCCCGGCCGCAGCGTCTTCGCTTTGCTCCCTCTTCTCCCGGCGGACGGGGGGGAGGCTGGGAGAAGAGGGCCGGGGTGATGAGGGCCTCGGCAGCGCGGCGGCCGGTCCGGCTCCCGTCGCTTTGACGCAGCGGCGTCGTTCTCAGGACAAGCTCAGCCGTTTGGCTGATAAAGTCCGGACAGACAACCGGCTTCGATCGTATAAATGATTTAAGGGATGAGGGCCAGGCATGACTCCTGAAAGCAACTTCTCCTTCAGACTGACAGGAGTATACCTATGCACCGTTACAGACTCTTTGGTTCCCTGGTCCCCGTCCTCCTCCTCCTGATCCCCTTCGCCGCGCGGGCCATCGACAACACCTTTTCGGATCCCCTTCCCGCCACGGGCCCCTTCACCGTCTCGGGCACGGTTCCCGGGGTCAATCTCGTACAAGTCGCGCACGGCCTCGACTCGATCACCTCGCTCACGCATGCGGGAGACGACCGCGTCTTCCTTACACTGCGCCCGGGCCGGATCGTCATCCTCAAGGGCGGCGCCGTGCAGTCCCAGGCATTCCTCGACATCCACGGCCTCATCAACGACAACGGCGAGGGCGGCCTCCTGTCGGTGGCGTTCCATCCCCACTACGCCGAGAACGGCTTCCTCTTCGTGGATTACACGAACACCAATCTCGACACCGTCATCGCCCGCTACCACGTCTCCGCCAATCCGGATCAGGCCGATGCGTCGAGCGCCAAGATCCTGTTGACGATTCCCCAGCCTTTCGACAACCACAAAGGCGGCCAGCTCCAGTTCGGCCCGGACGGCTTTCTCTACATCGGCATGGGCGACGGCGGCTCCGCCTTCGATCCTGCCTGCCGCGCACAACGGACCGACGTTCTGCTGGGCAAGATGCTCCGGATCGACGTCGACCAGAACGTCTCGACGGCGCCCTTCTACGGCATCCCGGCGGACAACCCGTTCCGCGGCCCGGGCGATCCGCTGGACGAGATCTGGGCCACCGGTCTGCGCAATCCCTGGCGCTTTTCCTTCGACCGCCAGACGGGCGACCTCTGGATCGGCGACGTGGGCCAAGGCCTGCGGGAGGAGGTCGACTTCCAGCCGGTCACCAGCCACGGCGGCGAGAACTACGGCTGGAAGGTGATGGAGGGCACCCTCTGCTCCACCACGGACGCCTGCCCGGCCTCGACGCCGCCGTGCAACTCCCCGGCCTATACCCTCCCCGTTCTCGAATACGAGCACAACCCGCACTGCGCCATCATGGGCGGTTACGTCTACCGCGGCAGCGCCCTGCCCCAGCTCAGCGGCGCCTACGTCTTCGGCGACCTCTGCTCGGGCGTCCTCTGGGCCGCGTCCCGCCAGGGAAGCGGCTTCACCGTCCGCACCTTCGCCGCCACCCTCCCCAACCTCATCACGTTCGGCGAGGACAAAGGTGGCGAGCTCTACCTCGCCACCCTGGACGGCAACCTCTACCGCCTGAACGGCCAGGCGACCGGCGGCCACACGGCGGACACCGTGGGGCTCTACGATTCCCAGGCCTCCGTCTTCCAGCTCAAGGCGGCCAACCGCCAGGGCGGCGCCCTCACCGTCGTCCACTTCGGCCCCAAGCGCAACCGCTGGATTCCCCTGGCGGGAGATTGGGACGGCAACGGCAAGACCACCCCCGGCTTCTACGATAAGGCCAACGCCACCTTCCGCTTCAAGAATTCGCTTCAGGGGAGCGGCACGGACATCCTGCTGACCGTCAATGCGCCCTCCAACGACGTGCTCCCCGTGGTCGGCGACTGGGACGGCGACGGCAAGGACACGGTCGGCCTCTACGACCTCACGACGGGCAGGTTCTTCCTCAAGAACTCCCTCACCGGCCCCGACTTCGACGTCGTCGTGCTCTTCGGTCCGCCGGGTCAGCCGCGGATTCCGGTGGCCGGCGACTGGAACGGCGACGGCACCGACGGCATCGGCCTTTACGATCCGGCGACCGCGACCTTCTCCCTTGCCAATTCGCTCACCGGCGGCGGCCCGGACTTCCAGTTCCAGTTCGGCCCCCGCAATCGCGGCGCCCTTCCGGTCATCGGCGACTGGAACGGCGATGGCACCGACGGCATCGGCGTCTACGATCCGGGAGTGGGCATGTTCCTCCTGCGCAACAGCCTCTCGGCGGGCGGCGCGGACGTGGCGTTCCGGTTCGGCCCGAAGCGGAACACGTGGAAGCCGATTGCGGGGGTGTGGTAGAGACCCCTCATCTCTGTCCCCTATAGGCGCTAACTTAACGACGTGGTCCCTGCCGCCCAGATCCGCCCCTACCCGAAGCTTTGGGACCAAAGTTAGCGCCTATGCCCCCAAGGAGGCAATCCATGGACGAACCCACACTCCCTCTGGAACCAGCCGTCACTGGGACCGCTCACCCACGTGCTAGCTGGAAGGAAGACTTCAAAGCCATGGTCCGTCAAGGCGACGACGCTTTCCTCGACGGTGCCGTGATCATTCCGACTCGCTGGGACGAGGACTGGGAATGGCGGGAAAATCCAGAACAACCCGGCGTGTAGGCGCCCGTCGACCATCCAGAACGGCACAATGAAAGTCCCGAAGGGACGAAAGCGTACAGCCTGGGGCGTGAGCCCCAGGAAGGGGAAACCTACCAACTCCAAAAGCCCTGAAGGGGCGACAGCAGACTATGGCTTCCACCCTCACCAATCTCCTTTACCACATCGTCTTCTCCACGAAGGAGCGCGTCCCTTTGATCGGCGAGGACCTCCAAGAGTCCCTCTACGAATACATCGGAGGAATCCTCCGTGGCCAACGGTGCACCCTTCTGGAGATCGGCGGCATGCCGGAACATGTCCACCTGCTGGTGAAGCTCAAGGCAGATCTCGCGGTCGCCACAGCCGTCCGCCTCATCAAGACCAATTCCTCCGGCTGGATCAACGAAAACCGGAAGATCCAAGGACGGTTCGAATGGCAGGCTGGATACTTCGCTGTTTCCGTGAGCGAGTCAAGGGTGGCGGAGGTCCGCCGCTATATCCAGACCCAACAGGAGCATCATGCCCGAATCTCATTCCGGGATGAATTAGTGAAGCTGCTCCAGAAGCACTGCATCGCGTTTGACGAGAAATATTTCCTGGGGTGAGCGGGACGAGCCCGCCAGCCCCGAAGGGGCGACAGCGTATAGCCTGGGGCGTCAGCCCCAGGACCAGGCACCCCATCTTCAGAAAGCCCCGAAGGGGCGACAGCAGACCGTCCCCGGCAGCCCAAGGATCAAGCCTGCTGCCGCCCCTTCGGGGCTTTTGGAGGTTGGGGGTTTCCCTTTCCTGGGGCTCACGCCCCAGGCTTTACGCTTTCGCCCCCTTCGGGGCTGGCTGCATCCTCGCCTCCGTCCATCTCCAGGGATTTAAGAATGCCTTCGATCCACTCCGCATCCTCGTCGCTCCCCAACGTCAACGCAGCCTTTTTAGCAGTCTGGAGAATGGGAATCGCCCGATCTTTCTCCGTCGCACCAAGGATCATCCCGTACATCGCCCCCACCTGCATCAGGAAGTCCAGCCTGCCGATCTGATTGAAGATCTCCCAGGCCTCTGCGAGGCGCTCCCGAGCATCGACAAACTTCTTTTCTTTGAAATCGAGCGACGCAAGATCCGCTTGGGCCGCACCGATTCCATCCACGTCGCCGAGCCCACGGTTGACCGCCAGCCGTTCCTCCTGAAGCTTTCTAGCCTCTTCCACGTCGCCCGCCTGGGACCGCAACCGAGCGATATCGCCCAGCGTCACCGCACGCTCCCGAACATCCCCGAGCTGATCGAAGATGCGGATCCTCTCCTCGTGCAGCTTCAGCGCCCCGGCCACGTCGCCCGCCTGGGACCGCAACCGAGCGATATCGCCCAGCGTCACCGCACGCGAACGAACATCCCCAAGCTGATCGAAGATGCGGATCATCTCCTCGTGCAGCTTCAGCGCCCCGGCCACGTCGCCCGCCTGGGACCGCAACCGAGCGATATCGCCGGAAGTGATCGCAGCTTCACGCTCGTAGTTTCCCTTTTTGAAATCCGAGAGCGCCTCTTGGAGCGTCTTCTCGGCGGCATGGACATCGCCTTTCTGGACCAGGTCCTGTCCTCTTCTACGGTTGATGCTGGCCCGGGTAAAGCGCCATTCTTTGGAGTCCCCTCCTCCCAGGCAGGTCAACGCTGTCTCCAAGACCTTTGCCCGATCAGCCATCAATCCGAGGGGGGCCAAGCCGTCGGAAACCCGAATCCAAAGCTCTGCCACGCCTATCCTTGAGGCTTCGGAATCATCTGCTGGAAACCGGCCCAGTCCCTCCTGTGCAATCTGAATACACGCAGCATAGGCGTGCCGGTCCCTCAAACTCATCGCCCAACGGTCATAAACCCCCAGCGCCCCCGCCCGGTCCCCCGCCGCATCGCGATGCCGGGCCGCGATTCCGAAATTGGTCAGAGGTTTTCCTGGCTGGACGAGATGCTCCGCCACCCGAAGATGCCAAGCTCGCGCCGCCTCCTCGCCTTCCCTCTCAGCCAGCGCCTTCTCTCTCCGGCTCGCCAGAAGGCGATGTACCGCATCGCCACCCGCCAAGGCGGAGGGGGACACTTTCCGGGCGAGGAGCCCATGATCGCGGAGCCAGGCGAGATTCGAGGCGGGTTGGGCGATGCCTTCGGCGGTCAGGAGGGAGATCAATTCCTCCGAGGGGAGCGGCTCTTCGAGCAAGCAGAGCCGGTCGAAGGCGGGCAGGCGTTCCCTAGGGACCTCAGCGAGGACGGTGTCGACGAGGAGGCTTCTCCCTCGCTCCTGCCGCTTGGCGGCGAGCTTGCGGTCCACGGACTCTACCGCCTCTCCGAAATTCTCCAGCAAGGTGAGAACCCGGTCCGGCCGGCCTTTCAGATATCCGCCGAGAAGCTCCAGGGCCTTCGGGTGGCCGCCGAGGTGGAGCATCACCTGTTGCCAGGCGGGCTCTTCAAGGCTTCCCAAGCCCTCGGGATCGAGGAGGCGGAGCTTGCGGCAGCCGGAGGGGGAGAACTCGCCGAGGTCCAGGTTCCAGACCTCGAAGGGGAGGTCCGGAAGATCGACCGGCAGGCGGCTGGTGAAGAGGAGACGGAATCCAGGACCGCCGAGGTCGACCAGATCCGCGAGGGCTTCGCCCAAAGCCTGGGTTTTCAGGTGGCCGTCCTCATCCTGGTTGTCCTCGAAGTTGTCGAGGAAGAGCAGGGTGGGACGGACGGCTCGCAGCGCCGCCTGAAGGTCCGTCTTGAATTGCTGCTCGGCCTGTTCGGGAGGCAAGGAGCCCGAGCGCTCGACGCCCACCTTCTTGGCGACTTCTTCGATCAGTGAAGCGGCGGCAAGCTCGCGTCCGGCGTAGAGGACGAGGACGCGCGCGCCGTCCTCTCTGCGCCGTTCCAGGAAGCGGGAGGCCAGGGTGGACTTGCCGATGCCTCCCAGGCCGTGGATGGCCATCACCCTTTCGCTTTCGAAAGCGCGGCGGAGACGGCGCTCCACTTCGCGGCGGCCGACGTAGCCTTTCTCCAGGTAGGTGACGCCCGCGATCTCGAAATCCTTGCGGACCACTTCGAACGGTGCAGGAACGGCTCCGCTGCCCCGCGGTGCCACGAGCGGCCCGGCGTCCCGGCTCAGGGTGAGGGTGGGGATGGCCCATTCATGAGGACCTCCTTGGGCGAAGAGCTCGGCCCTCCCCGCCCGCATCGCCGCCGTCAGGTCCGTGCCTCGCGCGAGGGCGGCATAGAAGGCACCGGCGAAGGCCGTGGCTCCGTGATCGGAGACAGTGCTCTGCATGCCGAGGACGCGCGGGAGGCCGTTGCGAACCAGACGGTCCGCGAGGCCCCGGGCCTCGGCGGTGTCGCAGGCGGAGAGCACCAGCAGGTCGAGCGGTGGGACTCCGGGGATGGCTCGAATCCAGGTGAGGAGCTCGTCCGCTCCCACCGGGGCGCGATGACCTTCCGAGTCTTCGAGGAACACCGCCGGCTGGCCCTCCGCCATACCGCCGTGGCAGGAGAGATGGACGATCTGCGGCCTGTCGTCCCGGGAGAGCTGTTGGCGAAGCTCCTCCTTGTCCCCGGTGTCGGGAAGGATCAGGCGGCCTCGCCCCGTCCGCACCAGGTCGTCCAGCGCCACGAGGAGTCTTTCCTGTTCGCGTTCCCAGAAGAGGTCGGAGCTTTCTCCGATCCCTCCAGCCCCCAACTTGACGTTGACGCCCTCATCCTCCAGAGGCGAAGCGGTGAAGCCCAGGACGGCGATGTGATCGGCGGGGATCTCCGGTGCTGGATCGTGGGACGGGTCTGAATCCTGCCCGGGGGGAGGCAGGTGGCGGACGATCTCAATCAATCCCTGGCGGACCGGCAGAGGGTGGCGCGGGAAGCTCAGCAGCTCCCAAGGAAGGGCAAGGGCGTCGCCGTCTTCCGTCCGCACCCCCAGGGTGACGAGCCGGCCGGCGTGGGCCGCTTGGTCGAGGACCGATTCCAGAGCCTCGCCGAGCTCGCCGGGAAGCGCCCTGTAGGCCATCTCGCCTCCCGCCGCGCGCAGGCTCTCTTCCTTGAGCTGACTGCGCAGGTTCGCATCCTCCAGGAACGCCCGGAACACACCCTCGGCCCCGGCACTCATCGAAAGGTCCACTTCGACCGGCCCCACCAACGCCGGACCCTTCCAGGCCGGCTGGACTCCCTCCAGATGCAGATGGGCCTCCAGCCCCTTCTCCCCGTGAGGCCTCAGCGTCACCACCACCCGCGGCCGCAGGACGGAGAGGGCGGCGGCGATCTCCCGGGCCAGCGCGGTCTCGTCCTTGTAGTAACGGGCCCAGACTCCAGTGTTGTAGTTGGAGACCTCGCGGTCCAGGAACGCCTTCAGATCTGGATCGCGGTCCGCGGCGTCGATCTCGGAGAGGAAGACCAGCCGGCGCAGGCCTTTTTCCCGGGCGATGCGGAATTCTTCTTCGGTGATCGCCCGGCTGTCCGTTCCGTCGGGCACGGTCCCGCGGCGGCGGTCGAAGAGACCGACGTAGGTGTCGCAGAGCGCGATTTCCTTTTCCAGCCGCTCGCGGACGGTCCCCGCCTGGGCCACGTGGTCTTCCGTGAGCACCGGCTCGAGGCCCACGAGCCTCGCCGCCTCTGCCGCGAGGTCGCGCAGGTCGAGCATGCCGCCGAAGACTGAGGAGATGAAGACCCGGCCGAGATCCATGGATCTCCTTTCTGGAGTGCTGTAAGTCTAACAGGCGGTGCGATCGCTCGGGTTCATAGTGCTGAGGTTCTGACCCGAGCGGCGGAGCGCGCGCCTCAGGTCGCCGGCGATGAGGGATCTTCCCATGCCGCCTGAGGGAATTCCCTCCTACCCGGCGCCCGTCCCGGCGGGTTATCCTGTAGAAAACCATCTGGCCCCGCCTTCACCCCGCGCCGCCCCTGGTGAGAAGCAACTCAGCGTGTCGAGATCGAACGGGTGGCCGGGTTGAAGCATGAGATACTGGCACTCTCGCAAGGAGATTCCGAAGCTTGAACGAGGTCGAAACGCCTTCTGCCGGTGAAGCACCGGCGCCGGCCGCGGCGACTCAGCGGCGACCCGCGGCCAGCCGCCGCG
>JBAPYB010000169.1:0-2360 GCA_049284515.1 Thermoanaerobaculia bacterium
GAGTCGCAATCCCACCGTCCTGACCTGGTCAATTCCAACACAAGGACGTCGATTTCTTCGGCCGCATCCCAGAAGTCGCAATCCCACCGTCCTGACCTGGTCAATTCCAACGAAGCTTCATAAGAAACAGACTACTGAATTAGCCTATCTACGTCGCAATCCCACCGTCCTGACCTGGTCAATTCCAACCTCCTTGGAACCCTACCTCTCCGGGATGGTCGACCCTGTGGCAATCCCACCGTCCTGACCTGGTCAATTCCAACAAGGACACTCGGAAGACGCCCGGCCCGGTGATGCTAGCCGTCGCAATCCCACCGTCCTGACCTGGTCAATTCCAACAACTGCAACTCGGCCCGCCTCGGCCGCGCTCCCTCCGTCGCAATCCCACCGTCCTGACCTGGTCAATTCCAACAGTCATGCCGAACGTGTATCGGAACACCCTCATCCACGTCGCAATCCCACCGTCCTGACCTGGTCAATTCCAACGACAATTCGCCCGTCACTCCAGTCACTCTCGAGAAGTCGCAATCCCACCGTCCTGACCTGGTCAATTCCAACTGTCGCCTTTGCAACCCCTTCCCTTGGAGCCACTTAGGACCCCCTTCGCCGTTACCCCCTTCCGAGAGGCCTTTTCGGAGCCGCAGGCGCTGCCTTTCGGCGCCGTTTTCATGGCTGCAACCCTCCTTTCTTCTGGACTTTACGCTCTCCGCCGTTACCCCTGTGCCATTTTGGCGATTTGGGGCTGGCATGCTTTTTTCCTGGCATAGATTTTTCCTGAATGTGCGGGCGCCTGGGAGGCTTGAAAGCCCTCCGTGCTGATCAGGGATGGGCCTCGGCCAGGTGCCGGATCGTCACTGTTGAGTCAGTTGTCAAGGAGCGAAGACTTTATTATAGCACTGGGAGGCCGTGGCCGCTGCTGCTGCACCACTCGCCATAGGTAAATCCCGGTTCCCGTCCTGAAGAGTCTACGCCGTCCGGAACACCCGGCGCCACCAGCGCTGGAGGGCGGGCTGGCCGCGCTGGTCGGCCCGGGCTTCGATCTCTTCCAGGGAAGCCGGGAGGATGGCGAGCCTCCCCTTTTCGAGTTGGAGGAGGAGGAGGTCCATCTCCCGCCCCCGTTGCCGCGGATCGCTGGAGAGCGCCTGGCCGAGGCGCGTCTTGCCGTCGAGGCGGCCATAGAAGTCGCGGACCCGCGCCGGCATCCGCGTCCGCTCCTCGGTCGAAGGCTCCTCCACCCAGATGGGATAGCTGCGCTCCAGCAGGTCGAGCGGCACCGCCATGCGGCGGCCGGCCACCAGCACCTGCTCTTCGGTGGCCTGCTCCAGCAGGAGGTCGTAGACGCTCAGCTCGCTCGTGCTGCGCTCCACCGAATCCGGAACCGCGACGACGTCGAGCGCGCGGCCGATGCACAGCCGGAAGGTGGCCCCGAGGAAGCGGAAGTGCGAGCCCTTCACCCGCTGGTGGACCTCGTCCAGGGTGCGCTCGCCGTCCACGGCGGCGAGGATCTGTCGCTCCAGGGGCGGCCGTTCCGCGGCCCCGCGGCCGGCCAGCTCGCCGCGCACCAGCACCACGTCGTCGTTCACCAGCACGCGGCGGATGCGGGAGGTCTCGTCCAGCCAGCGCCCGCCTTCCATCACCAGGCCGAGGACGTTGATGGGCTCGGGGAGGATCTCCTCCTCCGCCGGCAGCTCCGCCACGAAGTAGAAGACCCCCCGCTGCCAGAGGAAGAGGTCGCAGATCTGGTCCTCGATCTGGGCGCGCAGTGTGCGCTGGATCACCTCGGGCGGCAGCAGTCCCATCTCGCGCAGGGCGACGCCCAGGCGGACTCCCCGGGTCGTGCATTGGCTCAGCGCCTGCGAGAGCCGCCCTTCGTCGAGATGGCCGTGGAGGAGCAGGTATTGGCCGTAGAACTCGGCGGGATCGTTCGAGATGCAGCTCACGACCTCGCCGCCGCTGAAGTAGACGCGCTTCTCGCGCTGGCTGCGGCGGATGACGAGGGCGCCCGTGCAGGACTCGTTGCGAGCCCATTGCAGGAGATCGGCCATGGGAAAGGCGGCAAGCCTGCCTGAGAATTCCATAGGAGCAGAAGGATTCTAGCCGATTCTCGGAGAATTTCCTCCCTGAAGGGCACTGTTATGCTTGGCGCCATGCGTGCCGTCCAGCGCCTGCTCCTCGCCGTCCTCCTGCTCTGCCCGGCGCTGCCGTTGCAGGGCGCCGAGATCCCTTGCCGGCCCTGCGCCGGCCTGCGGGTCGATCCGTCCGTGGGTGCCACCGCCGCCGGCGACATCGCGCGCACGCTCAAGGCCTCGGCCCACCTGGAGGCGGGAAGCCCGCTCTTCGTGGCCTGGGAGGCGCCGCTC
>JBAPYB010000170.1:0-5828 GCA_049284515.1 Thermoanaerobaculia bacterium
GTGCCGAGAAGGCGGCCCCCAAGGCCGTGGCACCCGCCCCGGCCGCCGCCAAGCCTGCTCCCAAACCCGCCGCCGCTCCCGCCGCTGCGGCTCCTGCCGAGGGCGTGACCCGCCGCGGCTTCTTCTCCTGGGCCGCCGTGGCCTGGGTGGGCTTCACCGTGGCGATCGGCGGCTGTGTGACGGCGATGGGGCGCTTCATGTTCCCCAACGTGCTGTTCGAGCCCCCCACCAGCTTCAAGGTCGGCAAGCCCGAGGACTTCCAGGCGGGAGTGGTGGACACCCGCTTCGTCGACAAGTACGGCGTCTGGGTCATCCACGACAAGGGGCGGATCTACGCCCTGATCGCCATCTGCACCCACCTCGGCTGCCCGCCGGCCTGGCTGGACACGCAGAACAAGTTCAAGTGCCCCTGCCACGGCAGCGGCTACTACAAGAGCGGCATCAACTTCGAGGGGCCGACGCCTCGCCCGCTGGAGCGCGCCCGCATCTTCATCAGCCCTGACGACGGCCAGATCGTCGTCGACAAGTCCCAGAAGTTCCAGTACGAGCTGGGCCAGTGGGAAGACCCCAGCGCCTTCATCCCGGCCGCCTGATACCTTAAGAGGACTCGATGATCGATCTGCAGAAGAGCATCACCAAGACCCAGGTCTGGAAGTCCATCTTCCGGGTGGGCATCCCGACGGACAACCGCAAGCGCGCCCTGGCCATGCTGGGCAACGTGGTGCTCCACCTGCACCCGATCAAGGTGAAGAAGTCCGGCATCCGGATGAGCTACACCTGGTGCATGGGAGGCACGGCCTTCTTCCTCTTCCTGCTGGAGACGATCACCGGCCTGCTGTTGATGTTCTACTACCGGCCGACCGTCGAATACGCCTGGGTGGACATGGTGGACCTGCGCGAGGCCGCCGCCTTCGGCATCATGCGCGAGCTGCACCGCTGGGGCGCTCACGCCATGGTGATCGCCGTCTGGCTGCACATGTTCCGGGTGTTCATGACCGGCTCCTACAAGCCGCCCCGCGAGTTCAACTGGAACGTCGGCGTCATCCTGCTGGTGCTGACGCTGCTGCTCTCCTTCACCGGCTATCTGCTGCCCTGGGACCAGCTCGCCATCTGGGCCATCACCGTCGGCTCGAACATGGCCCGGGCGACGCCCTTGTTAGGCAACGAGGGACCCGGCGCCGCCTTCCTCAAGCTGGGAGGACAACGATTAATTCACGCCGGCAGCGACGCCCGCTTCGCGCTGATCGGCGGCCGGACGATCGGCGGCGCGACCCTGATCCGGTTCTACGTCCTCCACTGTGTGGGCATCCCGCTGGTGGCGGCCTTCCTCATCGCCGTGCACTTCTGGCGCGTCCGCAAGGACGGCGGCATCTCGGGACCGAGTTAGGCGGAGGAAGCCATGGATTTCATCAAGCACGCGATCAACGTCCTGGCCTACCCGTACTGGTCGTTCACGCTGGTGCTGCTCGCCTTCGCGTTCATGCTCCGCTCGAAGGGTTTGTGGTCGAAGCGCGGCGGCCTCATCCTGCTTGCCGCCGGCACCTTCTTCTTCCTGGTGTCACTGCTCGATCCGAACTTCTACCTGATCGTGGCCAAGGCGGACAACGTGCCGATCGTCATGATGGTCTTCCTGGTCGGCTTCTTCGTCTGGTTCGCCATGTACAAGGCGACGGCGAACGACGTCCGGGTGGCCCACGGCGAGCCGCTGTTCGAGAAGACGGAGGTGGAAGACCGCATCTTCACCTGGCCGGACCTCGTCTTCTCGGAGTTCATCTGCATGGTGGTGCTGACGGTGGTGATGGTCATCTGGTCCATCGCCCTGCGCGCGCCGCTGGAGGAGCCGGCCAATCCGGCGCTCGCGCCCAACCCGTCGAAGGCGCCGTGGTACTTCCTCGGCCTCCAGGAGATGCTCGTCTACTTCGATCCCTGGCTCGCCGGCGTGGTGCTGCCCGGGCTCATCATCGTCGGGCTGATGGCCATCCCCTACATCGACACCAACCCCAAGGGGAACGGCTACTTCACGTTCCGCGAGCGCCGGGTGGAGATCGCCCTGTTCCTCTTCGGCTGGCTGGTGCTGTGGAGCCAGATGATCGTCATCGGCACCTTCCTGCGCGGCCCGAACTGGAACTTCTTCGGCCCCTTCGAGTTCTGGGACCAGAACAAGGTCGAGGCGCTGGTCAACGTCGACCTCTCCGAATACTTCTGGATCAAGCTCCTGCACATCGGATTGCCGGGCAACTGGTTCCTGCGCGAGCTGCCGGGCATCCTGATCATCGGCTTCTACTTCTTCGCCCTGCCCGTGCTCTTGAAGTCGACGCGATGGTTCAAGAAGTACTACGAGAAGATGGGGCCGCCCCGCTACTACGTGGGCGTCACCCTGTTCCTCTTCATGATGCTGCTGCCCATCAAGATGTACTGCCGGTGGCTGTTCAACCTGAAATACTTCGTCCACGTCCAGGAGTACTTCTTCAATATCTAGACTAGGAGCTCCAAGTTGACTCCACCGAAGACGCCGCCCGAAAAGCGTCCTGACCGTCATTACAACTTCGGTCGCATGAACATGGTGTTCGCCCTGAGCTCCCTGGGGCTCCTGGCGGTGACGCTATGGATGGCTTTCGCGGACTACGCCCAGCCGTGGAAGCGGATCCAGTCCGAGTTCCGCAGCCTGGAGCGGCAGAAGCTGGTCCGCGAGGCGGAGACCGAGAAGCAGCGGCTCAACCAGAACGAGCTAGCGCAGCTCAAGCAGGAGGTGGCGCAGGCGCAGAAGGACCTCGACCAGCACCACCGCGACCTGGACCAGTTGGAGAAGGAGCTCAAGGACCGGAAGTCCGACTACTACAACGCGGACGTGGCCTGGAAGAAGGCCAAGGCGGAGGGCGACGCCGCCAAGTTCCAATACGACATCGCCTTGCAGAAGGGCGAGCAGGCCGCCGCCGGGCCGGGCAAGACCCTCGCGGAGAAGCGCGCGGCCTACGACACCGCCCAGCGCAACAAGGAGCGGGCCCAGGACGCCATGGACGACGCCCAGAGCCGCCTGGCTGCCAAGCAGGCCGTCTTGACGGCCGCGGAGAAGAAGCTCAAGGACCTGCAGAGCGGCGTCGACGGCATCGAGACGCGTATCGCCAACCTCGGCAAGGGCGTCGACTACTTCCTCCTCAACGCGCCGATGATGGACTTCGTCCGGCCGAGCCTCAAGGTGGAGCAGGTGATCCTGCCGGGGCTCTACCAGAACATCAACTTCACCACCGTCGACCGCGTCGACCGCTGCCTGACCTGCCACGTGGCGTCCAATCGTCCGGGCTTCGACGGCACGGACTGGAAGGAGCCGTTCCGCTCCCATCCGCGGCTCGACCTGTTCGTGGGCGACGGCTCGCCCCACCCGTACACCCGCTTCGGCTGCACCATCTGCCACGGCGGCCTTGACCGCGCCACCGACTTCGCGCGCGCCGGCCACAGCCTGCCGCTGCTGGCCTCGAACGATCCGCAGTCGAAGCAGAAGATCGAGGAGACCCGGAAGGATTGGGAGCACAAATGGGGATGGAAAGAGCCGCAGTTCCTGGACTATCCCATCCTTCCCGGCAACCTGTCCGAGTCGGGCTGCGTCAACTGCCACGCCGGCGGCGTCTGGACGGCGAAGTCGGACACCCAGGAGGTGGGCCGCGAGCTGATCGCCCACATGGGCTGCTATGGCTGCCACACGATCAACCTGCCGGGCTTCACGGGGCTGCGCAAGGCCGGCCCGTCGCTGCTGCGCATCGCCGGCAAGACCAATCCCGGCTGGGCCTACAAGTGGATCGAGGCGCCGCGCAACTTCCATCCCACGACCTGGATGCCGCACTTCTTCAACCAGGAGAACACCGCCAGCGAGCTCAACAAGAAGCGCCAGCAGGCGGAGATCGTCGGCCTCGTCTCCTACCTGTGGGCGAAGTCGGAGAAGCCGGCCTACGACGACGCCAGCGTGCCGGCCGGCGATCCGGCGCGCGGCAAGGCCGTGTTCGAGACCGTGGGCTGCGGCGGTTGCCACCTCCTGGACGGCAAGGCCAAACGCGACGACTACTACCCGGTGATCAATCGCCTGCACGGTCCCAACCTGGTGCGGACGGGGAGCAAGGTCTCCCGCGGCTGGGTCTACGCCTGGGTCAAGAACCCCAAGCAGTACTACCCGGACACCAACATGCCGAACCTCCGCCTCACCGACCAGGAGGCGGCGGACGTGACGGCGTACCTGCTCGACACGCCGAACCACGATCCGCAGTATGAAAACCTGCAACTGCCGGCCGTCGATCCCAAGCTGCGCGACCAGCTCGCGATGGCGTACCTCACCAACCTCTACACCCAGGACCGCAGCAAGGCGAAGCTGGCGGCGATGTCCGACCAGGAGCGCAACGTCTACCTCGGCGAGCAGACGGTCGGCAAGTACGGCTGCTACGGCTGTCACGACATCAAGGGCTTCGAGAACCTGAAGCCGATCGGCACCGAGCTCACCGCGGAAGGCTCGAAGCCGCTCCACCAACTCGACTTCGGCCACGTGCACGAGGTGCCGCACACCCGGCAGGACTGGATCTACAACAAGCTGCTGCGTCCGCGCATGTGGGACGAGGGCAAGGAGGCGGTGAAGGACTACAACGAGCTGCTGAAGATGCCGAACTTCGGCATGTCGCAGCGCGAGGCCCAGTCGGTGCTTTCCAACGTCATGGGCTTCACCAAGGAGACGGCCATCGCCACCCGCAAGGCGGGCACCGATCCGCGCACGGCGGCGCTGGCGGAGGGGCGCAAGCTCATCACCCGCTACAACTGCCAGGGCTGCCATCTGATCGAGGGCGAGGGGCACGCCATCAAGACCCTGTTCCAGCAGGTGCTCAAAGAGCAGGGGCAGGCCAATCCCGACGTCTCGGGCCTGCTGCCGCCGAACCTGGCGGCCGAGGGCGCCCGGGTGCAGAGCGCCTGGCTGTTCAGCTTCCTCCACGATCCCAGCCAGGTGCGGACCCGCCCGTGGCTGACGGTGCGCATGCCGACTTTCAGCTTCCCGGACGACAAGACCAACGCCCTGGTCTCCTACTTCGCGGCCCGCGAGGAGCAGCGCCCGTTCCTCTCCGAGCCGGCGCCGCCGGACCCGAAGAGCCTGGCCGTGGGCGGCGCCGTGTTCTCCATGTTGCAGTGCGCCCGCTGCCATCCGGCGGGAGCGGAGGCCGCGGCCTCGGTGGGCGGCTCCAAGGGCGATCTCGCGCCTTCCCTGCTGATGGCGCACGACCGCCTGCGCTACGACTGGGTGCCGTCGTGGATCCAGAATCCGCAGCACTGGATTCCGGGCACCCGCATGCCGAACTTCTTCCCCGAGACCAAGCCCGGCGAATTCATGTCGCCGGTGCCGGCGATGCTGGGAAATCCGGCGTTCGCCGCGCAGAAGCAGCAGATCCTGCACTACTTCTCGTCCGAGGCGGAGATGAACGCCTGGCTTGCGGACGTCAAGAACGTGACCACGGCGCTGCGCGACCACATCTGGTCGATCTCGGGAGGTGGCCGCCGGCCGGCCGCGACGATCGCCGGGCCGGGAGGCGGAACGCCTTCGGCGGCGGCATCCAGGTCGGCGGGAGGCCGCTGAAGCAACCTCAGGTATGATTCTCCATCTCCGGCGCCGCCGCTGCGGGATTCCGCGGCGGCGCGCCGGCCAATCACTCGCGAACTGTCATTCGCTTCAAGACATCCAACAAGGAGGCTCTCGTATGAGTAGGAAACTTTTGTGGCTCGTGGCGCTCTGCGCCGTTCTGGCGCTCGTGGGCTGCGGCGGCGGCACCAAGGAAGAGCCCGCCGCGCCGGCGACTCCGGCC
>JBAPYB010000171.1:0-3882 GCA_049284515.1 Thermoanaerobaculia bacterium
GGGTCGCGCCCCCTCCCGACCGGCCAGACCCGCCCCTACCCGAGACAGTTAGCGTCCACGGAGTCTTCGGGTGACCTGAGCCCAGGAATAGCGCCCGGCCCCCAAAAGTTGTATGCTCCGCGCAGACGCCCGGATCGGGCTGGAGAGGTGAGTGCCCCGCCGAAGGCTGGAGTTGGCTCGGTAGGGGGCTCAGACCGCCGGCCCTTGCGGAGGAGGGAGTCTCCGGCTATACTGCGCGTCCCGCTGGTGACCTGGGTAGGTCCGGTACCGCGAGGGTGTTGACTCGCGGTTGACTTCTCCATTAGACTCCGCGGGTTCTACACCGCCGATGGTCCCGCCTGGGACGGGGGCGGTTACAAGTCTTCAAGCCGAAGACATCCCCTGAACACGGTTCGGGGCCGGAGTTTGGGCCGTCAACCCATCTTCGTGTGGGTGACGGGCTTTTGTCACTCCGTGGGGAATATCGCTAACCAGCGAGGAAACATCGGGTCGAGGAGATCTGGACGCATGCCTACGATTCATCAATTGGTGCGCAAGGGACGTGACCGCGCGGAATCCAAGACGAAGAGCCCGGCGCTGCAGGGCTCGCCCCAGAAGCGCGGGGTCTGCGTGCGCGTCTATACCCAGACACCCAAGAAGCCGAACTCGGCGCTGCGCAAGGTGGCCCGCGTGCGCCTGACCAACGGCATCGAGGTGACCACCTACATCCCGGGGGTCGGCCACAACCTGCAGGAGCACTCCATCGTGCTGATCCGCGGCGGCCGTGTGAAGGACCTCCCGGGGGTTCGCTATCACGTCATCCGGGGCACGCTCGACGCGGTCGGCGTGCAGAACCGGCGGCAGGGTCGCTCGAAGTACGGTGCCAAGCGGCCGAAGTCCTAAGCGCTGGCAAGGGAAAACAGGAGCTATCGAGACATGCCCAGGCGGAGAGAAGTCCCGAAACGCGAGATCCTGCCGGATCCGCTCTACAACTCGCAGCTCGTCACCAAGTTCGTCAACGTGGTGATGAAGGACGGCAAGAAGTCGGTGGCCGAGCGCATCCTGTATGCCGCTCTGGACGCCATCAAGGTGAAGACCAACGACGATCCGATGAAGGTCTTCAAGAAGGCCATCGAGAACGTCAAGCCCGCGGTCGAGGTGAAGTCCCGGCGCGTCGGCGGCTCGACCTACCAGGTCCCCGTCGAGGTGCGCCCCTCTCGCAAGCTGGCGCTCTCCATGCGCTGGATCATCACCACCGCCATGTCGCGCGGCGAGAAGACGATGCGCGCCCGCCTCGCCGGCGAGCTGCTCGACGCCTCCGAGAACCGCGGCGGCGCCATCAAGAAGAAGGAAGACACGCACCGCATGGCCGAGGCCAACAAGGCCTTTGCCCATTACCGCTGGTAGAAGCTGCCCGCCGAGACGACCGAACCGACCAGCGACCCCTATTTAGCGATATTGGCTGCGACGAAAGCGAAAGAAGTCAGATCATGGCACGGCAAGTTTCTCTGAAGGATACGCGCAACATCGGCATCATGGCCCACAACGATGCCGGGAAGACGACGACCACCGAGCGCATCCTCTTCTATACCGGGGTCAACTACAAGATCGGCGAGGTGCACGAGGGTACCGCCACCATGGACTGGATGGTGCAGGAGCAGGAGCGCGGCATCACCATCACCTCCGCTGCCACCACCTGTTTTTGGACGAAGTACGGGATCAACCACCGCATCAACATCATCGACACCCCCGGCCACGTCGACTTCACAGCCGAGGTGGAGCGGTCGCTGCGCGTGCTGGACGGCGCCGTCGCCTGCTTCGACTCGGTGGCCGGCGTCGAGCCGCAGTCCGAGACGGTGTGGCGCCAGGCCGACCACTACCGCGTGCCCCGCCTCGCGTTCGTCAACAAGATGGACCGCATCGGCGCCGACTTCGAGCGCACGGTCTCCATGATGCGCACCCGCCTGGCGGCGAATCCCGTGGTGATCCAGCTCCCCTGGGGCCGCGAGGAGCACTTCAAGGGCATCCTCGACTTGATGGAGATGAAGGGCATCCTCTATCGCGACGAGACGCTGGGCGCCGACTACGAGCTCGTGGACATCCCCGAGGAGTACCTCGACGCCGCGCACAAGATGCGCGAGCAGATGGTCGAGGTGATCTCGGAGACGGACGACCAGCTCCTCGAGAAGTACCTCTCGGGCGAGGAGGTCACCAACGCCGAGCTCAAGGCGGCCCTGCGGCGGGCGACGATCACCAACAAGGTGCAGCCCGTCATCTGTGGCAGCGCCTTCAAGAACAAGGGCGTGCAGCCGCTGCTCGACGCCGTCATCGACTACCTGCCGTCGCCGCTCGACATCCCGGCGATGGAGGGGATGGACCCCAACAAGGACCAGAAGGTGGCCCGCCCGGCCGACGACGACGCGCCGTTCGCGGCCCTGGTGTTCAAGATCATGAGCGATCCGTACGTCGGCCAGCTCGTGTTCTTCCGCGTCTACTCCGGCCACATCGAGACGGGCAACTCGGTGCTCGGCTCCAAGAAGAACAGCACCGAGCGCATCGGCCGCCTCCTCAAGATGCACGCCAACAAGCGCGAGGAGATCAGCGAGGTGTGGGCGGGCGACATCGCCGCCGCCGTGGGTTTGAAGAACGTCACCACGGGCGACACCATCTGCGATCCCAAGCACCCGGTGGTGCTGGAGGCGATGAACTTCCCGGAGCCGGTGATCGCGGTCTCGATCGAGCCCAAGACCAAGGCCGACCAGGAGAAGCTCGGCATGGCTCTCGGCAAGCTGATGCAGGAGGATCCGACGTTCCGCGTCCATACGGACAAGGACACGGGCCAGACCCTCATCTCCGGCATGGGCGAGCTGCACCTGGAGATCATCACCGACCGCCTGGTGCGCGAGTTCAACGTCGGCGCCAACGTCGGCAAGCCGCAGGTGGCCTACCGCGAGACCATCACGCAGGAGGCGGAGGGCGAGGGGCGCTACGTGCGACAGACGGGCGGCCGCGGCCAGTTCGGCCACGCCAAGATCCGCATGCGCCCGACGGCCGAGGCGGACTACGTCTTCAACAACAAGATCGTCGGCGGCGTCATCCCCAAGGAGTTCATCAAGCCGATCGACCAGGGCATCAAGGAGGCCCTGGAGACGGGGCCGCTCGCGGGCTACCCCTGCACCGGCGTCGAGGTCGACCTCTACGATGGCAGCTTCCACGACGTGGACTCCTCGGAGATCGCGTTCAAGATCGCCGGCTCCATGGCCTTCCAGGACGCCTGCAAGCGGGCGCGGCCGGTGCTGATGGAGCCGGTGATGGCGGTGGAGGTGGTGACGCCCGAGGACTACATGGGCGAGATCATCGGCGACATCACCTCGCGGCGCGGCCGCATCCACAGCATGGAGGGGCGGGGCAACGCCCAGGTGATCACCTGCAAGGTGCCGCTGTCGGAGATGTTCGGCTACGCCACCGACCTGCGGTCGATGTCGCAGGGGCGCGCCAATTACACGATGCAGTTCGCTTCCTACGAACAGGCGCCGAAGAGCGTCAGTGAAGAGGTCGTGGCCAAGGCCGCCGGCTAAGGAACTTTAGGAGAGATCATGGGCAAGGAAAAGTTCAACCGTTCGAAGCCGCACGTCAATATCGGGACGATCGGTCACGTCGACCACGGCAAGACGACGCTGACGGCGGCGATCACCAAGGTTCTGGCCACGAAGGGTCTGGCCAGCTTCGTGGCCTTCGACCAGATCGACAAGGCGCCGGAGGAGCGCGAGCGCGGCATCACCATCGCCACGGCGCACGTGGAGTACTCCAGCGAGAAGCGCCACTACGCGCACGTGGACTGCCCGGGCCACGCCGACTACGTGAAGAACATGATCACGGGTGCGGCGCAGATGGACGGCGCGA